>JBDUCQ010000064.1:0-16022 GCA_040003385.1 Ginsengibacter sp. | reverse complement strand
TATCCATCACTGTTTAAAAGGTTACTTACAACATTGACAAGTTCATCCAATCGCAAACTTTCGTCGTGCCTGGCCTGGTTTTTTTTGTCATCAGGTGACCGCAGATCACTTTCATAAAATGGCGGATTGCAAATGATGAGATCATACTTTTTTCTAAAAGGGTAGGTGGTAACATCTCCGTGAATGGCATGTAGAACTTTACTCCACGGTGAGCTTCTGAAATTTTCCCTGGCCTGTACGAAAGCATTTTCTTCAATTTCAATCGCATCAATTTCCACAGATGATTTTTGCGCGACCATCAGAGACAACAAGCCTGTGCCCGTTCCAATGTCTAAAAAATTCTGACTGTCTCGTCCAATAATGGTCATTTTATTTGCTAACCAGCCACCGAATACACAGGCGTCAGTACATACTTTCATGCTGCATTTGTCCTGGAAAACCGTAAACTGTTTGAATTGAAAAAAATTGTTGCCCAATTAATTTTATGTGAAGTAGTAATAAAAATAACACACGGTGACTCTACCAAACAGCTCTTGCTGAAGGGCTGATATCAAGGCCGGAGAAATCTCCTGCTAAAAATTTATAATATGCTGTAATCGCGATCATGGCGGCATTGTCGGTGCAATATTCCATGGGTGGTATATGTGTATCCCAGCCATTTACCATTCCCATCTTGGTAAATGAATTTCTCAACCCGCTGTTGGCACTAACGCCACCTGCAATACAAATATTTTTGATGCGGGTTTGATCCGCGGCCCTTTTTAGTTTATTCAATAAAATAGTAACAATTCTGTCCTGGATCGATGCGCAGATATCAGCCAGGTTCTCATCTATAAAATTTCCATTTATTTTTTTTTGATCCTGAACAAAATAAAGAATGGCTGTTTTTAAGCCACTGAAACTGAAGTTCAGTCCGTCAATTCTGGGTTCAGGGAATTTGAACCTTTTTGGATTGCCATTTTTTGCATACTGATCAATCAAGGGCCCGCCCGGGTAAGGAAGACCGAGCAGTTTTGCACTTTTATCAAATGCCTCACCTGCAGCATCGTCAAGGGTTTGCCCGATCACCCTCATCTTCAGGTAATCTTCGCACAAAACAATTTGTGTATGGCCACCACTTACAGTTAAGCATAAAAAAGGAAACGAAGGCCTGTCAGGAGGTATCAGGTTTGCCATCACATGTGCCTGCATATGATGGACTGCTATTAACGGTTTATCAAGAGCGAGCGCCATTGATTTTGCAAACTGCGCTCCAACCAGCAGGGATCCAATCAGGCCAGGCGATTGGGTAAAGGCAAAAGCATCGACGTCATCAAGACTGCATCCAGCCAGTTGAATGGCTTTTTCAACAACCGGTACTATATTTCTCAGGTGCGCCCTTGAAGCAAGTTCCGGTACAACACCTCCGAATTTTTCGTGCACACTTTGCCTGGCAATGCAATTGCTCAATATGGTGCCATTGGAACAAACAGAGGCTGCTGTATCATCGCATGAAGATTCGATGGCTAAAATTGTTGCTTCTGCGTTTATGGAAGAGAAAGGTAAAACTTGGCCTGTATTTTCGGGTGTGATCATATACCAGCGAATTCATTAATTGGTTAACATTGCTATTTGCTTCTAATGGCGACTACAGGGTCAAGACGGGCTGCAATAGACGCAGGAATGATACCCGCCAGAATTCCTATGGTGATACAAATGGAAATGGCCAGGCTCAGGATACCAACCGAAATGTACACCGGGAAATGAAACAGGCTGCTCAGTACTAACGTTAATATGTAAACGAGAAGTAATCCGATCAGTCCGCCCATGATACAAATGAGGGCTGCCTCAATTAAAAACTCCAGCATGATGCTTGACCTTCGGGCCCCGATGGCTTTTTTAAGGCCTATCACAGCTGTTCTTTCCTTTACAGTGACAAACATAATATTTGCAATTCCAAAAGCTCCAACTATGAGGCTGAGCGCACCGATCGCCCATCCCCCCAGGTTAATGCTTACAAAAATGCTGCTGATCACTTCACTGAATCCGCTCACATCATTCAGGCTGAAGTCGTCATCCTTTGTTGGACTTATCTTCCGGATCGATCTCATCACTCCTTTTAATTCATCTTTCAACTGATCAGACGATGTGCCCGGCTTGCCCATCACCATAATGAATGGGTTGGAATACCTTATATCAAAAAGCTGTTTGCTGAAACGAAAGGGGATCATTACTGAATTATCATAGTTCCAGCCAATGAAATTCTGGCCTATTTTTTTGATAACACCTATTACCCTTGCTTTCCGGTTGTTCAGTGTGATCTCTTTTCCCACTGCTTTTTCTGCATCGCTGAATAAACTTTCTGCATTGTCAAATCCCACCATTACCACATTACTGCCGGCTTCAAATTCATTGGCAGAGATATACCTTCCATATTGTATTGTGATAGGCTGTATGTCATTCTGCTCTTCAGTAACTCCATAAAAAATTACCGATTGTAATACCGCATCACCATATTCCACTGTGCCCCTGTTATTAATATTCAAAGCAATGTGGCTTGCCAGCTGGCTTCGTTGCCTGATGAAAGCCATTTCTTCATATTTAGGTGATGGCCTGTTTACAAATTTCCACCACGGGTAATCGGGTCCGCCCTTGTAATCCCATTTATCAATGTATATGGTGTTGGTGCCCAGGTTTTTGAGTTCATTTTGAATATTTCTTTCCAGGGAATTTACAGTAGCGAGTACGCCAATAATGCAAAAAATTCCAAATGCAATACCGATCAGTGAAAGAGACGTTCTTAGCTTGTTGACTTTCAATTCCTGAAGCGTAAGCTTCAAAGAGGTCCCTAATATTGTTAGAGTTTTGCGCACCGGCAAATTTACGGAATAGTGATTAGATCCCCGAATAGTGAAGCGCTCTTGAAGTCCACAGTCAACGGTCGATGGTCCACAGCAGATCTTTCTGCTCAAAAGATTGACTACTTTCCCAAACAAAAATCTATGCTGTGGACAGTGGACCGTGGACCGTGGACTCTCTAAGTAGGTTTATCGACTATGACATGTCCTCATTATCTTTGGCTACTTGAAACCCTCACTTCAGAATTTACGGCTGCAAAAAATAACCACGGTAGTAGCTGGTATATTATTCATCACCAAAATGGCGGCCTGGTATCTTACGGGATCTGTTGCCATCTTAACTGATGCACTGGAAAGCATCGTGAATGTACTGGCCGGTTTGATAGGTGTTTACAGCCTTTATGTTTCTGCCAAACCAAAAGACCAGGATCACCCATATGGGCATGGTAAAGTCGAATTTCTTTCGGCAGCGGGAGAAGGAACACTCATTACGATAGCAGGCATGCTGATCATCTACAAAGCAACAGACAATCTTTTTCATCCGCACGTGATTGATAAACTGGATTATGGAATTATCCTCGTGGCGGCAACCGCGCTGATCAACTTCATTACTGGAACAATATGCGTGAGAACCGGCATAAAAAATAATTCCCTTGCCCTGATTGCCAGTGGCCGCCACCAGCGAACTGATACATGGACAACCCTTGGCATTATTGCAGGCCTGATCCTGTTGTATTTTACAAAACTGGTTTGGCTCGACAGTGCTGTCGCGATCATTTTTGCACTCATCGTTATTTACACAGGATATAAAATTGTACGCAGCTCTATCGCGGGGATAATGGATGAGACCGATTTGATACTATTACAAAGGATGGTTGCACTATTGAACAGGCAAAGAATGGAGAACTGGATCGACCTCCACAACTTGCGCATCATCAAATACGGCAGCACCCTTCATATGGATTGCCATCTTACAGTTCCATGGTACCTGAATGTTTTAGAGGCTCATACTGAAATCGAAGAACTGGGAAGCCTGGTGAAAAATGAATTTGGTGAAGCAGTGGAGTTGTTCGTACACTCTGATGGATGCCAGGAATTTTCCTGCCGGATCTGTTCAAAATCGGATTGCCTCGTCCGTCAGCATCCATTCGAGCAAAAAATAGAATGGACGATTGAAAATATTGCCAAAGATTCAAAACACAGCCTCAGGAAGGAACTGCAATTAAAATAATGAGGCGATTCCAAAAGCAGCACCAGCAGCCAATGCCCCGATCATGGTCACTCGCGCAGCTCCCCAGATGGGTGATACCCCTGTTACTTTACTTTTGAAGTAGCCAAATACGAATAAGCACAATAAGGTAGCAACAATAGAAATTTTTATCGCTTCTTTTGAATTTGGTATAAAAAAATATGGGCTTAGTGGGATGATGCCCCCAACGATATAAGACAGTCCGATATTCAGTGCACTTTTTGTAGCTCTTTTGGGATCAGGCTGGTCTAGACCTAATTCGTATTTCATCATGAAATCAACCCATTGCTTTTTATCCTTTGCAATCTCTTCAGATGCCTTGTGCTGGATATCCTCACTGAGTCCTATCTGTTTAAAAAATTCTTTCACTTCATGCTTTTCCTTTTCGGGTACTCTCTCCACTTCGTCATATTCTCTTTTCAGCTCACTGTTGTAATGATCCTGTTCCGTTTTTCCTGCAAGGTAGCCACCAAGTCCCATGGCGATGCTGCCTGCAGCAATTTCTGCTATACCTGCAATGATGATGATATTGCTGTTTGCAACGGCGCCACTTAAACCTGCTGCGAGTGCGAATGGTACTGTAAGCCCATCGCTCATGCCGATAACAATGTCTCTCAGCAGGTCTGAACTTTGCATGTGCTCCTCGGTGTGATCATCGTGTGAATGTGTGTGCAAAATTTAGATTTATGATTTTGAACAATATTGAACCTTTCTATTTCTGATTTATTCTTTGGGTACCGCGGGCAATGTGCAACAGAATACTGAGCCGCCACCACGGCCATATTTATGATCAGCTTCCAAACGTAGGGGGTCTTCAGTTGTGCGGGCTTCCTGGCTTTCAACTGTTAAACTGCCTCCATGACGTTTTACTATTTCAGCAGAAATAAACAGGCCAAGTCCAAGTCCCGGAAAAGTATGCAGTTTTTTTCCAGTTACCCTGAAAAATCGGGTAAATATATTTTGCTGTTGTTGCTCGGGAATTCCAATACCAAAATCCCGCACAAAAAGCTTTACATGATCGGCTGAAGCTACTGTGCTCACAATGATTTTATCGGCATTGGGAGAATATTTTATTGCATTGGAGATCAGGTTGGTGATCACCTGCCCGATCCTGTTCCTGTCTCCATAAACTATTTTTGTTTCATCTGCAATCAACTCAATTAAATGGTTTTGCGTTGTCTGCTGCATTTCTTCTACGATCTCTCCAACAAGGTCATTGAAATCAAAATTCGCTTCGTCAAATATGAGCTGTCCGCGTTCTATTTTCGTAACATCCAGCAAATCTATTATCAGCCTGGTCAATTTATCAATCTGCCTGTTCATCCTGGATAACAAATCAGCAGCATCAATATTCCCCTCCCTGAGGAATTTCATTTCAAGGATCTGGGTAAATGCTTTGATACTTGTTACGGGAGTTTTCAATTCATGTGAAGCTATGCTGATGAACTGGTCTTTTTGCTGCTCCGCTATTTTTTTTTCATGGATGTCTGTGGCAGTGCCGATCCACAGCGTTATTTCGTCGTTGTCATTTTTTACCGGCACGGTTTTTAAAGTGAACCAGGAATATTCGTCATCATAAGGATTTTTGATCCTGCATTCCCCGGTATATAAGATACCGTTTTCAAATGCATGTTGCCATCCCTTCCCCACCTCCATTGCATCATCCGGATGAAAAACTTTACTCCAGCCACCCTCATTGATCTCTTCCAGTGTAAGGCCGCTCCAATCGGCCCATTGCTTGTTGATGTACGATATTGTTCCATCGTTTTCAATTTCCCAGACCATATGAGGAACGACATCAGTAATGAGGCGGAATTTCTTCTCATTTTCCCTGATCGTTTGTTCAAATTGCTTGCGTTCTGTAATATTTCTGAAATTCCAGGACCATGCAAAAAAACTTCCATCTGAGCCCAGGATCGGATAACCATGCCTTTCAATGATCTTTCCATCTTTGAATAAAATTTCATCAATGCTCACCTCATCAGGATGATCATATAAAAACCTAACTTTTTCAATGAATTGTTGAGGGTCTTCCAGTTGCGACATGGCAAAAGACAAGGCTGCCTCATCATCTTTGTTGTCTGTAATTTCCGGGGGCATGTTCCATATGTCAATAAAACGCTGGTTGTACGAAATGATCTTTCCTTTAGCATCAACCAGCAAGATCCCGTCTGAGGATGCTTCGTTGTGGGCTTCCAGCAATGCTTTCCGGTACTGAAGGGTTTGCTCAGTATTTTTTTGATCGGTAATGTCAATGACAGTTCCTATAAATCTCTCAGGCTTCATCTCCAAGTTAAAAAATACATGGCCTCTTGCGCGTATCCATCTTACCTGCCTGTCACTATACCTTAAGATCCTGTATTCAATATCATATTCCCCCGTGCCACTTGCTTCCATTGCTTTTTCAATGGCGCCCTGTGCGATGTGTTTGTCTTCGGGATAAATATGATCAGAAAAAAAAGCGTAATCAACTTCCTTGTCTAACGGAAGCGCATAAATTTTTTTGCATTCATCAGACCATGTAAGTTTTCCGGTGGATGGAATAAAATCCCATGTTCCCAGTTTCGTGGTATCAATCGCCAGGCGCAGGCGTTCCTCGCTGTCAAGGATTATGCGTTCCCTTCGCTTCCGTTCGTTGATATCGCGGGAAAAAACCGCAATGCCATCTTCAGTTGGGTAAGCGCTGACTTCTGTCCAAATATCAAGAGGTTCATAATATTCATCAAAAAAGAGCGGGATTTTTTTTTCAGCAACTTCGTGATAGGCTGACCAGTATTTTAATTTAGGATCTTTTGCAACAGGAAATACTTCCCAGAAGGTTTTATCAAGTATATCACTTCTTTTTAATTTCGAAGTGTGTTCAAAGGCTTTATTAACAGCTACAATATTCCAGTTTTTATCAAGCTGAAAAAAACTATCCTGTATTGATTCTATTACAGCAACAAGCGCCATCGGAGGGAAGCTGGTTGTTTCGGAGGGCGTTGTTGAATTTTCCTTCATGGATCAAATAAAACTGGAATGATTCAGGAAAATTAGAATTTATTACTTAGAACTCAACAAATGTAGATGTAGAAAGATCATCAAATTACACATTCAAACATTCCAGGCTCCTTCTGATGATCTGCACGCATTCCAAAAGCTGGCTCCTGTTGATGACCAGCGGTGGTGCAAGGCGGATTTTTGCACCATGTGTTGGTTTTGCAAGCAGCCCGTTTTCTTTAAGTTCTAAACAAAGTTTCCAGCCTGCTTCGTGGTCATTCGCGTTGATCTCAATTGCATTCAGCAAACCTTTTCCCCTGATGTCAGCAATATGTGGCGAGTTTATTTTTTGTAATTCCTCCCTGAATAGTTTTCCCATTTTTTCGGCATTGCCTGCCATATTTTCATCTCTCAAAACAGTTAAGGCTGTAATAGATGTTTTGCATGCAAGCGGGTTTCCTCCATAAGTGCTGCCATGCTCGCCAGGTTGGATGGTCAGCATGATCTCATCATCTGCAAGAACAGCACTCACAGGCATTGTGCCGCCACTGAGGGCCTTTCCTAAAATCAAAATATCAGGCCTCACAGATTCATGGTCGCAGCACAACAATTCCCCGGTTCTTGCCAAACCTGTTTGTATTTCATCAGCGATGAACAATACATTTGCATCTGAACAGTATTGCTTTGCCTTTTGTATATACTTATCAGCGGGAACGATCACGCCTGCTTCTCCCTGGATGGGCTCAACCAAAAAGCCGGCAACATTTTTATCGGCCAGTGCGAGCTGCAATGCATCCAGGTCATTAAAAGGTATAATTTCAAATCCTCCCATAAATGGGCCATATCCATTTCTTGCAGCAGGATCAGTACTGAATGATATTACGGTAGAGGTTCTTCCATGGAAATTATTTTCACAAACAATGATTTTTGCTTTTCCGTGATCGATACCTTTTACCGCATACCCCCATTTCCGGCACAGCTTGATGGATGTTTCCACTGCTTCCACACCGGTATTCATCGGAAGCACCTTGTCATAACCAAAATAAGTGGTTATAAATTCAACATATTCACTCAATGCATCTGTATGAAAAGCCCTGCTGGACAATGTTAGTTTTTGGGATTGCTCAATCAGGGTTTTGATGATACCCGGATGGCAGTGCCCCTGGTTAACTGCCGAGTATGCGCTTAGAAAGTCAAAATACCGTTTGCCATCAACATCCCACACATGTACACCTTCACCACGTGTTAAAACAACAGGCAATGAGCTGTAATTGTGAGCACCGGATTTTTGTTCCTTTTCAATGAACTGACGGGTCGTAGACGAGATGTTGATTGTTGAATGCATAAAAAAAATTATGGGGATAACGGGAATAAAAGAAGCTAAATGGCAATATGGTTATGCCTTGTGATCGAGAAAATCAAGGTTCTGATCGAGGAAGTGAAGTATGGAGGAATTGTATCTCATTAAAATGTTTCCATCTGCAAGTTAGTAAAATAATTTTAATAGTTCTTTAATCGTGTAGCGTGCTCAATTGCTCCCTTATCTCTCCGGGTGATAAATAATATTTTTCTTTGAATAGTTTGTAGCGGGTTGTCGCAGCAGGGGACAGGGTTACAGCATTTGTAAAATCATACAATTGCCATCCCATTCCGTGTTGTATCGTACAACAGTCGGTGTTACGTTCAATTTTTATCCTGCTGGTCTTACCTGTGTACCTTACACCCCACCATACCATACCGGTAAGGTTTTTACTTTTAAAATCTGCCGCATGGGCCAGTTCATGGGCGATAGCGCCAACCTGCGCATTGAAGGGAAGATCAGAAAAAGCAAGCCCGGTGGTTGAAGGATTTTTGTTGATGTAAATAACAATGTGTTTATTATGAAAGAATAAACTCCAAAATGTGATGGTAGTTTTTGCCATGCTTTCCTTGTCAGCGAGCCTAAAGTTGATCCGGCTGTTTTTTAGTTCAGGGTAATGGGAGAGGGCAATGAGACTTTGCAATTCGAATGCATGAACAAAATGTTTATTTTTTCCATACTCGTTTTGCAAAGAAATAAGATCATAATCAGATGCGGCAATTGTACGGATTTGCTGGGATATACTTTTCAAAAAAAACAATGTAAGAACGAAAACTCCTGAAATCCTCATATGAAAAATGGGTATTGCTAGATGACCTTGTAAAAATAATCTTTCCAATTCCGTGCATTGATGGATGCTTCTTTTTCAAAAATTCCGAAAACAGTGCTGCCACTGCCGGAAAGGCTTGCATACAAGGCTCCCTGCCGGTACAAATCTTCCTTTATTTCTTTGATCATGGGGTATTCTGCAAAAACGGGAAATTCAAAATCATTTTTCAATTGTTTCTTCCAATGTGCAATAGATTGCTGCAATATGTCCTGCACCAGCACTTCAGGCACTGCTGGTTCAACCTTTGAAAATGCCCATGAAGTACTGATCATGATACCAGGATTGACCAATACAATTTTGTATGACGAGAGATCGATCATCGATCTTGATAACAGTTCGCCCCGGCCACTGGCGTAAGCAGGCCGGTTGATCATAAAAAAAGCGCAATCGCTCCCTAATTGTGACGCATATTCAAGCATCTGGTTTTTCGTTAACTGCAGGTCAAACAATTTGTTCATCATTGTGATCACAAATGCTGCATCAGCTGATCCGCCACCTAACCCGCTGCCAATTGGAATTACTTTATGCAGGTGCATTTGTATGCCTCCAATCGAAGGAAAATCTTTTTTCATGACATGGAAGGCCAGCACGCACAAATTGGTGGATTCACTGCTAAACGGTAGCCCGGTACAAACAAACTCTATGGATGCAGAAGGTGAGTGTATGATCTCCAGGATGTCACATAAACCGACCGGGTAAAAAAAGGTGTCCAGGTCGTGGTATCCATCATCTCTTTTACGGAGAATATGTAAGCCCAGGTTGATCTTACAGTTGGGGAAAGTTATCATGCTCGTGTTTTACCTTCACCGCCTTTATTTTTTCCTTCTTTTTATCTCGTCCCGGATGGCAATGGCTTTCAGATAATCTTCGTGCTCGAGCACTTCGGTGAGCAATGTCTCCAATTCCTGAAGGGATAATTTTTTCAGGTCATCCCTTGTTCCACCATCGGTTTGGGTGATCGGTGAGGTGACTTTTTTCTTTTTTTCGTCATCTTCCATTAAAATTCCTGCGCTGTCCAGTATGTTATCAAAAGTATAGATCGGGCACCCGAATCGTACCGCCAGGGCAACGGCATCTGAAGTTCTTGAATCAATTTCAACCGTATCATTATCTGTAGAACACACCAGTTTTGAATAAAATATACCTTCCTGAAGGTCATTAATGATCACCTCGTGCAGATCGACATTGAATGCCAGCATGAAATTTTTCATAAGGTCGTGGGTGAGAGGACGACTGGGTTGCATTCTTTCAAGCGCCACAGCGATCGCCTGGGCTTCAAATCCGCCAATAACGATGGGAAGCCTGCGTAAACCATTCACTTCTCCCAGCACTACGGCATATGAATGGGTTTGTGTAATGCTGTGTGAAAGGGCTACTATTTCCAGTTCTATTTTCTTCATAAATCACAGTCCCTCAAGGGGCTAATTTGTGAAAAGCAAATATATAAAATAAAGCTACCAGATTCTCCAAAAGCTTTAAAGCAGAAATATTTATGAATAATTAGGTGGTTGGAATTCCTTTAAGTTGCCTTACAGCATTTATGATTTTGGGCATCACTTCAAAAGCATCGCCCACAATCCCATAATCTGCGGCTTTAAAAAAAGGCGCTTCAGGATCTTTATTGATCACAACGATCACCTTGCTGCGGTTTACCCCTGCCAGGTGCTGGATGGCACCCGAGATGCCGATGGCAAAATACATATTTGGCGAAATGGCCAGGCCGGTTTGACCAACGTGTTCGTGATGCGGCCTCCAGTCTGCATCAGCTACTGCCCGGCTACAAGCCGTTGCTGCTCCCAATGCTTTTGCCAGGTCGGTAACAAGGTGCCAGTTTTCTGGACCTTTAAGTCCACGGCCACCACTGATCACTAGCTCTGCTTCTGCAAGCGGAACTTCTCCTACGATCTTATTCACAGAGGTTACTTTTACGCGCGGTTGATCGACAGCAATATCCATATCCACAACTTCTGCCACACCATCTCCTTTGCTTATTTTATAAGAATTGGGATTGAGTGAAACAATTTTAACACCGGTCTTTATTTCAACGTTTGCAAAAGCCTTGCCACTGAAAACATTTTTCTTTACTACAAATCCTTTAGTTACATCAGGCAATGCTACAGCACCCGAAACAAGACCTGCCTTCATCCTTACTGAAAGGCGTGGTGCGATTGACTTGCCGCTGAAATTATTGGAAAAAATGATGACTGTTGCCCCTGTTGATTTTGCTGCTTCAGCAATTATTTTTGTAAATTCCTGGTCATCGAAGTTGTTCAGGATTTCATTTTTAATGGTGTGGATTTTTGACAACCCGTAAGCACCCAGGGATGGCAGGTCGTCGTTCACAGTTCCAAGCAAAATCCCTTCAGCAGTTGTGCCGGTTAATTCTGCTACTTTAGCCCCATAGCTTGCAGCCTCAAACGAATTCTTTTTAATGTGCCCTTCTGCCTGGTCTAAAAAAATTAATACACTCATTATATAAAATTTCTTAAGGATGTAATCATTTAAATTATCATGTATGATACGATGTTTATAGGATTAGAAATAAAAATGCAAACTATACAATGACTCTTTTTACTTTTTTGCCTTGATGCAAAAAAGTAACAAAAAAAATCAAGGCTGCATAAAAAAGGCTAAAAATTTGAATTGTCGTCTAAAATGAAATAGTTCCAGCATCAGAATATCCCCAAGCTTTTGTGCGACTTACGAGCTACAAATAAATCCTGGCAATTGTAACATCAATTTCATTTTTTAACGCCATCAATTCAAATTTTCTTAACGCCTTTTTTATGAGGCCGGTTTGCGATTGTAGTACTAATCATACATTGTTTATTCGTTTTGTAATTTCCTTTTTATTCTCTGCCATATAATGGAGTAGAGGTTTATTAAAATAATTTAGCTTCTTCATGTAGCAGCCTCACCAGTTCTTCCGGATGATCTGCGGGAACAAGCTTTACACCTGCTTTTGCAGGGGGAAGCTCAAAGGAAGCAATGGAAGTGAGCTCGTCTGCTGTTACAGGTTCAATCACTTTCAAAGGCTTTGTCCGGGCACCCATAATCCCTTTCATGTTCGGGATCCGCTGTTCCGCCATCCCTTTCTGGCAACTTACCACCACCGGCAAGCTCACTTCATTCACTTCCTCACCGCCTTCTATCTCACGGTTAACCGTAGCCGAAGTTCCATTGAGTGCAAATTTAGTGGCCAGGGAAATAAATGGCATGTCCAGCAATTCTGCCACCATGCCACCGATTGATGAACCGTTGTAGTCAATTGTTTCCTTACCTGTGAGCACCAAATCATAATTATTTTGCTTTGCGATCGCTGCGATCTGGGATGCGATAAAATATCCGTCTCGGCTGTCGGAGTTCACCCTCATTGCTTCATCACCACCCAGTGCAAGTGCCTTACGTATCACGGGGTCGTTGTCTGCCATACCTACATTTACGAGATGGATGATGGTTGAAGGATCCGATTCTTTCAGTTCAATTGCCCTGACCAACGCATACCATTCATCGTAAGGGTTCAGGATGAATTGTACACCGGCTTCCGCAAATTTCGTATTGTTATCCGTGAAGTTTATTTTTGCAGTGGTATCAGGTGTTTTGCTTAAACAAACCAGTATCTTCATATGACAATTTTGAAAAAGAAATGCAAAGATAGGCAGAACCAAAAATGAAAAAAATTATAGTTAATGAGCCGCATTGAAAAGCTGAAGCAGTACCTGGAAACCTCGGGGAAGGACAGTTTTCTGCAACATGCCCTGGCACTTGAATACATCAAAGAAGGAAATGACACCGAAGCCAAAAACCTATTCAACGATATACTGAAAAGGGAACCTACATACATTGGCTCTTACTATCATTTAGGTAAAGTGCTGGAGAGGCTTGGAGATACAGGTAAGGCTATCAGGATATATGAAAAGGGAATGGCGATGGCCAGGGAAGCGGGCGACAATCATTCATATAATGAATTACAGGGAGTTTATGAAGAGCTGTCTGATAACATATAATTTACACCGCTGGTTTCGCAAATCGCCATCAACTTTTACCACACACATTTCTTAACCCGCTTACTAAAATGACATTGGTTCACAGATTTACAGATTTCATACGCCGGGAGCGCTTGTTCAATCCTGCTGAGAAACTATTGCTGACCGTGAGTGGCGGATTGGATTCAGTGGTGTTGTGTGAGCTTTGTGAACAGGCAGGTTATGATTTTGCGGTGGCACATTGTAATTTTCAATTGAGGGGAGAGGAGAGTAGAAGGGATGAAATATTTACAAAGGATCTGGCTGAAAAGTATGGAAAAGAATGGTTCGTAAAAAAGTTTGAAACTGAAAAATATGTTGCTGAAAAAAAATGTTCTGTACAGGTGGCAGCAAGGGAACTTCGATATAAATGGTTCCACGAATTGCTGCAGGCCAAAGATCATTCAGCAGGGCAGGAGAATAACAATCGGTTTGATTCGCCTCAATGGATCGTGACAGCTCATCATGCGGATGATAATATAGAAACATTACTGATGAATTTTTTTAAGGGTACCGGGATCACCGGGTTGAGGGGTATGTTGCCTTCCACCGGCAAAATCCGCAGGCCTTTATTATTTGCCCGCAAAGCCGAGCTGCAAGAATTTGGAAAGGAACATAATCTCTCCTTTGTTGAGGATTCTTCAAATGCAGGTGTGAAATATACCCGTAATTATTTTCGCAACGAGCTCATACCAGGGATCGAAAAAGTTTTCCCACAGGTAGAACAAAACCTATTTTCAAATATTGCCCGTTTTTCGGACATTGAAATCCTGTACCGGCAAGCACTTGATGCCCATAGAAAAAAAATGCTGGAATATAAAGGGGCTGAGGTGCATATTCCTGTATTGAAATTATTACAGGTTAAGCCACTGGCTACACTTGTTTATGAATTGACAAAGCCTTATGGTTTTACCCCAATGCAGTCAACAGATATTATTCATTTATTACAAAGTGAGTCGGGAAGGTATGTTCATTCGGCCACACACCGGGTGATACGAAACCGTAAATGGCTGATCATTTCGCCGATCGAAACCGAACTGGCATTGAATGTTGTGATTGATGAAGGAGATCACGAGGTAACATTTGACAACGGCTTAAAATTGAAGATTGAAAGGTGCGATGTACCAGCCAATGGCGAAAAGAAAACAGAAGTCAGGATTTCTTCAACATCATCGGTGGCCACTCTCAATGCATCTATGATCAGTTTTCCATTGTTGCTTAGAAAATGGAAGAAGGGAGATTATTTTTACCCGCTTGGGATGCAAAAGAAAAAAAAGCTAAGCCGTTTTTTTATTGATCAGAAACTAAGTATTTTAGAAAAGGAAAATGTATGGGTGATCGAGTCGGATAAAAAAGTAATTTGGGTGGTTGGAAGGAGGATCGATGACCGGTTTAAAGTAACTAATAGTACCAAAGCGATATTGCAGATCAGCCTATGTTGAATTTGGTTTTGAAGTAATATTGTACCTGCTCCACGAACACACTCCAGATATCAATATTTGAATAGACCCTGGTAGCAATAATGAGAAATGCTACACCAAACAGTGCACCCCATATGTGCGCTGAATGATTGATGTTGTCTCCTCCGCGACGTTCCAGGTAGGCTGATAATATCAAATAAAGCGGACCGAATATGAACCCGGGAATGATTGGCGGGATGATAAAAAATCCAAGCTGTGACAAAGGCGATATCAGGATGCCGGCAAACACAACAGCAGAAACCGCACCGGATGCGCCGAGGCTGCGATAATTCTCATTAGTTTTATTTTTTAAATATGTTGGAAGCAGGGAAACGATCAGCGCCAGCAAGTACATGATCAGCAGGGCAGCCCTTCCATAATCCCCAAAATAGCCGATGAACGCTGGTTCAACCAATGCACTCGAGAAGAGGTAAAAGGAGATCATGTTAAAGGCAAGGTGCGTAATGTCTGCATGGATGAAGCCGCATGTGATAAACCGGTAATATTGATTTTTTTCGGTTACTGCAGGCGGATAAAATATGAGGTTATCCATCACCTGCTGGTTATTGAACGCGATGAAAGAAACCGCTACGGTAGTAATAATAATCACCAGGGTGATAGAGATCATAAGCAATAGAGATATTTTTCAAAAATACGCAAATTAACTATGATGATATTTTTCATTGCGAATGATGGTGCAGGCCCTGTACACCTGTTCCGCCAGGATCAGCCGTACAAGTTGGTGAGGGAATACCAGTGGTGACAGGCTCCAGGTAAAATTTGCCCGTGCCAGTATTTTATCATCCAGTCCAAAGGCGCCCCCGATGAGGAAAATGATGTTTTTGGCGCTTGCGTTTGCTTTTTGCTGGATAAGGCCTGCCAGTTGTTCGGAGCTGATTTGCTTTCCTTTTATATCCAGTACGATCAATACATCTTCAGGTTGTAATGAATGCAGGATCGATTCACCTTCTGCCTTTTTCAATTCGGGAATGGCCATGCTGGCGGCATTCTTTGGAGAAGCGATGAGTTTCCATTCGATGGGAAAGTAATAGGTGGTGCGTTTTAAAAAAATATCGATCCCGTCTTTAACGTAAGTTTCATGAGGTTTGCCTACTGCCCAAAAATGAATTTTCATGTGATCATTTAAAATGCAAATTTGGGAAAAGATAGGGTTGGATTAATTTTTATTATTTTTGCCCTCCTTTAGGCCCCGTAGCTCAATTGAATAGAGCATCTGACTACGGATCAGAAGGTTTCAGGTTTGAATCCTGACGGGGTCACAG
>JBDUCQ010000063.1:0-16204 GCA_040003385.1 Ginsengibacter sp. | reverse complement strand
ACTTTCGGGAAACCTTCGGAGGAAAATGTAGGAAAGCAAAAAATATCCGCGGTGGACAGTAATGCATGTACCTGGTTACTGTTCAATTTACCTGAAAATGTAACCTTATCATCAAGACCCAATTTGTTGGCTTTTTCCTGGAAAATGCTGGTGTCAGGACCATCACCAAAAATATTCACTTTTAATTTTGGAATTTTACCGTTGATGAGTTGTACAGCGTCTAATAATATTCCAAAACCTTTTTCCCGGATGAGCCTGCCTCCCATTACCAGGTTAAATTCTTTTGTAAAGTCAAAGTCTTTCCTCCGGTAAGTATCCAGTTCTTTTTTTCGCATGGATGAAGAGAAGATCCATTTCAATGAGGGGTTTTTTTCAGATGGATCTTTTTCATCGCCTCCTGTGCACAAGTAAGCAATGGAACGTCCGGCGAATTTTTCTCCATACCATGCCCAGAATTTTTCAGGAAGGGTCCTCAACAATCGCCAGTTACCGCAGTACCTGATAAACAATTTTTTACCAAATAGGGGTGCCAGCAACATGCCAATGGTTCCAATGTCTCCGGGTACCGGTGCATGCACGATGTCGGCATCCTGCAGTTGGGAAACGAATTTCGGAAGCTCCATCAAAAACCAAAATGGAAATAATAATTTGCGTAAGATCCCTGATCCAAAGGGTTCTGACAACGGTACAATGCGAATAGTACTGTCCGAGAACCAAACCTCACCCTTGCTAGTGCCTGATTTTATTACCGGAACCAGCAATACGGTTTCATCATACGATGATGCGAGAGCCTGCATATGAAATACAAATCCTCCATCAGTGGCCCAGCCGGTTGGGGATGCCATACTTTTCCAACACACTTTATGAGAAAACACCACAAGCCTCAAGCTGTCATCTTCTTTAATTCACCGGACAATTTACCATATGTAGTTTCAAATGTAAATTCCTTTTCTACTTTTGCCTTTGCATTTTGGGATACCAGCTTTCTCTTATCAGTATCATTCAACAGCTCAATGATTATTTCCTGCAGGTTATCTCCGGGCTCATAAATAAATATATCCGTACCAGAATTAAACCCCATTCCCCACACAGCATCCCGCGTGGTTAAAACCGGAATTCCATAATACATTAATTCGATCAGCCTGCTTCTGAAGCCATATTTTCCTTCAAAAGGAATTACAGCGAGATCCACGCCGGATAAAGCTGTTGAAAGATCTTCCACAAATCCAGGCACCTTTACCGATGAGTTTGCAAGGCTGAGGTCTGTTAATTGCCGGGGAGGATCTGATCCCAGTATTTTGTAGATCAAGGGAAGTTTTGCAAGGGTGGATGATTCAAAGAGTGCACTGTAAACTTCTAAAGCCGCCCGGCTGTTTCTCGGGTTGCCCAGACCGCCATAATATACCACCGTAAAATATTTCCCTGCACCATTGCTATGTTGCAAAAATGAGGATTTGGCTAGTTTTACACCCATTGGACAATAAATTATCTGATTAGCCGGAAACTCCTTTTTATAAATTGCTTCCTCTTCCTTATTGATCGCAATCAGGGCATTAAAGGATCCCAATGCTTTTTTGAATTCCAGCCGCCGGTAGCTGTTTACGAGATACCTCTTATATGATGCTGGTAATTTTTTCTTTGCAATATATTCCTTAAAAGATCCCAACAGGATATTATGAGTATCACAGACGACTTTAATATTCCTTGATTTTATTTTAACAGCTAGTTTGTACAGGTGCCAGTACTCGAACAGCACACAGTTACAGCTGGAAAAAAGGTTTACATCCAGCTGCCTGAAAATGAATGGAATGATCCAGTTTGATGGTTTACCGAAACCAAGATAGGGTAATAAATGAAATGCCGGTTTCAGCAAATTCAGCATGCGAGGTTGTTTAAGGTAAACTACCCGTAGTGAAGGATTGACGGCAAGTAACTGCTGCACCTTCTCTTTGCGTTCGAGATCATGTGCGAGTGTATACACTGTTATTGTATCCCAGTCAGCAGCAATGGCGAGCAATGTATTGTACACACGTTGAATTTGCCCGCTGCCTGAGGCAAATGGATTTACATGTGTAATGATCGCAATGTTGCCCGACCTCATGATGAAAGCTGATTTATTGCCTTTACAAAATGCGGTACAACATCCAGGCCCTGCCTTCCTTCAAAAAAATCATTGATCAGTTGTTTTCTTTCACGGCTGAATTTTCCCGGATATTCGATGGCCTCCTTCAGGTAATGTTCCATTTCCTTTTCATCGTTTGCAACCTGTACAGCACCACTTTCAACAATGGGTTTGTAATGATCAAAAGAATAAAATCTTGTATAGTTGTAAGGAAAAATATTTTTTCCCGGCGGGTTATATCCCACATTCACAGCCGGTTTATCAAACATACACAGCTCTAAAGATATGGTAGAAGCAACATTGATTCCGGCAACACAATGCTTAAGCAGGGAGCTGAAAAATACCTGGTCTTCCCACAATGGGGTCTGGTACTGCTTTTCCCATTGCACATCCGGAATGATGATGTCTGGTCGCTCCGATTTTAATTTATCAAATACGTCATACCGGTCTTTGGCATACGTACGCACCACCAACCGGTATTGTGGTCCCAGCTTACGGATGATGTCAGCTATTCTGCCTACAACGTAGGGTTCAAATGGCATGTGATGGCTCATGCCTGAACTGTAAACAAAGTATTGTTCTTTGGGTTCCAGCCCCAGTTGCTTCTTTACCTCCTCATCCGTGAGGTGCTTTTCATGCTGGTAGTGACCAATAAATTGTGGCGTCCCGGTAACCACTACAGATGATTTACTGATATGCGGATACATCCTGTTAAAATCTTCTTTGATCTTATTGTTCCAGCTGAGGTAATGATCATAACGCGGTACTACCCGTCCCTGTGAAGTGAGGTTATCCCAGGAGAACAGGAATGTAAAAGTTTTTATGTTTAGCTTTTGTGCCGCGTAAATGCAGGGTACAGCATTTCTTGCGTGTGAATGTGATGTGTTGAATACAATATCGGGTTTTGTTGACTGGAAAAATTTTACCCATGGCTGAACACATTTTTCCTTCTTGCCCAAATAAGAGTCGAACTTCTCCAGTGCTTTCAGTGATGGCTGGTTGGCCAAGAAAGTTGCCAGGCCTTTTTTCAGCATCCTCGTAAACTTGCCGGAAAAGGTTTTGCTTTCAACGTCTCTCATTTTCCACCTCACCTTTGCGGCTTCTGACCACATAAATCGATTATGTGCCAAATCATATATCTCAAAAAACAATCTGAAGAGGTAAGAAAAAACAGGGGTTTTAAGTTCTGCCAGTTCATCTGATTTGGTCGAGAGGATATGCCAGATCGTGTCATTCGGCTTTACAGCTATAAGGATTACATGATAGTTGCTCCGTAGTTCATCGATGATCCCTGAATAAACGAAATTCCTGATGGACTCACCCCGAGGTAATATAACAGCAATGGATTTTTTTATTTGCACTACTTCCCGCTTACAGTTTAGATCCCTATCGATTCAAGCTTATCATACAATTCACTGACGGCCTGAACCTGGACATCCACTTCCCCCTTTTTATTTTTTTTAGGAGGATTTATTTTTTGTTTGATCACCCGCATGATACTTACAGGATGGAGTGTCCTCGTCCTGGAAATGCCCAAAAGATCCTTCACCCTGTTTTGAGGTAGTTTATCCTGCGAAGATTTATACTGTTGTATTTTAATGAGGATGTCTTTTTCCTCACTTTCTGTCATTGACGTTATGATCTTACCAATTTCATTACCTACGCGCTCGTGCGACATTCCATCCAGGT
Organism: Ginsengibacter sp.; assembly: GCA_040003385.1. Classification (GTDB taxonomy): domain Bacteria; phylum Bacteroidota; class Bacteroidia; order Chitinophagales; family Chitinophagaceae; genus Ginsengibacter. Next base: position 12,393 of record JBDUCQ010000063.1, on the reverse strand, counting down.
AACCGAACTTCCCAAGCAAAAACGGGTCATTAGATACATCCCTTTTGCCAGTAGAGGTTCTCACTGCTTCAACCTCCAGTTTCACTTCATCGTAATTCTTGCAAATAACACTGTTTGTTTTATGTTCGTTGTATGTTTCGGCTACATACTTGTCATCCTCAATCTGGATCACTTTTTTTCCCATCATCCAGGATTCGACTGCTGTTGTGCAATTTCTCTGGAGTACAAGGTCGCTGTGAAAAATAAAAGGTTTCACATCTTCATTGATAATAAGCTGCACATTCGGGAGGTCGCCGAAATACTTTTTATAATTGTCAAAATAAGTTTCTGCAGGATGAGTTTTATAAAAAAAATAATACTGAGGGCCTAGTTCAATAGCGAGTTTCCTGATAATGTTTACATGGTTAACAAATAATTTTTGCTGGTCGTCGTAATGCATAATGATTTCATCTTCCGCATAGCCGGCATTTTTTTTATACCTCGACCTGAAATCTTCAAAAGTATAACCCTGGTAGGGCGATGTAGACATATATGTAATGATCGCCGGGTTGCCTTCTACACCGTGCTTTTGAAGGAATTCAATTTTAGGGACCACCAGCTTCTTAAGGTGCTCATTGAGATAATAATCAAAGCGTGCTGAGCCTGTGATCACGAATGACTCCAGATCATTCGCAAAAACCGGCAGGCATTTCACCCTACCCATCATATCAGATCCCCACAGCAGGTATTTGGTCATCCGGGGATTGTCGATGAATCTCAACCCTATCCCGTAATCAAACGCAGTCATGTCCGGGTAATATCCTTCTGTGGGATAATAGATCGTTTTCAATCCCAATGCCTTGCAATTTTTTAGTAATTCTACTTTGTGATTCCAGGTAAGGTGATCGAAAACGATTGCCACTGGTTTATGAAGAACGATCTTATTAAGTATTTTGTACCCTGAAGAATAGATCACGTCTATCCCATAATTTTTTTTAAGGTAATAACCGATCAATCCATTTCCTTCAAAGTCCCTGGCTTTGTAGGTGGTAATAAAAAGTATTTTTTTCATCAGTGGTTTATATGCCTTACGAGATAAAAAGCTTCCGCGTAATCGCATCCAACGGTTATGCCCCAACGCTGGGCGTGGATTTTTAACGCTTCCGGCGAGCGCGGGTGTGGGTAAGGTCTTCTTTCAAATTCATAGCTTTCCATCCCTTTTATCTTGGCTTCAAGATTTTTTTCTGAAACAGGAAAAAATAAGTTGGGAACAAAATGCCTTGGATCTGATGATGCGCGCCATTCGGTGCAGGAAGGTGTTTCAAATGTAATGATCGTTTTTACTTTTTCCCCGGCGAGCGGGCGGCAGGCAGTAAGCACAGCTTCAAAGGAACGCTGGTGATCAATGTTCACATCACCTCCATGATGGGTAAAAATGACATCCGGATCAAAGACAACCTTTTCTTTTTCTATGATCTTGATAATGTCCAGCAGGGGTATTGAATCAAACCTGTTATCGGGCAAATCATAAATGGCAACAGAATGATATCCAATAACATCCTGGGCAGTTTTTATATTGTTCCTTTGCGACTCAAGTTCATTTTGCCACTTTCCTTCATCCCTCGAATCCGCTCGTGATGTAATTCCTTCTCCCAGGATCACAACATGCGTCTGAACATTGTGATCCGTGATCAAATTATTCATCGTGGCACCCAGCCCAAGCAGCTCATCATCAGCATGTGCCACAACCAGCATAATTTTCTTATCGTCAAACATATTATTCATTCCCACTTTTTATAATTTTCATGCTTTCCTCACCATGATTCAAAAATAAGTCCAAAACACTCATAAAAGGCTGAAAACCGGGATATACCTGTGTATAAACCGGGTGAGCATAATTGTGATAGACCACCTTGATTCCTGCATTATTAAAATCAATAATATTCAGATAATCACGCCCAAGCGGTCCCGAAAGGTACTGGGTAGCTCCAAGCGACTTACAAATATTTAAAATAAGGCCACTTTTTGTACCCTGGGAATTTAGTTCCGTACTTTCATACGTTTTGGATTTAATTTTTAACTGCTCCATGAACCAATGATGAATCGGGCTTATGAAATCAACTAATTTTTTATTGGGCATATTATAAAACTCACACAATACAGGCCAGTAAAACTTGAAATATTTTGCCTTGGAGTAAGAATTACGAATGCTTTCCAGGTGCTTGATGCGCCAGGTGGTTTCATCAACCTCTATTGTATGGATCGGAAGTCTCCCGATGCGACCATTTGTTTTTAAAGGGATCGTGAGCATCAAAGATCCATCCTTTGTCCGGATCTTATTCCTGTTTGTAAAACTTTTTTGCCCGATTTGGACATGATCAAGAATTACGTGAACATCAGAAATGGCAATCCTGTGATAATATCCAAGCCATGCCAGGTATGCCGGTTGGCTGATGGACACCGTCATAAATTCCTTTCTTTGTAAATATATATCGTGAAATCCCGGGCATGATAATCATGCCTCATCACAACCCAGGGTGATAACGTCTTACAAAATTTGAGGGTTTCTAAAGGATCAGCATAAAATTCTCCATCATCCTTTGCCGATGTCCAGGTGCTAAGGCTGTTGAATGCAACTCCTTTCCTGCAATGATTAAACATGTTTTGTGTCATCAATTGCAAAAACTCGTTTTCATTTTTTGTGCGGTAAGTATATATCCCGCTCGCAAATACATAATCGAACATAAGTTCATCATCAATATCTGTGAGGCTTGAATTTAAAAATTTAACTCCTTTAAACTTTTCTCTTGCTTCATCGATTAAGGGGTGAGTAATATCCAACCCACAATAATCAGCGGAAATTTGATGATCAATTAAATATTGATAATAGTCTGCAAGGCCACAACCTACATCCAGTATACTTTGATTGTTTAAATTGGCAATTTCACTTAAAACTTTAAAGCGAAGCAGTTGTGATTCCACGCTTCCCCAATTGAGTGTTTTAAAAGAACGCCCATTTTCAGCAAAAAGCTTTGCATAAATTTTCTGGTTTTTAAGATCATCCGCCTCAAAAATATTTGAATGCATAAAATTTTAATCGGGTTGTATGAAATTGATTTCCATGCGACTGCCAAATTCCAGATCCTTAACCGCTTTCTTTCCAAGCACGTGTGCGAGATACTTTGGATGCAGACCATAACCCGGGCGAATTGATTTTACATTTTCACTTGTAAATATTTCGCCTTTGCTTACGTCTTTTACTATGTATAAAGAGCGCGAAAATTCACGTCCCTTTTTCTGTTTTTCAGTTAATGTATAATCCACAGTGCCTATGGCTTTCTCAGCCTCTCTTACCGCTTTGGCCATTGCTGTAAATTCAGCAAGGTCAAGCGAAAATGTTGCATCTGGTCCGCCAATTGATCTGTCGAGTATAAAATGCTTTTCAATAATTTTTGCTCCGAAGCAAACAGCTACTACGGGAACAGTAATACCCAGGGTATGATCTGATAATCCCGTAATGACCCCAAATCTTTCAGCAAGGTCCTGTATCATTATGATATTCGCTTCCTCAACAGGAGCCGGGTAACTGGAGGTACATTTTAATAATGCGATCTGGTCATTTCCTTTTGAACGGCAGGCGTCCACTGCCAGCTGTATATCTTCTTCTGTTGCAATGCCTGTCGAGATGATAACTGGTTTTCCTTTGGAAGCAACCAATTCAATCAGGGGTATATCCGTTATTTCAAAGCTTGCGATTTTATAAGAAGGGGTATTCAATGTTTCTAAAAACTCAACTGATGTAGGGTCGAATGGGGAAGAAAAGCAAACCAGCCCGGCGTCGTGTGCAATTTTAAAAAGCTTTTCATGCCATTCCCACGGCGTAAAGGCATCCTTGTACAGATCAAAAAAATATTTCCCGTCCCACAAGGTATCCTGCTTGATCCTGAAATCATCTTTCCTGGAATCAATGGTAACGGTGTCTGCCCGGTACGTCTGTAGCTTTATGGCATCCGCTCCTGCAGCTTTAGCTGCCTTGATCGTTTCAATTGCAATGTCCAGGTTATGATTATGATTTGCAGACAACTCTGCAATGATGAAGGTACTGGCACCTTTTAAATCGAAATTTCCTATTTTCATTTTCCTAAAATAATTCCTTTTTTAATTACTTCTGCCCCGGATCTTATTTGTCTCAGCTCTAAAGCTCCATTAGCAGTTTTTATTACAGGGCAGGGATCCATAACCAACACAAGCCCGTTTTCATCTTTTGCACTAAACCCTGTATCCGAAAAGGCCACATCATCAATAATAATTTTAGTTTGGTTGTACCATATGAATGCGCCGGGATAAGGAAGTCTTTGAGCCCTCACCCAATTCCTGATTCGCTCTTTAAACCAGCTTAGATTAATTTCTCCGTCTTCAGCTGTTCTTTTTCCGAACCATGTTGCTTTCGAATGGTCCTGCGGAAAAGAAATTAATTTGCCGTTCTCAATCATTTTAATGATCGAATGAATCATTTGAGGATATATGGATGTATAATAAGTTAACAGGTCTGATCCGGAATCATTATTGCCTATCAATAATTTTTCCTGTAGAATCACGTTGCCTGTATCACAGTCTTTCTCCATAATATGGGCAGTAATCCCTGTCTCGGTTTCACCATTGATGATCGCCCAAACATGCGGGGTTCTGCCACGGTATTTGGGCAAAAGGCTCCCATGCAGGTTGATGGAATATTTTGCAATGGAAAGCACATCTTCTTCAATTATAAAAAGGTAGTTGATGGAGAATAAAATATCGATTTCAAGGAAATGGGCAAATTCAAATAAGCGACTATGCCTTGGATTCCCTATGAACAATGGGATGGACTTCGCCCTGGCAACTTCAATGATCCCCTCTGATGCTTTATCCGTTGCCACCAAAATCACATCATTACTATTAAGTAATAAATTCAGGGCATTTAAACCCAGGTTGCCTGATGCCAGTAATGCTACTTTCATTGAATTGATTGTAAAAACAAACGGTTTATTCTTTCTCCCGACTTTCCGTCAATCAATCCTGTTCGATTGCCGGAAAAATCTTTGACATCAATAGTTTCTAAGACAGACAATTCCGAAAAATCTGTCAAATCAAAAAATGCATTCATTTTTTTAAAACCCTGGTAGATCGCTCTTTGATTGTCCAGGTAACATCCTGAAGCAATGAAGCAGCCGCAGGCAATCGCCTCAAATAACATTCCACTTGCAGGAACAATTGCCAAGTCGGCCTCGGCCATCATCTTAAACATTTGTTGCTGATCCAGTGATTGATAAACATGAACCCTGGTGTCGGAAGCTGATAAATCCAGGAGTGCTTCATTCAATGTATATGAATTTCCGGTTACTACATTAATTTTTTCGAAGCCATGATTGGAGATACAATTCTCCAGGACTTTTTGAGAAATGTTGGTTGGGTCTGCACCACCGAAACAGATGAGTATATTTTTCAATGCAAGCCTTCTCCGTGTATTTAGGGCAGCACCCAGAAACTCCTTCCTGAGCATCGCATATTCAATACCTAAGGCAAAAATTGTATGAGGAAGTACCTTATAAGAATCTGAGGTTACTTCTGGGGCATGATTGATCAGAATATCTGCAACACTTTCTGTATTCCCCCAATCATCTATACAGACCAGCATCGATCCACTCCTCCTTATGTCCTCCTGGTAATCCCGGGGGAAATTATAGCCATCCAGTACCACGACAGTTTTCGGCCCGGTAAGATCCAATAATTCTTTATCATCCTTAATCACATTCACCTTCATTCCCTTTTTTTCAAAATCTAATAACGTTTCACCGGGAATATCTATGCATGCGAATTCAATATTGAAATTGTTTTGCACCATCTCAGCGATTGCGTAACATCTTATCAGATGACCGAGCCCCGTTTTTTCCCCGCCATCAGCCCTGAAAACAACTTTACCCTTCAAATCAATCAGTTTAATCTTTTAAAGCCCCCATGGCAAACAGGGCTTTCCAGTAACTCATAAATATCCCTGCCTTCCTCGCAGGTTTTAATGGTTTCGAAAATTGGTTCAAGTTCATTGAAATAACGTTCCAGGTGTGCAGGTTTGTGTTCTGTTGAAGAATATACCCCCGTGGTGGCAAGAATATTTTTCTTCAACATTTCCTGGGTGAGGAACGTTTTATAAGCCAGGGAATTGGGGCTGTTGAAACTATAAGTAACAAGGGCAGGGATACCCGATATATTGATAGAGATGTGATGCTGATCCGCTAATCTTTGCCAGGTCTCTGCAATGGTTTTACCTGTTTGGGTAATGATTTCCCACGACTTGATACGCTCCATAATTTCAAGTGTTTTTACAGCTGCTGTCGGGCCCACCCTTTCAGTCCAGAAAGTACTGCTGATAAAAGTTTTCTGGGCTGCTTCCATCACTTCCCTTTTTCCAACCACTGCTGTAATCCCAAAACCATTACCGAGGGCCTTGCCATAAATTGCAACATCCGGTTCAACCCCGTAAAGCTTGTACAACCCGCCGAACGTTTGCCTGAAACCTGAGGTACACTCATCAAAGACAAGTACGGCATTATTCCTGGTGGCAAGTTCCCTGACTTTTTCAAGGAAATTATTCTCTGGTCCCTTATTCCTCGACACTTCCATTTTGATCACTCCAATATCATCATTCCTCTCAAACAAAGATTCAAGCTCTTCAATTTTATTGTAATTAAAAGGTAATACAGAGCCCTTTAGATTTTTAGGAACTCCTGATGGATCAAGACCCGGAAGCAGGTGCCCGGCAAGATTCGTATCATCACCCAGGTTCGCAGAAAGATACCAATCATGCCATCCGTGGTAACCGCAAATGGCCACTTTATCTTTCCCGGATGCTGCTCTCGCAATCCTGATCCCAATCGCGTTGGCCTCACCCCCACTTCTTGCAAATCGAACCATTTGGCTCCACGGATTTAATTCCACTAGTTTTTCTGCAAGGATCACTTCTTCAGGGCAATTCAAAGTAGACATATTGCTGTTCCTGATATTCTCTATTACAACATCGTCTATCTCGTCATTCGCATAGCCCAAAATATTGGTTCCGATGGCCATGATGCTCATGTCTAAAAATTCATTGCCATCAAGATCCCAAACCATGCAGCCCTTCGCCTTTGAATAATAGGCTGGCCATTTTTCCGGTAAAAACATTTCAGGTCTTTTCGACAACAGCATCGTACCCCCGGGTATCAATGTTTTGGCTTTCCTGTATAATTCCTGTCCTTTTCCCATATCAGTTTCCTTCTTTGATTGATTTTTCATAACCTTCGTTACGACGATAAGATTGATTGATGATTTTTATTTCAGGGTTTTTGCTGAGTGTCCTTTCATATTGCTCCCATGATTTATCTGTGCCTTCAATTTCAATAATTTTTTCAATCACCTCAAAATCTTCAGGAGTATCAACGGTTAACCTGCTTCCTGAAAAATCAATGGGATTCTCAATATTTTCAGCTGTAAAAAGACTGTGGCCTTTATAGGTTGAATTTTTCCATATGTAAGGTGTAACATGTTCTCTTTCAGATGGGATTTTTGCTTCATGGAAAGCCCTTTGGAGAGCTGTAAACTTCATCACTTCAACATCGATCCCATCAGGATAAGTGGGGTGGAGTGTATTGGATGTATAGTCTTTTTGGTTGTCAATTGCAGCTTGAATCATCTTGTCGATTACTTCCGGATCAACCAACGGACAATCGGAAGTGATCCTGACAACAAGGTCCGGATAACGCGGTGCTGCTGCTTCATAAAAGCGTTCCAGAACATCGTCCACTGAACCCTGGTGAAATTCAACATTGGATTCTCTGCATATATTAATTATTTCATCAACACCATCTTCATGTGTGGTAGCTACCACCAATTCATTGATCAATTTTGACTTCAATATCCTTTGTATGTGAATTGATAAAAGACTTTCTCCCTTTACTTTTTTCAATACTTTTCCCGGTAAACGTGAGGAGCCTATACGGGCTTGTGTGATGGCGAGAACTTTCATCAATTCCAATTTTTTGGGTATAACAATTTTTCCTCTGGTATTTTTATATTGTTTACAGCTTCGGTGATATCCCGGGAATAATCCTTTGTAAAAAGTTCAATATTCCGAAGCAACTGCATTGAATTTTCCACGCCAATGATGATTTCATCGATGAGGGGTTGCTGGATAACATAGGCCATGGCTAGCTCTTCTACAGAGAGGTTAAAATCTTTTGCCATCTCATTGATCATTACCAGGTATGGATTCAAGGGCAAGAGTTTGGGTGAAAGAGTTCCCGGCGCTTTAAAAAACAATCCCTGCAGGTAAACCGATCTTACCTGGATGGTTTTCCCGTTTTCTTTTGCCCTGGTTAATAAATTTCCCCTTTCATTCGTATTATCAAATAAGTTAAATGGCAGCTGAATTACATCGATTGCACTGTTATTGATTGCCATCTCCATTTGTTCATTTTCATAAACAGACAATCCAATTTTGCTTGCTTTGCCTTTGGCTTTTAACTTGTTTAATTCAGTCAATAAGGTTTCGTTTGAAATAAAATCATTGAAGTCGTGATAAAAATATACTTCCAGGTTGTCTACCTGCAATTCATCCAGTATTTTATCAAGTTGCACTTCAACAGGAGTGGTTCCTTTAAATTTTGAATTAATTGTAAATCTATTGCCTGAGCGCTGATGGTATTTTCCAATGATGTCCTGAGCATTTCCATATGCATCTGCTGTGTCTAAAGTATGTATGTTGTTTACCCACGCAGTATTCAAAATTTGAAAGGCTTCTTCAATTGCGGGTTTCCCATTTATATTGTTGATCCCGTAATCAATGCCCAACTGCACAGTGCCAAGAATTAGTTTTTGCATAATGACCTGACACAAAATTCAAAGAATTCGTCATTTGCCTGAAAGTGCAGAGGAATCAGTGCAACCCTTCTGAAATCAGGTTTGTCAAGTAAACCTGAAAAATTTTTATTCCTGATCATGATACGGCCATCAATTTCCCCATTTATTTCGTTCACCTCAACACAAAACACAGGAGGCAGCCGGTCGTACTCACATATTAGTGACGATTTTGAACTTACATATTCCAGCCGTTTTGTGATGACATCCTTATTCACATGATAATTGTTCAAACAGGCTGCAATATTTTCCAATGCATTGGTATCGAGCGAAGTGTTTTGATTTTCCCGGTCTTCCCAGTTTAAATAACCTGTACTTGTATGCTGAGTGTAGTTGAACCTCAGCTTAGATTGATGCTTTCCCAGTTCAATGTTTTGGTTGATGTAGGATCTTACGTTCTCTACATTTTTTTTATTTTTAACCAGGATCAGGCCACCGGTATAACTGCCTATAATCTTGGGCAATGAAATGATCTCAAATTCACCATCGTTGGGAAAGTATGTGCTGTTTTTTGTAAATATTGAATCAACCGAATCTTCAATGATGTTCGCAGAATATTTTGAGCTCAGTTTTTCAATCTGTCCCCATTTATGAACCGCAATAATGGTATCACATCCATGCTGGCAGTCTATGGTGGGATTGGCAAGCCGTGTGATCATATCCCATACACAATGTGATGTCCATTTTGGTGTAAAAATAGTTTTGCTCCTGTTGGTGCCAAAGTATTGAAGGAGCAAGCTGATGGAAGACCTGCCGGATGGCATGAGTAATACATCCAAATCAAACAACTCACTGAAGAATGCTTCTATTTTAAGGTAGAGCAAAATGTTCTTTACCTCATTATTTTGCAAAAATGTCTCGTGATCAATTACCGGATGAGGCCATTGGTAATCAGTCATAAGAGCAAATTAAAACATCATGCCTGGATTTATTAAATGGCAAAGTACCTGGCTGTGGCAATATAAAAACGTCGAATCCTCTTTTCGTATAAGTTCGGTAGACCTTTTCAATGAATGCATCATCGATGAGAGAATAATAACCGGGATCCTCATTCATTTTGCATACAAAATCATGATGATCTTCGTACAAGGGCAGATCATCAGCTATGGTATTTTTATAACTTGCATCGAAAATCCTGCCTTGAACTGAGGAAAGAAATCTTCCCTTTTGACTGATGTTTGGCAAATCTCCCAGTAACAATTTGCCATTTGGTGTTAAAAGCTTTGTTGCCGCTTCAATCATTTCAAAGGGATCGTCAATATCGAACAGCATCGCATACATCAAAATCCTGTCAAATTTCTGACCGTTGAAATCAAAATCCAGGGGAAAGTAACCTTTATAGGTTTCAACGTTTAGATATTTATCTTTTTTTATAAAGCCACTATACAGGACATCGATCAATTCTGGGGTATCCATCACCGATACCTGTGCATTTAGACCGGAGAAATTTTTTATCAATAATTCGGCAACCAATCCCGCACCACAACCAATATCAAAAATTGTTAGCCCGCTTTTTACATCAAGCTTTCTAATTATATCCTCAACGATAAACTGTTCTTTGCCTGCATCAGATTCATACCTGCCTGCAATAACTGTTTTATTTGCATTCTCCCGGATGAGCTTTCTATAGATCTCCCTGTTCTTTTCGAAATCAGGCCTCATGTCAACATTTTTAGTCACGTTATCAATCATACTTACAAATTAAAACATCGTGCCTGGTCTTACTGAATGGCAAGCTTTCCGGTTGTGGCAATATAAATACATCAAATCCGCTGTTGGTATATTGCTTGTGAATGCGATCAATAAATTCATCATCGATCATTGAATAATAGTCCTGGTCGTCCTTCATTTTCTGAACAAAATCATGATGGTCACTGTAAAAAGGAATTTTATCAACCGTTGTATTTCTATAATTCGCTTCAAACATCCGGCCTTCCCCGGATGCGAGGAACCTGCCTTTGCGATTTATATTAGGAAGATCCCCCAATAATATTTTACCATATGGCTTTAGTAACCTGACCGCCTCTTCAATGATCTCAAAAGGATTGTCAGTGCTGTGCAGTACAGAATACAGCAAGATCCTGTCGAATTTTTCTTGAGATGTATAATCGCCTGGATAATATCCTTTCAACAGTTCCATTTTCAATCCCGGAAAGGAAGCTTTGGTAATAAAACCCTTGTTCAATACATCGATGATTTCTGCCACATCCATTGCAGTGATGGCAATATCGAGGTTATAAAGTGTTTTGATCAGCGACTCTGCAACAAAGCCTGCCCCGCAACCAATATCAAAAAATGAGGATCCCTGTTTAAAATCAAGTTTGGCAATAATATCATCCACAATAAATTGTTCCTTTCCCTCGTCAAATGCATAGCGGCCGGCAATCACCGTTTTGTTGGCATTGCCTGCTGCCATGCTGATGTAGAGGTCTTTATTTTTTTCAGCATTCGATTTCATGATTCCAGTTTTAGTTTAGCAGTATGCCTATACAGTACTTTCATAGTATTGGAGAAACCTGTTTTAAAACGAAAAATATTCACTTCCTTCTGATCTGTGCTGCTTTTTGGAATTGATCCCAGCTGGAATGTTTCCAGGCCAATTTTTTTTGCGTGCAGCATAGAAGCGAATACATTATAATGACCTATTGCAACATTTTTTTTCATCAGTTCACGATCGTAAACACCCACTCCGTAATAGGCTTCCTTTTTCCCATAAAATATGAGAGAGCCGGAAACAATATTTCCGGACAAATACCCGATCATTAAAAAAGCTTCGTCCGAAATGAGAGATTCATATTGTATTTCCCACGACCTTTCACTTCTTGTTTTCCTGCCGGCGGTAGAAATGTGGAATTCTTTAAATGCAGTGAAATGAGTATGATCCTGGTTGCTGGCATCCACCATCACATAGGTCAAATTTTTCTCTCCCCAGTTCACTAAAGATTTATAACTCTTCCTAAGATTCGACTTCAGCTGCTCAGCAGTCTGCACAAGGTTTACATAGCTGCAATATTCTGCATCAGTTGAAGAAATTTTAGAATAATATTCGGAAGTAAAATAATCATTGTCGTAGAAAAAAATTTCACTGAAATCATTGGTTTCCAGGATTTCATTCATGGTAGCAAACAGGGATTTATAGGCCTTGTATTTTTGAGATACCTCCTGAAAGACACCTTCATGCACTGTTACCGGCAGTCCAAAATGCGCGTAGACCGGTGGTTTGGAAAATGCATACACAGCGATCAGTGGCTCACCGGCGTCATCAAAAACAGCAATTGAAAAATTTTTAAAATCACTGCCAAAATATTCTGCATAGTAATCAAGCAATTTGTCAGTGAACTGGTATGAGGATAAAATACTGTTACGATACAAAGAAGATTCTTTGTACCTGTGCAATTCATCTGCAGTTAAAGAGGTGAGCAGTTTGGCCGTCATTTTAAAAAATCAAACACTTCCCGGATAACGTATTGTTGTTCTTCATCTGTG
>JBDUCQ010000179.1:0-4812 GCA_040003385.1 Ginsengibacter sp. | reverse complement strand
AACAAAATTTACAAACAATGATGAGCTGGACCTCGTCATGTTTCAAAAAAATTTAGGAGCTCAGCTTTCGGCTGGCGTAAACGGACTGATCCTGGGAGGCACATTGGGTGAAGCAAGTGTGCTCACCACAAATGAAAAGGAGATCCTGGTAAAATTTACACTTGAAAAAGCGGGTGGCGCAATACCCACCATACTTAACATTGCAGAAGGTGCAACAAGGGAAGCACTCATTCAGGCAAAATTGGCCTCAGCCTGGGGGGTGCAGGGACTTATGCTTTTGCCACCGATGCGTTACAAGCCTGACCATCGGGAAACCGTTCAATATTATAAAACAGTAGCCAAAGCCACAGATCTGCCAATCATGGTTTATAACAATCCTTTTGATTATAAAACGGAAATAACCCTTGAAATGTTTGATGAACTTTCGGAGTGCCCTAATATCCAGGCCGTGAAAGAGTCTACACGGGATGTAACCAACGTTACACGCATGATCAATAAATTTGGGGACCGTTATAAAATTTTATGCGGTGTGGATACGATCGCATTGGAAGAGCTTTGCTTAGGAGCTGATGGATGGGTGGCGGGACTAGTTGATGCATTTCCTAACGAAACAGTAACAATTTACCGCCTGGTAAAAGCAGGAAGGATCAACGAGGCGGCTGAAATTTACCGGTGGTTCATGCCTCTACTCGAATTGGATATTCATCCTAAGCTTGTGCAATATATAAAGCTCGCAGAAACTCAGGAGGGTATAGGTTCAGAAAATGTAAGAGCACCAAGGTTGGCATTGGCCGGCAAAGAAAGGGAGAATATTCTTGGTATAATAAATAATGCAATAGCGAACAGGCCGCAACTTACAAAGTATAAAGTGACCCTTCCGTAAATCTGTTTTATTTTCATTGTTTAATTTTAGATCACATGTTTAAGGACGCTACCATCAGTGAAATTGATGCGGCATTGATTGCAGCATGGAATGCATTCCTCTCATTCCGGGAAATTCCAGTTATGGAGCGGGCAAATTTTATGCGTTCAATTGCGAATGAAATGGAAGCGCTAGGCGACGAATTGATAAAGACCGCCATGAGAGAAACGAACCTCCCCGAGGCACGTTTAAGAAATGAAAAGGCCAGGACCATATTCCAGTTGAACAACTATGCACAAGCATGCGAGGAGGGCACCTGGCTGCATGTAAGGATTGATACTGCCTTGAAAGAAAGAACTCCACCAAAGCCGGATCTCCGTAAAACTATGACGGCACTTGGACCCGTCGTGGTTTTTGGTGCCAGCAATTTTCCATTTGCTTATTCCACCGCAGGAGGTGATACGGCCTGTGCGTTCGCTGCAGGTTGCCCCGTAATTGTAAAGGCACACCCGGCACACGCAGAAACGTCCGAGCTTGTCGCATCAGCCATCAAAAAAGCTGTTCAAAAGTGTAGGCTACCCACCGGCGTTTTCGCCCATCTTCATGGCGCAGGAAGTGAAGTTGGGAAGGCGTTGGTAACACATGCAAATACCAAAGCAGTAGGATTTACAGGTTCATTTGCCGGGGGAAAAGCCTTATTCGATTGGGCCAACCAACGCAAAGAACCGATACCGGTGTTTGCGGAAATGGGAAGTGTAAATCCTGTTTTTTTATTACCCGGAAAATTATCCGTTGCACAAGGTGAACTGGCAAAAATGATTGCGACTTCTGTAACACTCGGTGTGGGACAGTTTTGCACCAATCCAGGTTTGATCATCGGGATAGAGAGCGAATCGTTGAGAAACTTTATTGCAACCCTTGGAAATGAGATCAAAAATTTTTCGCCGGCTCTGATGTTACACACGGGAATAGCAAAAAATTATTATGAAAAACGAGGGGTTGCCTTGTCTCAGCAAGATGTTATACTTGCTGCTGAATCATCAAATGGCATGGGCGATAATTACGGAAGTGCTGCAATTGCTACTACCTCCGGAGATACATTCTTAAAAAATCCATTGTTGCACCAGGAAGTTTTTGGCCCCTATTCCCTGGTGATCATTTGTACAAATTCGGATGAAATGATAGAAGTTGCAAAAAAGCTGGAAGGCCAGTTAACAGTATCTGTGATGGCAACAACGGTGGACCTGGATCAAAACAGCAGGCTGCTGCAATCCATTAAAAACATCTGCGGCAGGATGATCCTGGATAATGTGCCTACCGGGGTGGAAGTTTGTTTGAGTATGCACCATGGAGGACCATTTCCTGCAACAACCGACAGCAGGTTTACTTCTGTTGGCGCGGATGGCATCAAGCGTTTTGTAAGGCCTGTTTGTTACCAGAGTTGGGACAATAATTTTTTGCCGGACGAATTGAAAAACGAAAATCCCCTTGGGATCTGGCGAACAGTAAATGACCAGCTTACAAAAGAAAAGATCAAATAACGGTATCTTATGAAGGCAACTTTCAGATGTTTCGATGCACATACGTGTGGCAACCCGGTCCGTCTTGTTGCTGAAGGTGCGCCACTCTTGTCTGGGAACAGCATGAGCGAAAAACGCCAGCATTTTTTAAGTGAATTCGACTGGATAAGGCGTGGGCTGATGTTTGAGCCACGCGGTCATGATATGATGAGCGGCAGTATAATTTATCCCCCTCATGATCCCCTGAATGATTTTGGAGTGTTGTTCATTGAAACAAGCGGGTGCCTTCCTATGTGTGGTCATGGAACTATTGGCACAGTTACCATTGCAATTGAAAGAAAGCTGGTGATCCCGAAAATTCGGGGTCTCATCAGGATGGAAACTCCTGCAGGAATGGTATTGGTGAGTTACAAAGAAGAAAATGACAAAGTGAAAAGTGTAAAGCTCATCAACGTCCCCTCTTTCGTTGCAGAAGAAAACATCGAGGTAATGTGTCCCGGTCTTGGGTCGTTAACAGTAGATGTGTGTTATGGCGGAAATTTTTATGCCATCGTGGATGAACAAAAAAATTTCCCCGGGATACAAAATTTTTCGGCAGGAGAGCTGGTGGCGATGAGCAGGACACTCCGCAAAAATATCAACGCGCAGTACTATTTTATTCACCCGGATGATGCAACGATAAAAGGATGCTCACACATTTTATGGACCGGTGAGGTCATTGACCAGGGTTCTACTGCCCGCAATGCTGTATACTATGGAGACAAGGCAATCGACCGGTCACCCTGCGGAACCGGAACCAGTGCCCGTATGGCTCAATGGTACATGAAGGGGAAATTGAAGAAGGGGGAGCATTTTATTCATGAAAGCTTTATTGGCTCAAAATTTACCGGCACCATAGAAGAGGTGACAGAGGTTGGTGGTAAAACAGCGATCATACCCGGCATTGAAGGTTGGGCAAGGGTGTTCGGTGACAATACAATCACCATTGATACAGATGATGATCCCTATGCTTTTGGTTTCCAGGTTATTTAAAAATTATGCATGAAAGTAATAATTGCAGGTGGTGGAATCATCGGTCTTTGCTGCGCCTATTTTCTAAGGAAAAGTGGATATGAGATCATTGTAATTGATGAAAACGATATTACCTCGGGGACGTCGTTTGGCAATGCGGGCTATGTATCACCGAGTCATTTTATTCCTCTCCCCACACCTGGTATCGTTGCCCAGGGACTTCGCTGGATGCTGAATTCCTCAAGCCCCTTTTATATCAAGCCAAGGTTGAGCCCGGATCTTATAAAATTTTGTTTTACTTTCTGGAAAAATGCAAACCGCGAAACCATTGATAAAAATGCCCCCCACCTTCACAACCTGCTCGACCTGAGCAGGGAACTGACGATTCAAATGCGGGATGAGCTTGGGAATACTTTCAGGATGAAGGAAGATGGTTGCCTGATGCTGTATAAAAGTACGGCAAGCGGTAAACATGAAATTGAACTGGCGGAAACCGCGAAATCTTTTAATATAGAAACGAGGATTTTAAACTCTCATGAGGTGAGGGTAATGGAACCAATGATCGATACTAATGTGGCGGGTGGAGTATATTACCCTGTTGATTGCCACTTGCACCCGGGTGATTTTATGAAAGCAATTAAAGAGCACCTTGAAAAGTCCGGAGTAAAATTTATATTAAATCATGCCATCAGTGGCTTTGAAAAATCGGGTGATGTTGTAAATGCTGTGATCGTGAACGGAGAAAAATTATTTTGCGAGCAACTCATCCTTGCAACAGGATCCTGGCTTCCCGTTCTGGCAAAAAAATTAGGCATCCCTGTTTTAATGCAGGCTGGCAAAGGATATAGCCTAACCTTTCAAAACATTTTTAACAATCTTCGTTATCCTGCCATACTTGTTGACAAGCGTGTTGCAATGACACCCATGGGGAATGATCTGAGGATGGGAGGCACCATGGAAATAAGCGGGTTGAAGTCGCCTCTCCTGGTAAAAAGGGCCCGTGCAATTTTTGATGCAGCTAAAGAATACTATCCCGGTCTTAACTTATCATTTCCCATGGCAAATAATATTTCAAGCGGTTTACGACCGCTGACACCTGATGGATTGCCTTACATTGGACGCAGCAATCATTATAAAAATATATTGATAGCCTCGGGACATGCAATGCTGGGATTGTCGCTGGCAGCGGCCACCGGTAAACTTGTTGAAGAAATTTTGAGTGGAAAAAAAACATCGGTGAACACTGAACCTTTTAGAATTAACAGATTTAATTAGATACGGCTAAAATATTATACCGTTATACTTGCTATTTTTATCATCAATTATGTATAAAGCTGTTCAATATTTTTCTTACAGGGAAACAAAAAATTTTACAAAGATCATTTTAGATTACCTGGAGCAGGCACAACAGCTCCGGCC
>JBDUCQ010000062.1:0-16328 GCA_040003385.1 Ginsengibacter sp. | reverse complement strand
CCGGTAACTCTGCGCTGCTGGGCCATTAGCTGCATAAAGCCAAATAATAAAAATAAAGTACTGAGGAAAATTTTTTGTCTCATGAGCAAATCGTTTATGTAGTTAAAATGGAACGTTAAGTAGTGTAAATTACACACATTTGTTAAAAATAAAAAAAAATATTTTTAACTTTTTTTTCCACATTCTTATGTATGAGCCAACTTGTTACCTTGGTTTTGAATGGTCACACTTTCAGATTGAGTCATGCCCCTGGAACCATAATGCTCAAAAATCAAGACTTTGCCAAGAAAGAAATTAGCTTAATTATTGGGGGATTATAACGTGCAGGAATAAACGCATAATTTCAAATGCCTCAATGAAATAACTTTTATAAAATGGCTGGAACTTATAATAAACCGGCTGAAACCATTGCCCAACGGTATTCTGCTAACATAAACCAGATAATTATGTGAATTGATTTTTATTTGCAAAACTGCTTTTTATAGCTTTCCGATTCCTCGTTTCCAGCAGTTGCCCCTTTTCTGAAATCATCGCAAGATCCTTCTTTGTCTCCCAAAATAGATTTGGCAATGCCTCTTTTGGCATAATAATTCCCGGCAGCTGGGTTCAGATCAATGGCCCGGTTAAAATCTTTTAATGCTCCCCGGACATCATTGAGCTTCGCTTTTACAAGGCCCCTGTTAAAAAAAGCATCCACATTGAGGCTATCGAACTTAACTGCATTGTTAAAATCTGACAATGCTGTTTTAAAATCGGATAAACTGCCGTAAGCACTTCCCCTGTTATTATAGGCCTGTGAATATTTCGGATTGATCTCAATGGCCTTTGAATAATCAGCAATAGCACCTTTAAAATCATTTGATTTCTTCTTGGTATTCCCGTTGTTATAATATTTGAGGGCTATAATAGTATCGGGCGATTCCGCTACAGTTTTAGTTGTATCCAGGTGTGTTTTTATTGTGGGGTCAGTTTCCATCGTATCACCTGTTTTGTCCGAACAAGCGTACAACAGAGTGATTCCCATAAAAAAAAGCGCAAGCTTCATTCTATTCATATAATTTTTGTGTGAAGATAAGGTGGCCTTGCACTACCAGTAAATTTAATAGAAACAACCCGTAAAGACCCCGGAAATATCCTCTTCACTTTTCTTTTTAATAATTTATTGAAAGTATTTAGAAGATCCAAGGCATTCTCGCTACTCGTGGCTTGAAAATTTATAAAATGAAACAGACTGGTATTTCTTTCCAGGTTCAAGAATGGTTGAGGGAAATGCTGGCTGATTTAGTGAATCCGGGAATGTTGGGTCTCCAGGGAAAAAGCCGTTCTGAAATCATCCCTCGATCCGCCCTTCATCACATTTTTACCTTGCATGAAATTTCCACTGTAGAACTGCGTGCCTGGTTCTGTTGTATACACTTCCATACGAATGCCACTATTGTCCGCGGTTACGATCGCTGCAGGTTGTATCATTATAGTGCCTGGCGGATTTAATACATAATTGGTGATCATATCCATGGCCATATTTTAACTGTTCATTCCCGCTGGTATCAATCCTCGAGCCGATGGTAAGCAAACTTGTGAAGTCAAAGGGCGTCCCTTCTACAGGTTCAATCTTCCCGGTTGGAATGGGTGTGGCATTAACAGTTGTATACATTTCTGCATTTATCTTCAGCACAAATCCAAGGAGATACCAGTTTTTATAATTTACTCATCATCAACATTTCTGTGGTCCATTCCAATTCTAAAGGTGTTCATATACGAACACCGTCGTTCATTTTCGATCCATTTTTAAAGTGAATTCGATGTATTCTTAAAAAAAGCATTCTAATAATCAGGAAAACAGCTGTACAGTTATGAAATTCAAGCTTTGAGGTAATTGAAAAATATTAATGAAATGTTAAAGTCAACTCACGTCGATCACCCCAGCTATTTGATTCAGGATTCCGGCTCCATAACCTTAAAATTTTTTGTGAGTTCTCATAATCAAATGATACCATGCATGAACCTGATTTTACCGCTTATCAGGTACTCGCCCGGACTTTTTTTTACATCCTCAAATTCTAGCTTTTGCGAATAATTATTAGAAAATTTTTAGATTATGTTTCATTCTTTGAAAATGTGATAAACAATGCAGCGTTTCCTTAAATATTCTTCTCATACCCCTAAATAGACATGTAAGAGATAAGTTTCATCATTGATTTGAGGTTTTTGAAAGATTGAAAGTTAACCCTGGAAGTTTAGGCCAATATCTAGACGATTGCTATGATAAAGGATACATGGTTGCGCGCATTCATCATACCCGCATTGGGGATTATAATTTCATACATATCGGGTATCATTTCTTACGAGAAATACAGTAAAATAGAGGTAACAGGAGGTTGTTTATATTTTATTCTCGTTTCATATTGCATCTGGCGGGGTTGCCAGTGGGTGCATATTAAATTACGAAGTTTGTATACAATTCAACAAAATCCTTTTTCAAAGATCATGTCCGTATGCGCCATCTCGGGAGTTTACGGCAGCGCCGTTGCGGGGATTTTCTGCCTGTTATGGATGCAGTTTTCGAGAGAAGTTTTTGACTGGAACAAGATCAATCAATTCATCATTCTTTCGGTGCTCGCAATTTTGCTCTTCACCCTTTTTTATGAAGTGTTGTACCTGAGCAAAGAGCGAAAAATGGACAATAAAATAGTGACTGAACTCGATCATGAGCTGGCCCGCGCCGAATTGACCGCACTGAAAAATCAACTAGACCCTCACTTTATTTTCAATTCCCTGAATACCCTGTCGCACCTCATCAACCATGATGTGGTGAAAGCAGATTTGTTTAACAACAAGCTGGCACAGGTATACAGGTATTTTCTCATCAACAAAGACAAAGAGCTGATAGCTGCGGAAAGTGAATTGGAATTCATTAAAAACTATTGTTTCCTTCTGCAGATCCGGCATGACGATAAATTGATCCTCGAAATAGACCTTGATAAAGAAAATACCAAGAACCTGCTGATCGTGCCTTGTGCCATGCAGTTGCTGGTAGAAAATGCGATCAAGCACAATCAATTTACGGAACAGGATCCATTGCGCATACTTGTATCCATGAGCAGTGAATATCTGTCTGTTGAAAACCCGGTAAAACAAAAGCAGGTTCTAAACGACTCCACCAAGGTGGGACTGAAGAATTTGAGTGCTCAATACCGGATGATCGCAAAAAAAAATATCATCATTGAAAACAATCCAACCAACTTCATTGTAAAACTGCCGCTGATCACAACAAATAAAAAAGTATTCGCATGATAAATACAGTGATCATAGAAGATGAAAAGTGCGCACAGGAGAAACTGCTGAACCTGTTAGCAGAAGTGTCGGACGAGGTGAATGTAATCGGCATACTGGGCAGCGTTAAAGAGAGCATAGATTATTTTAAGACCAGTTTGCCGATCGACCTGATATTCTGTGATGTTCAGCTGGAGGATGGTCTGTCTTTTGACATTTTCGCTGAAATACACATTAAAATTCCTGTTATTTTCACGACGGGTTTTGATAAATTCCTTCTCTATGCCTTTGAGAACAATGGTATCGATTATTTATTGAAGCCCATCCATAAAGAAGACCTGTCAAAAGCATTGTTAAAGTACAAAATGTTTAAGGATCATTTTTTATCGCAGCATCAATCAATCTACAGGCTAAGGGAAACGCTGAATATGAAAAAAAAGATCAGGCTCCTGGTAAAAAAAGGAATCGAATACCTGCCACTGCAATTTGAAGACATCGCCTTGTTCTATACGGAAAATAAGCTGGTGTATGTGATCGATAAAAACGGAAGAAAATACATCACGGATAAAACTTTGAATGAGCTGGAACTGGAACTCGATGATTCTGTGTTTTTCAGGGCGAACCGGCAGTACATCATCAACCTGAATTTTGTACGCAGCTTCAAAGCCTATGAAAAAGTAAAGCTGCAGGTTGACCTTCACTTACCTGAAACCGGCCACCTGATCGTTATCAGCCAGAACAGTGCCCCGGATTTCCGAAAATGGATCTCAACTGCATGAGCCGGTAACTGTTGTGAATAGATCTAAATAATAAAATTCCATCCATGGATATCAGCGTCTATGCCTTCACGTATGGAATCAAGTTTATGCTTGAGGCGAAACATGATCGCGTCCCGGTTGTAAGCCGGGAGCCGGAAATCTATTTCATTTAAATGTATCAGGCCCACAGGCGCTACCACAGCAGCTGTGCCTGCGCCAAAGGCTTCCGAAATGGTTCCGTCGATAAAACATTTCTCCAATTCCTTTACTGACACACGGCGCTCCTCGGTTTTCACCCCAAGATCGGAAGCAATCGTTAAAAGGGAATCCCTCGTAACTCCATCCAGGATGGAGTCAGATAAAGGAGGCGTAACCAGCACTCCTTCGATGACAAACATCACATTCATCATCCCTGATTCTTCAATGAATTGATTGTCGCGGGCATCGGTCCAAAGCACCTGGTCGTACCCTTCTTTTTTTGCCTGTTGTGTAGGATAATAGGCACCCCCGTAATTACCTCCGCATTTTGCAGTTCCGGTTCCACCTCTTGCGGCGCGGATATAATTTGTTTCAACTTTTAACCGGATCGGCTTCGCAAACAAGGAAGGTACCGGCCCGGTAAAAACGATGAACCTATATTCATCAGAAACCTTGACACCAAATTTTTCTTCGCTGGCGAACATAAACGGGCGTATGTACAAGGCACTGCCGGTCTCATGAGGCACCCATTTTTTGTCCACTTCAATTAATTTCAATAAACCATCGATGAAAATTTGCCTGGGTAACACCGCCATACACATTCTTTCGAGCGATCTTACAAACCGGTCATAATGTTTATCGATCCTGAAAATATTGATCGACCCGTCGTGCATTCGAAATGCCTTCATACCTTCAAAAACAGTTTGCCCGTAATGAAGGGCCAAAGTAGAAGGACTCAATGACAGGTTAGCATAAGGAACTACCTGGGGGTGGTTCCATTGGCCTTCAGCATAGTCTGCAACCAGCATGTGGTCTGAAATATATTTTCCAAATTCGAGATTGGAAAAGTCAACGCTGCCGATCTTTGAATGCAGTGTATGTCTTACTGGAATATCAGTTCCTCGGGAAACCGTTTTTATTGCAGCAGGGTTTGAAATGGAATTGTTTTTCATCGTAATTAATTTTATTCTATCATTTTATTGTGTTGTTTTATTGCAGGTGATCATCATCAGGATTTTCTGGCAAAAAAATCAAACTTTGCGACTTTGAAATTCATTTGCTCCTGACAAAGCAGTATCGATGTCAATGCTCATTTTTACATCCGACCTTTCGTATTCCGCAAGTCCCACTGCTTCATGTTTGAAGCCTAATTTTTCATACAATGCAATGGCACCGGTAAGAATGCTGTTGCTGTACAGGATCACCTGTGAAGCTCCCAGTTCTTTGGCCTTGTAAAAACTTGCATAGCTCAAAGCTTCCGCAATTCCCCTCCGGCGAAATGCAGGGTCAACAGCCATCTTTGTAAATTCAAAAGTTTTTTTACCCAGTTTTCTCAAGGCCACAGTGCCGGCAATCGTTTGATCATATTCAGCCATCAGTACAGCGCCGCCCGGCCTTATGATCGCCTCCTCCGGATTGGTAAGCACAAACTCATCCAACTCTTCCATCCTGAAATATTTCTCGATCCAAAAGCGGTTCAATTTGTTGAAATGCAACTTGTGTTGCGGGCCATATTCCACGATACTCAAACCCATAATAAATATTTTTATCTCCCTACAAAATTTGGACTATTTTTTTATAAAAAACAGATTCAGATTTATTAATTTTGACCATATCAGATTTAAAAAAATGGCAAAAAATCAATTCAACACCGAAGACCACCTGTACCTGCAACTGGCTGATGGCCTCGAAAAAATGATTGCAGATGATGTTTTGCGGATTGGTGACAAGCTCCCGTCAGTAAGGGTATTGAGCGAAGAGTACGGCATCAGCATGGGCACTGCATTCCAGGCATATTACCACCTCGAAGGGATGGGTCTTATTGAAGCGCGGCCAAAATCTGGTTATTATGTCCGTTTCAACCACCACCGCTTTCCCGAAATGCCCGGGGCGATACAACCAGATACCCATTCACATGAGGTAACGGTGAAGGAAATGATCGGTTCCATTTATGCGGATATTGCATCCACCCACGTCATTAATTTTGCACTGGCCGTGCCACATCCTTCCCTTTTGCCTTCAGCAAAGCTGACTAAATCTGTAGTCTATGCCTTGAGAAATTCACCTGACCATTGCATCAATTATGAAGATACCCAGGGTAATCTCAACCTGCGAAAGGAAGTGGCAAAGCTGGCCTTCAACTGGGGTGGTAAAATAAAAGCGGATGAAGTGATCGTTACATCCGGGTGCCTCGAAGCCATTATGATCTGCCTGAAAGCCGTTACCAGCTTTGGTGATACTGTGGCTGTTGAATGCCCAACATACTTTGGCATCTATCAGTCAATTGAAAGCCTCGGGTTAAAGGTGGTAGAAATATCTTCCGATCCTACCACAGGTGTTGAGTTGAATTCATTGCAGAAAGCAATAAAAAAATTTCCAATCAAGGCATGTGTTTTTATTCCAAATTTCAACAACCCCCTCGGCTGCTGTATGCCGGATGAAAACAAAAAAAAGCTCGTTGAAATCATCACCAAACACAACATCCCGTTAATTGAAGATGACATTTACGGAGAGCTTTATTTCGGAAAGAATCGCCCGAAAACCTGCAAATATTTTGACACTAAAGGATTGGTGATGTATTGCTCTTCTCTTTCCAAGTCATTAACACCGGGGTACAGGATAGGTTGGACGATCCCCGGTAAATTTTTTGATGAAGTAAAACAATTAAAAAGGATACAGAATATCAGCAGCCCTACCCTTACCCAGGCCGCCATGGCACATTATTTAAAGCACGGGCGTTATGAATATCATTTAAAAACACTCCGGAAAGCTTTGCATACACAAAGCCTTCGATATGTGCAGGCCATTATCAAATATTTCCCGCGCGATACAAAAGTTTCAAGGCCACATGGCGGTTTTATTTTATGGCTGGAGCTGAACAAAAAAGTAGATGCCTTTAAGTTGCGACGGGCAGCTATGGAGCATGGGATAGCTGTAATGCCCGGCAAGATTTTTTCTTCCAGCTTCAACTTTTCCAATTGCCTGCGGATCAGTTTTGGACAACCCTGGAATGAAGAAGTGGAAAATGGTTTGATGACTCTCGGTAAACTGATCAGGAAGATGTACTAACACAATTCCAGCTCCATTGTTCTCCAGTATTCAAACCAATTACAAAGGATCGGGCAGATCATAATATTGGAATTTAGCCAGATCTCCTACTCTTATATACCTCCTGCTTGAATGACTTTTTGAACGGTCGTTTTTCTCAATAAAAATAGTTTGAAGTAAATAACCATCCGCGGTGGCCGGTAATGTAAAATGAAATGGAATCCTTTTCCTTTCGAATGGTTCAATTGAAACATCTATGGTTTTGTTGTATACAATTTTACCGAAAGAGTTGAGAAGATTGATTTTTACCTGTCCGGCCTCTGCATGATCAAGATCACTGACCGCACAGAGACTAAAATTCAAAGTAGTACCAGGCTTTTGAGATGGTGTATTACGCACATAGCGTTCATCGGCGAGGTCGATAAAAATATTCACAGGAGCAAAACATTCTTTAAACCATTTTAATGTCGGGGTCGGTTGCAGGTCTTTGATATTTCCCTGGAACCAGTCACCCGTGTATCCATAATTATTTGTGAGGTAACAAAATGCCAGGACCCCGGCAATTTGCTGGTTGCTTCTCAGCCATTCCGTTTCCAGCTGTAACCAATATGCCTGGAAATTTCTTCTTTCAGAAACTGTACTGTTCTTTCCAACATATTTTTCATACAGTGAAACAGTCAGCTTGCTGGGAGTTCCATTTCTCCAAAGCCACACCCATCCATATTCATTAACAAGTTGCGCAGACTTCGCTGCCTCCAGATCCAGGATAATCCCCGGCTTATAGTCAAGATCCCCCAAAGGATAAACATCATTTGACGATTTATCATCGCCCCAATCAACACCCATATAAGGATGAGGTTCGTCCATGTCGTCATTCATCATCGATGATGCAGTCATATACCCGGCATCCCAGATCCTTGTCGTGTCCAGTTTTTTTAATTCAGGTATGAGGCCGTTGCCAATGTAATCATCCTGGTTTTCATTGATCGCATCCCAAATCACAATGCTTGGGTGTGATCCATCAGACCATACCCAGTCGGTGTACTCTTTCCTCACCTGTTCGTCCCAGCCATGATTTTGCCAGTAGAACCATTCATTCTGGAACAACAAGCCATACTCATCTGCCATGTCATACCAGAAATCCGGGACGATTCCCACACAAAGCCTCATTGAATTCCAATTTAATTTTTTGGGCTCATCGATCAGCATTTTTTTCACCCACTGCTTATTCCATGCCAGATCGCCACAGTCAGGATCTTCAAAGAAACGCTGCAGGGTTATGTTTGAGCCACGCAAGTAATATTTTTTGCCATTGAGGTAAAAAAATTTGCCTTTGCGCTCAAAGTCTCGCATGCCGAATTTTTTCTCTAACCGGTCCGATATTTCTTCATGATCATACAGGGAAATTTCTGTTGTATACAAAAAAGGATCTTCCGGCGTCCAGGGATGTGCACTCTCAACCGGGAGGTCGATGGTTATTTCGTTCAGCCTGTCACGGACCGAGACGAATTTTTTTTGAACAGATGAAATCAATTTGCGGGACCTGGCTTCGAACACTTTGATATTTATTGATAAAGAATCCTTCATCGTTTCACCATATATTACCTGTGCATGATTGAGATTCCAGACCTGTAACTTGGCGGTGAGGCTGCCGGCTTTCAGGGATGGAAGCAACAGTATTTTATGTATTCGCAATTTTTTAGTGAACGAGAGTGATACGTCATCCCATATCCCCGGGAGGTAATGCTCCTTTTCTTTATCAGTGCCGCCTGCCGCCTGGCTCGGCATCCAATAACGGTCGCCGGTTTTTACAAGGATCTCATTTTCCTGCCCGAATTTTAACGCGCGTGTTACGGCAACTTCTATGGGTGTATAACACTCAATAAAATTTCCAAGGTCAATCCCATTTACAAAAACCTGGGTTACATACTGACTTTTTTTAATGGAGAGCACCGCTTCGTTTTCGCTAAGATCTCCGGGGACAAATATTTTTTTATGGTACCAGTTGTACATCGGGGAGTAATCAATGTCAAATACATTGTGGTCTGTATTTGCATTCACTTTATCCGGCCTTTTAAAGAATTTATCATATTCTGCAATTTTAGGAACTGCTAAGTGGATCAATCCCGGGACTGGTATTTTTTGTAAAAAAGAAACCGGGGCAAATGCTGCGGGGGTTTGAGCAAAATCCCAGGTGCCGTTTAGGCTTAGTTCGACACGTTTTGATTGTGAATGTATCGTCTGCGGTACGGAGTTTTGTTGTGCAATCAGTAAAGTTGAAGTGAACAGGATAGAAATGGAAAAAATAAATTTTATTTTCATTGCCATTATATATACGCGACCATTTTACCAGGTTTTAACATGTACTGTCTATTTGTGCCTTTTTTGTAAAACGCCTGCAATATCATCTAAACGGCAACCTTTTGCATTCAACAATACCAGGTAATGAAAAAGCAGATCCGCCGCTTCATTTTTAAATTTTTCTGCATCATTATCTTTTGCTTCAATCACCAGTTCTATAGCTTCCTCTCCCACTTTTTGCGCGATGGCATTGATGCCCTTTTTAAACAATGAACTGGTATACGATTCCGTGGCAGGATGATCTTTTCTCTCGGAGATCACCCCTTCCAGGAAAGTAAGAAAGTGAGGTGTTGCGTTGCTTTCTCCAAAACAGCTATCAGCACCGGTGTGACAAACAGGCCCGGCAGGATTTGCTTTTATCAACAGTGTATCATTGTCGCAATCAGTTTTTACAGAGACGAGGTGCAGAAAATTCTTGCTTGTTTCTCCCTTTGTCCATAATCGCTGTTTATTTCTGCTGTAAAATGTAACCAATCCGCTTTCAAGTGTTTTGTCAAGCGCATCATCGTTCATAAAACCCAGCATCAGGATAATGTTGGTAACGGCATCCTGGACGATTGCAGGTACCAGGCCATCGGGATATTTTGCAAAGTCTGGCCTTGCAACATCCCTGGGTAAAATATTTTTAGGACTCATATTCTTACGTTTACTTTATTTTCTTCCAGGTATTTTTTTAATTCGGGTATCTCAATTTCCTTGTAATGAAATACACTCGCAGCCAGGGCAGCGTCTGCACCTGCATCAAAAACATCTTTAAAATGAAGCATGCTTCCCGCACCTCCCGAGGCAATTACAGGAACAGAAAGCATTTTGGCTAAAAGTGAAGTGATGTCCAATGCAAATCCTTCTTTTGTGCCGTCATTGTTCATTGAGGTGAGCAGAATTTCACCAGCACCGGCGCCTACACATTTTTGTGCCCAATCGATGGTGAGACAATCTGTTTTTGTCCTTCCCCCGTTAAGGTACACATACCACTTCCCATCGCCTTCTTTCTTTGTATCAATTGCAACTACCACACACTGGCTTCCACATTCCTTTGCAATGCCACTTATCAATCCAGCGTTTTTAAATGCAGCGGTGTTTACAGATACTTTGTCGGCACCATTGCCTAAAAGTTCAGCCACATCCTCCATGGAAGAAATACCGCCACCAACAGTAAAGGGAATGTTGATATTGGCAGCCACCTTTTTTACCACCTCCACCAAAGTTTTCCTTTTTTCAATGGTAGCAGTAATGTCAAGGAAAACTAATTCGTCTGCGCCCTGCGACGAATAAAATGCGGCGAGCTCAACAGGGTCACCCGCATCCCTGATGTTCTCAAAGTTGACTCCCTTTACAGTTCTGCCATTTTTAATATCCAGGCACGGTATGATCCTTTTAGCCAACATTGTTCAATTGTCTGAATTTAATTTTGAAAGCTGCGACAAGGAGATTTTGCCCTCATAGATCGCTTTGCCAATGATCACCCCTTTGCATCCGATTTTTTTTAATTCTATAACATCCGCAACATCCTGGACACCACCGCTTGCGATCAAACCGATGGCCGGAAATTCAGCCATGATCTCCTTGTATAAATCAAACGCCGGTCCTTTCAGCATTCCATCCTTTGAAATATCGGTACAAAAAACCCGGGTAGCTCCCAGGGCGAGTATCTTACCCATAAATTCCAGAATGTTCATGCCTCCATCCTGGGTCCAGCCGCTGATTTTTATCTTCCTGTCCAGGACATCCGCACCCATTAAAAATTTTTCAACACCAAACTCCATAAACCATTCTTCCACGATCCCCGGATGCTGCACTACAATGCTTCCGAGCGTTACAATGGATGCACCTGCATTCAAAACATTGCTCACATCTTCAATTGAAGTTACGCCACCACCAAAATCTATGATGAGCCTGGTATGAGAAGCAACCGCTTGAAGCACCTGTAAATTTTGTATCGTGCGCGATTTAGCACCATCAAGATCAACGATGTGAAGCCTTTCAAATCCTGCATCTTCAAATGCTTTTGCCGCATCTACCGGTTGCTCATAATAAACTACCTCCTTACTGTAATCGCCTTTTGTAAGCCTTACACATTTGCCCCCAATGATATCAATCGCCGGAATGATCTGCACTAATCGATATTTAAAAAATTAAAAAGTATTTTTTCCCCAACTGCTGCCGATTTCTCAGCATGAAACTGTACACCATAAAAATTATTTTTTTGCGCCACGGCTGTGTAAGGAAACATATAGTGAGTTGTTGCAGCCGTTTCTTTCCCTAATTCTGCATAATAACTGTGAACATAATAAACATAAGCACCGGGGATTACGTCTTTTAAAATTGGAGAACTGTAATTTTCAATGGTGTTCCATCCTACCTGTGGCACCTTGTCATTGTTCTGGGAAATGAACTTTTTTACAGAAAGGTCAAAGATCCCAAGCCCCCTGGTATCATTTTCTTCTGAATGGTTGCAAAGCAGCTGCAATCCAACACAAATTCCCAAAACCGGCTGGGTTAATGTTTTGATCAACTTATCAAGTTTGCCTTCTTTGAGACTTGCCATGGCGGCGGCGGCATTGCCCACCCCAGGAAATATTACCCTGGAAGCACCCCTGATCAAATCATGATCATCAGTTACCATCGCTTCCGCCCCCAGCCTTTGCAGAGCGTATAAAACACTTTGAATATTGCCGGCATTGTATTTTATGATCGCAATGCTCATTTTAAAGAATTCCTTTTGTTGATGGAAGTGAGTTGTTGCCGATATCTCTTTTAAAAGCCATTTTAAGCGCTTTGGCAAATCCTTTAAAAATGGATTCTATTTTATGGTGTTCATTAGACCCATCTGCTTTTATATTGAGATTACACCTTGCTGCGTCGGAGAACGACTTAAAAAAATGTACAAACATTTCAGTGGGCATTTCACCAATTTTTTCTCTTTTGAATTCAGCTTCCCACACCAGCCAGCTGCGCCCGCCGAAATCTACTGCCACCTGTGCAAGACAATCATCCATAGGCAATAAAAAACCATAGCGCTCAATTCCCCTCTTACTGCCCAGGGCTTTCAACACCGCTTCCCCCAATGCAATGCCTGTATCTTCAATGGTATGATGTTCATCAACATGCAGATCTCCTTTGCAAAGGATGGTGAGGTCCATATTCCCGTGCTTTGCCACCTGGCTGAGCATATGATCAAAAAAATCAAGCCCAGTGCTGATTGTGCCTAATCCCTTTCCATCCAGGTTCAGCTCAATGGTGATGGAAGTTTCTTTTGTAATTCGTTTTATTGCTGCTTTCCTGGCAGGCAACTTTAAAAATGAATAAATATCTTTCCATTGGATCGTTTCAAGAGCTATCGTGCCAGCCAAAGCATTCGAGGAGGCATTGATTTCTGTAGCGCCCAGGTCATTGTGATTGTTTAACCAAATTGCTTTGCACCCCAGGTTTTTTGCCAGTGCTACATCTGTGATCCTGTCGCCGATCACAAAAGAATTTGAGAGATCGTATTTCTCTTTGTCAAGATAGGCGGTAAGCATCCCGGTTCCTGGTTTTCTTGTATCTGAATTATCGGCAGGAAATGTACGGTCAATAAAAACCTGATCAAAAAAGATGTCTTCATTTTCAAGGCTTTTCATAATAAAATCGTGAACGGGCCAAAAAGTATTTTCCGGGAATGCATCTGTTCCCAAACCATCCTGGTTGGTGACCATTACCAATTCATAATCCAGTTCCATGGCAATCTTAGTCATGTATTCGAACATATGCGGATAAAATTCCAGCTTTGGAAAAGAGTCGAGCTGGTAAGTAGGCGGCGCTTCTTTTATCAGGGTTCCATCCCTGTCGATAAAAAGCACTTTTTTAAGCTCCTGTGTCTTTTCAGCTGAAGAAGATTCATTATTTGCCATTCTATTGATACAATTTTAATGTGTTAATCAATTGAACATTTTCATCCGGGGTTCCAACAGTAACTCTCAGGCAACCTTCACACATAGGTTCCCGGCTCCTGTTGCGCACAATTATTTTATGTTGAACTAAATAAGTATACAGTGCATCAGCGTCCTTTACTTTCACCAGCAAAAAATTTGCATCACTCTCAAAAATTTTTTCCACGAAACCAATTTTTAATAATTCCGCATTAAGGTGATCACGCTGGTTTAAAAGGATCTGTATCCTGTTATTGACTTCTTTCATGTTTTTAAGCGCTTTCAACGCCAGTTCCTGTGATGCCTGGTTAATGTTGTAAGGCGGTTTTACTTTGTTGAACAAGTCAATGATGCCGGCAGATGCAAAGGCAAGCCCAAGCCTTAGGGATGCAAGTCCCCACGCTTTCGAAAGTGTTTGCATCACAATAAGATTTGGGTAAACGCTTAATTTTTCTGTGAGTGATTCCTGATCTGAAAAATCAATATATGCTTCGTCTATGATCACCACCCCCGGAAATTTTTGTAACAATGTTTCCATACTCCTGCTATCCATGTTATTCCCGGTTGGGTTATTGGGGGAACAAATAAAAAGCAGTTTTGTCAGATTGCTGCTTGCTTTTAAAATGGCATTGGTATCAGGCTGAAATTTGCCGGTCAATGGCACCCTGATCAGGTTAACGTCATTAATGCCAGCGCTCACCTGGTACATGCCATAGGTAGGCGGGCAAATAATTGCGCTGTCTTGCGCAGGGTTGCAAAAGATCCTGTAGGCAAGGTCTATCACTTCGTCACTGCCATTTCCTATGAACATATTTTCAACTGATACTTTTTTGATTCCGGAAAGTGCAGATTTCAATTTCCGCTGGAGCGGGTCTGGATACCTGTTAAAATTTTCTGGCAATGGCGATCCCAAACTATTTTCATTGGCATCCAGGAACACCGATGCTTTGCCATCGTATTCATGCCTTGCTGAAGAATAGGGCTTGAGCTCTTTTATATTTTTCCTTACTATTTTTTGCAGGTTAAATTCCATTGATACAACTTATTACTGAGTCAAACGTATTGAAACCGAGCGTGCGTGAGCATCCAGTCCTTCTGCCTCTGCCATTGCTTGTATAGCAACGCTGAGTCCTGTCAGCCCTTCCCTGGTGAGCTGCTGAAAAGTAATTTTTTTCATAAAGCTATCCAGCGAAACGCCCGAATATGTGTTCGCAAATCCATTGGTAGGAAGGGTGTGATTTGTTCCTGATGCATAGTCGCCCGCACTTTCAGGAGCATAATGGCCCAGAAAAACACTGCCCGCATTTACAACTTTATCTGCAAGTTGTTCAGCATCCTGTGAGGCGATGACCAGGTGTTCAGGTGCATATGCATTCAGAAGCTCAAAAGCATCCTCAATACCCTCCATCACAATGAAACGACTATTTTGCAAGGATTGACTGATGATCTCCTTTCTTGATAAATTCTTTACCTGAAAACTGACCTGCGCCTGCAC
Source organism: Ginsengibacter sp. (assembly GCA_040003385.1). Lineage (GTDB taxonomy): Bacteria > Bacteroidota > Bacteroidia > Chitinophagales > Chitinophagaceae > Ginsengibacter. The sequence continues at coordinate 1,287 of JBDUCQ010000062.1, read as the reverse complement.
CTTTTCTATGATTTCCCTGGAACTGGCTACCAGTAATACCTGGCTGTCTGCTCCATGCTCTGCCTGGCTAAGAAGGTCTGATGCCACGAAAGATGGATCAGCAGTGGCATCGGCATAGATCGCTATCTCGCTTGGCCCCGCGGGCATATCGATTGCAATTCCATCCATTGATACCCTTTGTTTGGCAGCCGTTACAAATTGATTTCCCGGGCCGAAAATTTTATAAACCGCAGGGATAGACGAAGTGCCGTAGGCCATGGCAGCAATTGCCTGGACGCCACCGGTTTTGTAAACAGATTTTAACCCCAGCATTTTTGCAACAAACAGGATGACCGGGTTGATTTTTCCATCTTTCCCCGGAGGAGTGCAAACGTTTATGATGTTGCAGCCAGCCATCATTGCCGGGATTCCCAACATCAATAAAGTGGAGAATAAAGGGGCGGTTCCTCCAGGGATGTAAAGACCCACCTTACTGATCGGAACTGATTTGCGCCAGCAAAATACCCCGGGGCTGGTTTCAATTTTCCGGGTCTCCTCAAATTGAGCCATGTGAAATTTTTCAATATTCCCCCTTGCCATCACGATGGCTTTCTTTAGTTCATCGCTGACCAGGTAATCCGCTTCCAAAAATTCCTGCTCGCTCACCTGGATTGAACCCTGCTCAACCCCATCAAACTTCAGGTTGTATTTTTTTACAGCCTCATCCCCGTTTTGCTTTACATCGTTTACGATTTGCTCGACTATTTCCTGCAATGAATCGTGGCTGATGGCAGGCCGCTTTATGATGCCGGGCCACTTATCTTTTACAGGGTTGATAATTATCTGCATATTTTCTTAACGCCTTTTTTATGAGGCCGAATTACTAATTACGAATGTTCTTACTAATCCTATTTTACATGATCATTTTTTCTATGGGCACCACTAAAATCCCTTCTGCACCCAACTCCTTTAATTTTTCAATCACTTCCCAGAAAATATTTTCGTTTACGACGCTCTGAACACTGCTCCACCCCTCTTCAGCCAAAGGTACTATGGTAGGACTTTTCATGCCCGGAAGTATGGAATTGATCTCTTTCAATTTATGGTTAGGGGCGTTGAGAAGTATATATTTATTGTTTTTTGCTGTTTTTACCGCGTTCACCCTCATCAATAGTTTATCCAGAATAACCTTATTTTCTTCTGACAGCTGCCTGTTCACCGCCAATACTGCTTCTGAATGCAATACCACCTCAACTTCTTTCAATCCATTTGTAAAAAGCGTGCTGCCACTGCTTACCAGGTCGCAAA
>JBDUCQ010000178.1:0-4825 GCA_040003385.1 Ginsengibacter sp. | reverse complement strand
GCGAAGGAGCAAGCTTACGGATCAATGGCAACAACCATCCCAGGTATTTGTAAAGTCTCAAAGTATTTTTTAAACCTTCAGTAGGTTCCAGTATTCCCGGGCGAAAATTGTATACCTGCCTGAATGGAAGCTTTAATAAATCATTTTCTGTTTTCCCCTTTACCCTAGCCCACATCATTTTTCCCTTTTCAGTACTGTCTGTAGATGCCCCGGAAACATAACAGAAAGTTGAACCGGGATTCACTTCTGAAAGTGTATGTGCAAAGTGCATCGTAAGTATATAAGTTAACCTGTGATATTCTGCTTCTTTCATTCCAACGGAGGTTACACCCAGGCAAAAGAAGCATGCATCATAGTTTGCCAATTGATTTCGGATGGGCGACACATCATAAAAATCTTCGTGTATAATTTCTTTTAATTTGGGATGACTGAAACCAGAGCTCCGCCTGTTTACAATGAGCACTTGCTCTACATGATCATCCTGCAGGCATACGTTTAAAACTCCTTCACCAACCATACCGGTAGCGCCGGTTATAATCACTTTCAACTTTGAATTTGCGATAGGTTCCATCTTATTTGTTGTGATTTATTTGAAATTTTTTTTATCAACTGAGATCCTTTCAATTGGCTAAAAATTACATAAGCCCTTTCTTAGATAACAGGCTTCGAAAAAATAAAATTAAAGGATACGCCTCCCTGATCAAAAACCGGTTGATTTGAAATGTATAAAGTTATTGAATCATTCCTGTCCTACTTTCATCAAGTTTAACAGCAGCCTTCAACAATTCTTTAATGGCTTTTACATTGATCTCTTTTACAGAATGATAAATTTTATAGAACACCTGTTTGTTCGTGCCGTGAGTAAGGTAGTTTCGCTGGTCATCTAATTTGTTGCCGTGCCAGAATCCAAACAATACGCCTTTTTTGATCCCACCCCGTGGGATAGTGGCCGGCCAGATGATGCAGATCCCCTTCCTGCCGTAAAAAAAGGGAACGTTGTAGGAGATTTTTTCTTTACAGGAGGGCGGTAAAGTTTCAATCACAATCTGCCTTAACACATCTACAATGATCCTTTCATTTTCCGGGATCGCTTCATACAACTGGACAACTGAAGTGATTTTAAGAGTAGGGATCTTTTTGGAAAGAAGGTGATTTTCCATCATCGGTGATTAGCAATTACCCCATTGTGATCATAGCATCTGGTAGTGCAAACAAACTACACCTGAGGATAATTTTTCGCTGGTAACAAGTTTGAGCTGAATTTTTTCCTGAAGATTTTTGAATAATGGAATTCCCTGCCCAAGTAAAACGGGGTTAACAAACAACCAATAATCGTCAATTAGCCCGGAAGATAAGATTGAATGAACGAGCGTGGGGCTTCCAAAAATAACGATGTCTTGCCCTGGGCCCTGTTTAAGTTTCGCGATCTCAGCCGGTACATTGTCGCTGATTATTTTTGTATTGGGTAGATTGCTTTCCTGCATGGATTCTGAAACAACGACTTTCTCTACACGATTGTACCAGCTGGAATGCTGGATATCGTGTTTGGTTGCACCGGGTTTAGCAGCTGCTGTTGGCCAGTAGTTCTCCATCATTTGCCATGTAACCCGGCCATATAACGCGGTATCCGATCTGTCTGTTTGGTTGCCTGCGTATTCAAAAAGCTCTTCGTCAACTTGAATCCAGTTCATCTCCCCGGCAGGGCCTGCAACGTAGCCATCGAGCGAAGTATGCATGAATAAGACCAATCTTTTCATGTGTATTAATTTTTCAAATTTGTTTTTGTCCGATACAATAACAAAGTCCATCGGGAGCAACCACATAAAAAACTTTCCATGTATTTTCTCCATGTTTCGTCATGCCCGGTTTTGAAATTTTTATGCCATTTGACAGCAATTCTGAGAATGCTTTTTCAACATCATCCACCTCGAAAAAACACCCATCCTGCTCCGGGTCACCTCCATTCTCTGCAAGGCCTATCCTGATGTTATCCCTGGAAAGCTGAGCAGTTTTAATTGGTGTATCTTTTCGCGAATCGATGGTAAAATTCATTTTTGTTTCGTAAAAAGGAAGTGCGGTCGCCAGGTCTTTCACTGGCAGATTCAATTTGTCCTGCTGATAAGGCCATGCATTTTGATAAATTGCTTTTATCATTGTTGTTAGATTAAAATTTTTTTGCCTGTTGATGCAGCATTATATATGGCCATCATGATCCTGATATCTTTAAGGCCTTCTTCGCCGGTGATGTGTGAGGGTAGTGGTTTACCTGCTAAAATAACTTTTCCTATTTCATCCAGCTGGGTAGCTTGCTGATTGATCACCGGGAACCTCAATTCACCCGAACTGGTTCTGCCTTTGAATGGCCCATAGCTCAATGCAGGGCTCATCTCAATTGTCCCGTTATCAGCAGACGCAAAAAACCTGTCGATGTTAAACCCATATGAGCTCACGCAGTCAGAAATAGCACCGCCCGGAAATTCCATTTGCCATGTTATGGTTTCTTCCACTTCTGAAAATCTTTTTTTATTGTTGACAGCCCCATACTGTGCTGTCACAGACACGGGCTCTTCACCCAAAACGTAACGGCAACATTGTACACAATAAATGCCCAGGTCCATTAAAGGGCCACCGCCCGACAACGATTTTTTGAGTCTCCATTCTGCCGGGTTATTGATATCAAAATCAGGTTCATTTATCTGGGTTGTATCGTAAGTCCTGTACCCAAGAGAAGCATTGATCAAACGCACTTGCCCAAAAACTTTTTGTTGCCCCAGTCTTTTAATTTCAAGGTGGTAGGGTTCGTAGTGCAATCGATAGCCGACGGCCAACTGCACACCTGCGTCCTTGCAGGCTTGTATCATTTCACCGCACTCTGTAACTGTTATGGCCATGGGTTTTTCAGTGATCACATGTTTGCCGGCTTTTGCAGCCCGCACTACAAATTCCTTGTGCAATCCATTTGGTACAACAACATAAACCAGGTCAATATTTTTATTGTTCCTGACGTCATCAAAGTTTTGATAATTATAAATATTGTCCTTTGGGATATTGTAATCTTTTTGCCATTGTGCAGCTTTGGCCGAATGTCCTGTTATGATGCCCGCAAGGCGGCAATATTTTGAATCATTTAGCCCATCAGCCAGCATCCGGGCATAGTTGCCGAGTCCGCATAAAGCAATATTCAGCTTTCTTTCTTCAAAAATTCGGAATTGTTTTTCAGCATTCATGAATGAAGCAAGGGGAGGAGTAGCTGCAAGGGTGCCAATGCCCATACCTATATTTTGTATAAACGAACGGCGTGTAACTGCTTTCATGGTAAATAATTCGGTCCACTGTCCACCGTCTACAGTCCACGGTGAAATGCAGATGCGTTTATCTTGAAATTAATCAAGGTCAGTCCACTGTCCACCGTCGACAGTCCACGGTGAAATGCAGATGCGTTAAAAATAAAATTATAATTTAAATCTGTCCAATGTCCACCATCTAAAGTCCACAGCGAAATGCGGATTTACAAATATTGAGAAAAATTCAATAGAGTGCACAATTAAAAGTTGATTGTGCAAAGTTGAAAAGCACAATTTGTTCGATCTGAACTGTGCTTATCTGAGGTAGTTTAAATGCAGAGACCAGAAACCAAAGCCTCCTGATCGAGTTTATCAATCTTCTTTTGTATTGTTAACCTGTCAGTCTTTGTTTTTACAATTTTCAAAGCCTTCTCAAAATTTGAATGGGCTTTCTGGGTATCAATACCAGAATAAAGCTCACCAAGAAGTATAAAGTAAAAGTGATTGCCGGTAAGGTTTAATTTTTCAGCTTCCACGATTGCCTTTTTTTTCCCTTCCAGGCCAGGGGTTGCCTTTGCAAGAGCAAAAGTCCGGTTGAGCGCTGCTACCGGGGAATATTCTAGTTGAAGAAGGTGATTGTAAAGATCTAATATCGTTCGCCATTTTTTTTGGGTGTCTTCTTTTACCGTATGCCAGTAAGCAATATTAGCTTCCACATGATATTTTGAAACCGAATTTCCAACGGAAGCCTGCTGAAGATAAAATGCACCCTTTGCAATCAGATCATTGTTCCATAGCGAAACATCCTGGTCGTCGTATAGAACCATTTCACCATTTTCATTACTTCTTGCATCAAGCCGCGAAGAGTGAAAGCACATCAGTGCGAGCAGTGCATTTGCAGATGGACGGTTTGTTTGTTCATTTTCAATGAGCATATAAGTTAATCTCATCGCTTCAAGGCAAAGATCTTTGCGTAAAACTTCATCCCGGCTTTCAGAATAATATCCTTCGCTGAACAACAGGTACAAGGTTTTCAACACTGTTTCCAAGCGCTGGTCTATCTCGAGGGCAGGGAATTCAATGGAAACTTTTTCATGCCTTAACTTTTCTTTGGCCCTTAGCAACCGCTTATTAATTGTTTCCTTGCTTGTTAAAAAAGCAGTTGCAATTTCGTCAATTCCAAATCCACAAAGAATACGAAGTGACAATCCGACCTGCGCCTCTGCTGAAATTGAGGGGTGGCAAACTGCAAACAACATTTGCAGCTGGCTGTCTTTAATATTTTTGTCAGATAGATCAATTTCAATTTCCTCTGTCCCAGCTTCAGTGTGTTTTAATTGCCTGGAAATGATCTGTGAGAATAGAGCATCGCGTTTCAAATAATTCCTTGCTTTATTTTTTGCCACAGCATATAGCCATGCGGTTGGATTTTCAGGCAAACCCTGGTAACTCCAGGTTTCAAAGGCTGATAAAAAAGTATCACCGGCGATATCCTCTGCAACTTCAATGTGTTCCAGGCTGAACAGCTTGCACAGTACAGA
>JBDUCQ010000177.1:0-4840 GCA_040003385.1 Ginsengibacter sp. | reverse complement strand
TCATTCCATGTAAACATGGAAGACCGGTCTATGGTAATCAGTGGCAAGCTCCCGGAAGGTGCAAAGATCCGCTTTTCTTTACCACCAGATTTTGATGTGATTGAAGAAGTAATTGAACAAAATAAAAAATTCAGGGAAACCCAAATGCCGGAAGCCGATGCATTGATCATTTATAACTGTGGCGGCAGGCTCCTGTGTTTTGGCCCATTAATAAGTGAAGAAATTAAAGGAATGAAAGAAGTATGGAATGTTCCTATGGCAGGCATGTTTTCAAACGCAGAAATCGGGCGCACGCCCGGTGGAAACCTTGAGATGCATAATCTAACAACCTGTTATGTGGTTTTAAAAGAAAAATAAATGAACAAACATTTACAGACGATCTCGGACTTCATTCAGCAAAATGAAAAATTATCTGCAGAAGAAAAAGATTTGCTTATAAAAGAAGCAAAAGCCACGGACAGTGAATTAACCATTTCCGAATTCAAACTGGAAAGAACCGAAAAAGTAAAACGCACCACAGCCATTTTGCTGGAAGAAACCATTGAAGAACTGGAACAGAAAAGAAAGTCAGTAGAAGCTCAAAACAAAGAGCTGGAAATAGAGACACGCCTGGAAAGAGTAAGGGCAATTGCATTATCCATGAATGCGCCATCTGATATGCTGGAGGTTTGCCGGGTGATCGCAAAAGAATTGGATGAGCTTGGGGTAAAAGAAATACGTAATGTGCAAACGGCCATCTTTTATGAAAGCAGCAGCACGTATATCAACTACGAATATTACTTTAAACATGATAAAACCATCATCACTGAAACAAGCTATACCAATCATGACATACACAGGGCGTTTGCTGACCAGATGCTAAAAGGTAAAGGCGAATACTTTTCAACACATCTCAATAAAGCCGAATTGACTGACTGGATCGCTTATCAAAAAACCACGAATGTATTTATTGATACTTTTTTAGAATCCGCATCTTCATTAAACTATTATTGGTTTTCGTTAGGACCTGTTGCATTGGGCATTTCAACATACCTCCCATTATCTGAAGAAGACATCAAATTATTCAACCGTTTCCTTAAAGTATTTGAACTCGCATACAGGAGGTTCTTGGATATCGAACAGGCTTTGCTGCAGGCAAAAGAGGCAAGAATTGAAACAGCGCTGGAGAGAGTAAGGGCCGTTACAATGGCAATGAGAAAATCTGAAGAGTTGATTTCTGTTTGTGAAGTGATGTATAAACAACTCATTACCTTGGGATTTACCAATATCCGCAATGCTCAGATCGCGATTAAAAATGATGCAAGACAAGCATACACGGTTTGCGAATATTCCGATCATTTAGTTGTTTCAATGAAGGAAGCACCGTATAACAGTTCCCCCATTATACAGACATTATACAAGGAACTGGACAGCTCTGATAATGCTTTATATCAAAAGGAGTTTACGGGGAAGGATTTTGAAGATTGGCGAAAATGGAGACAAAGCCTGACCACACAAAACGATGAAAGGCTTGAACGGGCACAGTCCATGTGCTTCTATTTATACTCAATCGGGATAGGGCATTTGGGCATTTCAACTTTCGATGCAATTACAGCAGAACAGTTAGAAATTCTAAAACGGTTCCGCAATGTATTTGAGCTTTGCTATCGAAGATATATGGATGTAGCGCAGGCAGAAGCACAGGCACGGGAAGCAAAGATCGAAGCTGCCTTGGAAAAAGTTCGATCCCGAAGTATGGCAATGCACAATACTTCCGAACTCCAAGGGGTCATCCACACAGTACACCAGGAGTTGCTCAATCTGAATATCTCTATTTCCGGTGGATCTTTTATTGCTATCAATAGTGAAATTCAAAAAGAACTTCGCTGCTGGGGATCAGGGGGCACTGCAAATACTTCAGAAGAAGTACATCTTCCGCTTTATGAAAAACCTTTTTGTACAAATCTTATCAATGGCATAAAAAATGGTCCCGGCTTTTTTACCGAAGCATTCACTCAAAATGAGAAAAAAGATTTCTTTACCTTTTTATTTAAGCACAAACCCTGGTCAGAGCTGGATTCGCAACAGAAAATAGAAACACTTTCAAGCCCGGGAGGATATACCCGGTCTTGTTGTGTATCGCAGCATACCAGTATATTTATTATCAACCATTTTGGTGAAATATTTTCTGCAAGTGATAACGATATTCTCAAACGCTTCGGTAAGGTCTTCGAACAAACCTATACTCGTTTCCTCGATCTGCAAAAATCCGAAGCTCAGGCAAGGGAAGCACAAATTGAATTAGCACTGGAAAGAGTTCGTGCACGAACCATGGCCATGCAAAAAAGCGAGGAGCTTTCAGATACTGCTTATGAACTTTTCCAGCAGTTCAAAGAACTGGGAGAAAATCCGCACCAGATCACCATAGGTATCATCAAGGAAGCTGAAGGGCTTGTTGAATTTAATATTACCGGGGCTGATGGCAGCGGAGCACAAATTAACCGCTTATTTAAATTTGATATAAATGAACCAGCCTTAATTCAAAAACTCGTTAGGGGATGGAAGGAAAATAAAAGATCTTCGGTGATTGAGCTTGCAGGAAAAGACCTTACAGATTGGGTTGCGTACCGTAATTCAATCAGTGGCATCACTGACAATACGGATTATTCAAATGCCAGGCGTTATGTTGGGGTAGGTTACTTTTCAAAGGGACTTATTTCTATTTCTACAATAGATACAATATCTATTGAAACAGGTTTGATTTTAGAAAGGTTTGCACAGGTATTTGATCAGACCTATACCCGTTTCCTCGATCTGCAAAAAGCTGAAGCGCAGGCAAGAGAAGCACAGATTCAATTGGCATTGGAAAGAGTACGGGCAAGAACGATGGCGATGCAAAAAAGCCAGGAACTTCCGGAAATATCTGCTTTGCTTTTTCAACAAGTGAAAGAATTGGGGGTGACGGCTATACAAAATTCCATTGGAATCGTTAACGAAGAAACAGGGTTTGTTGAGTTATCTACAACTATTCATGGCAGCCATTTGCTGCATACACTAAATGTGCCGATCGAGGATCCATATGTGATGGCTAAAGCAGTTGCTGCATGGAAAGCAAAATTTAAATCATTGACATTGGAGTTTGAAGGACAGGAATTGAAAAAATACAATGAACTGCGCAATAGTTTTTTACAAAGAAAAGTTAGTTTCCCCGAAGACCAATGGATTGTCTACATCAGTTTCTTCTCAAAAGGATGGCTGTCTTTTTCTACCGATAAAAATGTAACAGGTGAAATCATTGTTGTGCTAAAAAGATTTGCGGATGTCTTTGAACAAACCTATACACGTTTTCTCGACCTGCAAAAAGCGGAAGCACAGGCAAGAGAAGGTCAAATTGAATTATCACTGGAAAGGGTAAGGTCAAGAGCAATGGCTATGCAAAAATCGGATGAACTCACAGGGTTAGTAGATATTGTTTTTAAAGAACTTACAAAACTTCATTTTACACTTGATCGTTGCATCATCATCATTATTGATGAACAATCAGCATCTGGCGATTACTGGATGGCAAATCCGGAATTAAATCAAACGCCCAGGTCATATCATGTAGAACTCCGTGAACTACCCTATTTGATTGCCACACTTAATGCGTGGAAAGAAAGACAACCCAAATGGATCTATGACCTGAAAGGAACTGATAAAACGGCAACTGTTGAATATATATTTAGTAAAACAGAATTGATGCTTCTGCCTGAAGAAGCTAAAAAAGGGATGATGGCTACGGAAAGAATATTTCTAAACTCGTCTTTCAGCAATTTTGGTGGTTTACAAGCCGATACACTTGAGCCTATTTCTGAAGAAAGTCTTGATATTCTTTATCGGTTTAGCAAGGTTTTCGACCAAACCTATACAAGATTTCTGGACCTGCAAAAAGCAGAGGCACAGGCAAGAGAATCTAAGATTGAAGCGGCATTGGAACGTACCCGCACACAAAGTATGATCATGCAGCATTCGGATGAATTAGAGAATACCTTGCGGGTTTTTCACGAACAGGTTCAATTGCTTGGTATAAATCCGGCATTTTCTTTTTTATGGTTGCCTGATGAAGAGAAAGAGAAACACATATTCTGGGCTATATGGGAAGAACACCTGCCTTCGGGATTTACCTTGCCGGTAGACGGGCAGGCAGGCAAAAACGATTCTATCGCTTTTAAAAATAAAGCCATTAATTATCCGCTCGACAGAAATGAGCCTGCCACCAGGCAATGTCTTATTGATTGGAAAAGCGACAAACCGGTTGTAACATACTCGGTTCCTCCCGAAGGAGTGGAAAATTATTTTGCCGCATGGCAGGAATTGATCGAAGGGGTTGAAACGTTAAAACCTGAACATTTCCGTAACGGATTATATTATGTGGAAGCCTTCATGAAATATGGATGCTTTGGTGTAATGATTGAAAACGACTTAACGGAAGACGAAAAAAAGATACTGGGTCGTTTTTCGATAGAATTTGAGCGCACCTATACCCGGTTCCTTGATCTGCAAAAAGCCGAAGCACAGGCCAGGGAAGCACAAATTCAATTAGCACTGGAAAGAGTTCGTGCAAGGACAATGGCGATGCACAAAGGAGAGGAACTCGCCGACACTGCTATATTGCTTTTCGACCAATTATCAGCCCTGGGAATAAAACAACGAAGCTGCGGTTTTCTTATCATGGACGAGAAGTCGGAAACTATGGCGGACTGGAGTGCAAATTTAAATCCAGGTGGCAAAGCAACTATAGTTACAGGTACACTCTCGTTCAACCAGCATCCCATTCTTGCTGGCGTTGTACAATCATGGAAAAAAAGAGAGCCTTATTTCA
>JBDUCQ010000061.1:0-16412 GCA_040003385.1 Ginsengibacter sp. | reverse complement strand
AAAAGTGATTGCTTTCATCTGGCAAAAAATTTTATTATAGAAAACTTATTTTATATAACGTTCGCGGTTACAAGAGATCTTCATAAAAAATGAGATGGATATTACCATCATCCAACGTTTACTCAGAAATAAAAAACCTTGCAAATTTTTGATTTACAAGGCATTAAAGTTAATACTGGTGGTGTGGGGCGGGATCGAACCGCCGACACAAGGATTTTCAGTCCTTTGCTCTACCGACTGAGCTACCGCACCTCAGGGGCCGCAAATATAGGATTTCCTGATAAACCTAATTTCCATATTCGCACAAAAATTTTATGCGCATGATCTTCAGTTGCTCCCAGCTGTAATTTCCATCAGCAAGTTCTTCTTTTGCTATCTCCAGACTTGATGTCTGGCATCCTTTAAAATAATCAATGATCTCTTCCCGCTCATATTCTTCTACCAGGTCTTCAATGGCATAATCCAGGTTGAGTTTGGTGCCGCTGGCAACAATAGTTTCCATTTCTTCAAGCAGTTCTTCAATTTTTAAAGTCTTGTTCCTCGCGATCAGTTCCAACGGCATTTTCTTATCTACATTCTGTATGATGAACACCTTGTTGCTGTTCTTATTTACCACGCTTTTCATGACAAAATCATCGGGTTTTTCAATATCATTCTCTTCTACATATTTGCTGATGATCTCAATAAATTTTTTGCCATACCGCAATGCCTTCCCCTTGCTCACGCCCTGGCATTTTTCAAGCTCTCCGATCGTTGTGGGATATAACGTTGCCATATCTTCCAGGCTCGTTTCCAGGAAGATCACAAATGGCGGCAGGTTTTTTTCTTTGGCTACAATTTTCCTCAGGTCTTTTAACAACACCACTAAAGTTTCGTCAGTCGCGCCGGTGGTTTCGTTTTGCTGAGCTTCCTCATCTTCTCCTCCATCTTCTTCAAATAAATTATGCAGGGCGATCCTGAACGAAACGGGTTTCTTTAAAAACGCAGTTCCCTTCTTTGTAAATTTCAACAAGCCATATTCTTCAATGTCCTTTTCGATCAGGTCTTCCAGCAGCATCTGCCGCAAAAGCGAATTCCAGAAATGTTCATTCTTTTCTTTGCCTGTTCCATACACATCAAGCTCATCATGCCTGTACATTTTTATTTGCGGGTTTGGTTTCCCGATGAGCACGTGGATCACATAATCAATCGTAAAGCGTTCATTCAGGGCTCGGATCACTTTTAAAGCAAGTTCAGCTTCTTTTTTTGCCTCGATTAATTCCTGCGGATTTTTACAGTTGTCGCAATTGCCATTGCAGTTCTTCACATCATAGCTTTCGCCGAAATAGCTGAGCAAAATTTTTCGCCGGCATACCGCACTCTCTGAATAAGAAACAGTTTCATTAATAAGTTGCGCCCCCACCTCTCTTTCACTTAATGACTTGTCTCGCATCAGGTGCTCCAGCTTTGAAACGTCCTTATGAGAATAATATAAAATGCATTTGCCTTCCAGGCCATCTCTACCCGCCCTTCCCGTTTCCTGGTAATAATTTTCAATTGACTTGGGAATATTATAATGGATCACAAATCGAATGTCGGGCTTGTCTATCCCCATACCAAAAGCAATGGTGGCTACGATCACCTGCACATCTTCATTCAAAAACTGGTCTTGCCGCAATGACCTGAGCTTTGTATCAAGACCGGCATGGTAAGCAACTGCTTTTATTCCATTGGCCATTAACATCTCTGCCAGCTCTTCGGTGGTTTTCCTGTTGAGTGTGTAAATGATGCCGCTCTTTCCTTTATTCTGTGAAATAAATTTGACGATACTTTTTACAGCTATTTCTTTTTTTGTTTTTGGCTGCACTTCGTAATACAGGTTCGGCCTGTTGAACGAAGAAATGAATATGTTCGGGTCTCTCAGGCCCAGATTTTTTACAATGTCGCTTTGCACCTTCGGGGTTGCTGTTGCAGTAAGTGCGATCACCGGAATGTCTTTGTTGATCATGTCCATGATTTCCCTGAGACGGCGGTATTCGGGTCGGAAATCATGACCCCATTCGCTGATACAATGCGCCTCATCAACGGCAAAAAAAGAAATAGTAAGGTCTTTAAAAAATTCCACATTCTCTTCCTTCGTAAGTGTTTCAGGCGCTACATACAACATTTTTGTTTTGCCCGCCAGGAGATCATCTTTAACGGTTTTTTGCTGTCCTTTATTCAGGGAGCTGTTTAAAAAATGGGCCACATGGTCGCTGCTGTTGTACCCGCGTACCAGGTCAACCTGGTTTTTCATCAGTGCGATCAATGGTGACACGATGATTGCGCAGCCTTTGCTGATAATGGCCGGTAACTGGTAACAAAGGCTTTTTCCGCCCCCGGTAGGCATGATCACGAAAGTATCTTTGCCACCGAGCACACTTTTGATGATATCGGCCTGCGGGTGCTTGAAGCCGTCAAATCCAAAATGTTCCTGTAGGTGTTTTTTAAGATGTAAATCTGTAGTGGCGGGTTTTGCTTCCTGGATGATTGACTTTAGTGGACTGCTTTTTTTTGATTTAACTGCTGTTGTCATAACATACTCTTTCTCACAATTTTTAAAATGGCGGCAAAGTTAGATCAATACGCTCAAACAATCACGGACACATGGGTTGAATCATGCTAACTTTGTTGTAAAATTATTTTGCTATAAGATACATCAATTTTTTTTGTTGCCGGAAACACAGGCGTCTTTTTGTTAAGTGAGCGAAACGGAGCCCCCAGGGCCAGCGTTTTTTAAAAGAACCAAACCTCAATATTTTCATGACGAATCAGCAGATCATTGATATTGCAAAACGCACGGTGGATCAGCAATCCACTGCCATCAGGGATTTACTGCCTTTAATTGGTAACGGGTTTGCTGAGGCAATCCACGAAATCAATAATTGCAAAGGCCGGGTGGTGATCAGCGGCATTGGCAAAAGTGCCATTGTTGGACAAAAGATCGTGGCAACTCTCAACAGCACCGGTACCCCTTCCCTGTTCATGCATACGGCTGATGCGATTCATGGAGACATTGGAATGGTGCAGCAGGGCGATGTGGTGATCATTGTAAGCAAAAGCGGCGAGGGACCTGAAATCAAAGTTTTGATACCCCTGATCAAAAATTTTGGCAATACCATTATAGCAATGGTGGGCCAGGCCGGCTCTTTTTTAGCCACAAATGCAGACATCATTCTTGATACTACTGTCTCCGGTGAGGCCTGTCCCAACAACCTGGCCCCCACCACCAGTACTACTGCACAAATGGTACTGGGAGATGCACTGGCGATTTGCCTGATGGAAGTCAAAGGCTTCGGTCCCGGGGATTTTGCAAAGTTTCACCCGGGTGGCATGCTGGGCAAGAAATTATATTTACGGGTTGGGGACCTCTATCCGCAAAATGAAAAACCTGTTGTTAAGGAAAATGATGGCCTGAAGGAAGTGATCATCGAGATCACTAAAAAGCGTTTAGGCGCAACCGTTGTTTTGGGTGAGGGTGATAAAATTTCAGGCATCATCACCGACGGGGACCTGAGGAGGATGCTCGAAAGAAATCTTTCATTGAATGGTTTGGTGGCAAAAGATATTATGACCGCGGATCCCAAATGCCTCTCCGGTGATGACCTTGCCGTAGATGCCCTCGACCTGATGAGAAAGAAAAACATCAGCCAACTGGTGGTTTCAGAAAACAGTATGTACAAAGGAATTATTCATATTCATGACCTGATCAGGGAAGGAATTATTTAACGGGCACACATGAAAAAAAACAATTACGTAGCCATCATGGCGGGTGGTATTGGAAGCAGGTTCTGGCCAATGAGCCGTGCGGGTTTCCCCAAACAGTTCCTGGATATTCTGAATCAGGGCAGAACGCTGATACAGGCTACTTATGACCGGTTTGCCCAGTACATCCTGCCAGAAAATATCTATGTGGTAACTACCAGTCAGTACGAATCCATCGTTTCCAAACAATTGCCGGAATTGCCGCTCTCTAATATTCTTTGTGAGCCGTCGAGGAAAAATACCGCGCCATGTGTCGCATACATTTCCTATAAACTTCAACAGCTGAACCCAAAAAGCAACCTGATCTGCGCACCCGCCGATCACCTCATACTCGATGACATCGCTTTTAGAAAAGTGAGCCTTGAAGCCCTTGACTTTACTGAAAAACACAACGCCTTGCTCACACTTGGTGTTACGCCCACATACCCCAATACCGGGTACGGGTATATACAATATGAAGGACAATCTGTGACTGATAATATTTTCAAGGTTAAAACCTTCACCGAAAAACCGGACCTGGAACTGGCAAAAACTTTTCTGGCCAGCGGGGATTTTTTATGGAATGCGGGGATCTTCGTTTGGCAGACAAAAAATATCATCTCGGCATTTGAAAAATACCTCCCGGAGATCCATGATGTTTTTGAAAATGAAAAAGGGTCGTTCAATACTCCGCAGGAAAAGTCCGCTATAGAAATTATTTATCCGCAATGCGTTAATATCTCAATTGATTACGGAATCATTGAAAAAGCAGACAATGTATACGTGATCCCGGCATCTTTTGGTTGGAGCGACCTGGGAACCTGGGGAAGCGCTTATGATAATCTCGGGAAAGACAATAAGGAAAACGCGATTGCCGGGAATCATGTGATTGTTTTTGACTCGGCCAGGAACGTAGTACATGCTGACAATAAAAAGCTGGTCCTGCTTCAGGGGCTTGAGGACTTTATTGTTGTAGATACTAAAGACGTTTTACTGGTGTGTAAAAAAGAAAAGGAACAGGAGATCAAAGAATATCTTGCTGAAGTGAAAAGAAATAAAGGAGAAAATTTCCTGTAACACCTCGCCCAACTCTTTCAATAAACGGGTTATTCAGCCAGGTCGTTTTATCAGGTTTTGAAAAGTCAACGGACGATTGGCTGTATTTCTATAATAGGAAGACTCTTTTAGGGACGACTGTTTGTTAAGAACTGGAAATTACAAAGGTGATGCTGTTGAATGCAAAATTTGAACTTCATCTTTCATTCCCTGGAGGTTGAACATACTACGAAGCGTTCAAATTCGTTCTTTCTTATCACAAATGTCCATGAAAACGTTCCGGTTCAATACAACGAAAACCCTGTTCCTGGTCTCGCTATCTCTGGTGTTGCTCTCCTTTAACTTCCTGAGGGTAAATTTGGAGACGCGCCCGAAGTATGACAAGCGTGAATTCTTCGATCCCAGTCTCGGAGATTTGAATTCCATTGAAAAGCTCTCTTTTTATCTCGATAGCATTGCCTCAAAAAATAATATCAACCCGCAATCTGTTCAATATGCTGTACTCACTGAAAAGATCATCAAAAACAGGTTTTACCACGGCTTTTCACATTATGACCTGAAGCAAAACTGGGTCGCTGCCTTTTCTGAAAAATTGGTAGGATATGGTTTATCAAGCATCGTTCTTCCTGATGATATCATTCAACATCCCTATGCCGCGTGCTCGCAACAGGCACTTGTAATGACAGCAGTGCTGAAACGAAAAGGGTTTTCCTACCGAAGTGTTGGTTTTCCTCATCATTATGCGATGGAATTTTTAATAGATAAGAAATGGTATTATTTTGATCCGGACATGGAACCTGTGATCCCGGACAGCTGCCGGCTGGAAATGAAGTGGGGATGCTTGTCTGAAAATTTGAAAAAGTATTATGATACAGGGCGGTTCCATCAGCTCGACTGGCAATTTGGATCTTTACCGGTGAAGCTTGGTAAGATCAATGCTCAGCAAGCACCCAATGCCGGGATATTTCAAAGTGTAACATTTTACCTTTCCAGGATACTTTGGTTGTTCCCCATTATGATCGTATTTTATCACCAGCGCAGATCGCCGGGGAAAGTTGAGTAACTATTAATTATTTTTGAAAGGCATCGTTCAAAAAGTTACATTTTGACTACCCCACTTATCAAAAGCAAGCTGCCGTCTATTCCTCCAACAATTTTCACCGTCATGAGCTCGCTTGCAGCTGAACACAAGGCGATCAACCTTGGACAGGGTTTTCCGGATTACCCCATGAGCAATGATCTCATAGAGCTGGTTAATAAGGCAATGAAAGCCGGCCACAATCAATATGTTCACATGAACGGGCTTTTTAGTTTGCGTGAAAGCATAGCTGCGAAAATTTTTGACCTGTACAAGAAAGTCATTAGCCCTGAAGCAGAAATTACAATTACTCCTGGCGGAACGTATGCCATTTATACAGCCCTTACCACAGTTTTACAGCCGGGCGATGAAGTAATTGTATTTGAACCGGCGTACGATAGCTATATTCCAAATGTAGAAATCAACGGCGCCATTCCGGTATTGATTCCTCTTATTTATCCGGATTACAAAATTGACTGGCAACTGGTAAGGAAAAATATATCTGCACACACAAAAATGATCATGATCAATTCTCCACACAATCCTACCGGAAGTGTGCTGAACAAAGAGGATATGAACCAATTGAGTGATATTGTTAAAGACAGCAATATTTTTATTTTAAGCGATGAAGTCTATGAGCATTTAATATTTGATGGTCTTGAACATGAAAGCATTCTGAGGTACCCGGAACTTTTTAAAAGAAGCTTTGTGTGTTTTTCTTTCGGAAAGGTTTACAACTGCACAGGCTGGAAACTTGGCTATTGTGTTGCGCCCGAAACCATGATGACGGAATTCAGAAAAGTTCACCAGTTTAATTGTTTTACATCCAATAGCCCTCTGCAGTTTGCGCTCGCTGATTTTTTAAAACAAGAATCACTTTATCTCAACCTGGGAAGGGAGATGCAGGAAAGAAGGGATTATTTCCAGGACCTGATGATACAAACAAAATTCAGGCCGCTCACTTCCCACGGAAGCTACTTTCAGCTATACAATTATGATGAAATAAGCCGGGAGGGGGAAAGGGAGTTCGCCATCCGCCTTACACGAGAGTTTGGGGTAGCAACAATACCCGTTTCTGCCTTTTATAAAAATGGAAAAGAAAATCATGTTTTACGTTTTTGCTTCTCAAAAAAAAGGGATACGCTTGAGAATGCTGTAAATCGCCTGGTTAAAGTTGGATAATGGCAAGACCTTTGATATCGTTTTGTGATTATTCACAACTCTTAAAAGAAAACAATATGAAAAAGATAAGTTCAATGCTCGTGATCACTTCTATTTGCCTGTTACAGGCCTGCAGCGATAACAAAACGGAAAGCGTGGATACCACGAAAGATTCCACAACAGTAAGCGGAGCTGATACTACCTCACATATGGATACGAGTACAAATCAAGCCAGCATGGCAGACCAGCCTATGTTTGACCAGGATACAAAAAATTTTGTAATGAAGGCTGCAGATGGAGGTATGATGGAAGTTGAATTGGGAAAAATAGCGCAGGAAAAATCAAAAAATCCGAGGGTAAAAAATTATGCAGATATGATCGTTGCAGACCATACTCAAGCAAATGATGATTTAAAATCAACAGTAGGTTCCAGGGCCACCCTGCCTGCCACCATGTCTGCAGAACATCAAAAACATGTTGCAATGATGAAAAATAAATCCGGGACCGACTTTGATAAATCATACATCAGCATGATGATCGATGATCATAAAACAGATATCGCTGAATTTAAAAAAGCATCGGCAAACTTAAAGGACGCAAGCATAAAAGGATTTGCCAATGATAAACTGCCCGTGCTACAAAAGCACCTGGATTCTGCCCAGGCCATTCATGGTAGTAAAATGTAAATGTTATTTATTAAAGGGATATGCATGCGTCTCCTTTATTTTATTTTTATAAGAAGCGATTCAGAGGAGCATTCTTTTATTGATTCTTTATAACCCATATTGTTTACTGATCTCTAACATTCTTTCAATTGGCTTTTGTGCGGCCTGCCTTAATTTTTCATCCATAATGATCTGTGGCTCTTCATATTCCATGCACAGGTATAATTTTTCGAGAGTGTTTAATTTCATATAAGGACAGTCGTTGCAGGCACACATATTTTCCGGGGGGGCAGGAATAAAGGTTTTAAGAGGAGAATTTTTTTGCATCTGGTGAAGAATTCCGGTTTCTGTAGCCACAATAAATTCCATGTGATCATCCTCTATTGTAAACTTCAATAACCCGGTTGTGCTACCGATATAATCAGCCAGTTGCAATACCGGTTCCTCGCATTCAGGGTGGGCAATTACCATAGCTTCCGGATGACGAAGTTTTAATTTCATTATTTTCTCGTAACTGAATATTTCATGAACAATGCAAGCCCCGTTCCATAGCAACATATCCCGTCCGGTTTTTTTTACCAGGTAAGCTCCTAAATTTTTATCCGGTGCAAAAATTATTTTCTGCTCAGGCGGCAAACTTTCAATTATCTTCTGTGCATTGGAAGAAGTGCATATGATATCGCTCAGTGCTTTTATTTCAGCCGAGCAGTTGATGTAAGTGATGACCATATGGTCGGGATGTTTTTCCCTGAATTGCCTGAACAACGGTGCCGGTGCGGAATCAGCCAGGGAGCAACCTGCTTTAAGATCCGGGAGTAGTACTTTTTTATCCGGGTTCAGGATCTTGGCTGTTTCTGCCATAAAATGCACACCGGCGAATACAATTACGTCCGCATCTGTACTCTGGGCTTTTTGTGCAAGGCCAAGGCTGTCGCCGATAAAATCAGCCACATCCTGTATGTCGGGTTCCTGGTAATAATGGGCAAGTACAATGGCATTTTTTTCTTTTTTTAATCGTTCAATTTCAGCGAACAGGTCCAAGTTAACGTCAATATCGATATCTAAAAAACCTTTTTCCCTGATATAATTTTTAGCTGCCTCAATGTTCATATCTGCCATAGTATTTAATATTAATACCTTATTTATATAATAGCTTATTACTACTATGCATGTGAATTTGTGGAAAGACGGACTCTTATTCCCTTTGTAAAATTAAAAAAACATCTTTATCCACGTTCATACACATTTAATCAACACCCCGGATTGACACCTGCTTCCATGAATCGACCTTTTATAAACAAGTGTGGATTAAAAATAGTGAGGAAAGATTGGTGTCACTTTTATTTTTAAAAAATGTGAATGCAGGTATAACAAAATGTGTCTTAAACCGGGTTATCTCCCCGTGCCTTCCAAAAGACTTCATTTTGTACTAAAGTTATAAATACAAATTTTGTAAACAACCAGGTTTGTTAACATGAAAAACCATCTTTCCCCATTCAAATGTTCAAAGTTATTTTTGGTAAATTAAAAACAGGTTTCAAAACAAGGCCTGTTTTTTATAAAAACGCCTGCTGTCCCTGTCTTTCAGTGTTTTATACTATTTGTTCTTATCTGTTTTTAGCCTATTTTTGCCGACCTAATTTAAATACGTACAGAAAGATATGTCAATCATTCAGACAATTCGTGATAAAGGAGCTGCAATAGTTATCGGTGTTATTGCCTTAAGTCTCATTGGATTTTTACTGATGGATGCCCGTAGCGGTGCCAGTAAAGGGCTTTTCAGTGGAAATACCACAACCATTGGGAGTGTTAACGGGAGGGCAATCGATATTGATCTGTTCAACACCAAGGTAAAGGAGGCCGAACAGCAATATCCAAATACTAACGCAGCAATCTCTCAACAAATAAGGCAAAGTGTATGGGACCAGATGGTTGGCGAAAGGGTGGTAACTGATCAGTTTGATAAGATGGGGCTTGTTTTCACCCCGAAAGAAATGAGTGCAACGATGTTCAGTGACGATGCTCCTCAACAATTGAAACAGGCATTTACTGACCAGCAGACAGGGCAGTATGATGTAGAAAAAGCCAGGCAATGGTGGATACAGACCAAAAAAAGTAAAAATGAAGAACAAAGGGATGCCATCAATTCACAAGTAATAGAGCCCATGCGATTAAACAGCCTCTACTCTAAATATACATCCATGCTGAGTGGGAGCGTTTATATCCCATCATGGCTTGAAAGCAAAGAAAAAGAAGAAGACGCCTTTGCTTCCATTTCTTATGTTGCCATACCTTATACAGACATCAGTGACAGCCTTGTGAAAGTATCAGATGATGATGTTCAATCTTACCTTGACAAACATAAATTAAAATATAAGCAGGAGGCGGGAGTAAGAATTTCTTATGTCGCGTTCAGTGCCTCCCCAAGTTCCAAAGACAGCTTACAGGCAAAGGAAGCGGTGGTCGATTTAAAAAATAATTTTCTTGCAGATACCAATGCAAAAGCGTTTGTGGCCAGGAATACATCGAGCATCAATTTTTTTGATGGCTATTCGTTAAAATCAAAGATGCAGATGCGTGTTAAGGATTCCATCATAAGCCTGAATGATGGAAATATTTTTGGTCCTTACCTGGATGGTAGCAGCTATGTAATTGCGAAAAAAGTTTCAACAAAAATTTTACCCGACAGCATCAAATGCAGGCATATATTATTGGGGACAGTTGACAGGCAAAATCAACCATTGTTACCCGATAGTGTGGCTAAAAAAAGAGCGGATAGTATCGGGACTGCCATAAAGGGAGGAGCAGATTTCGATGTTTTGGAAAGTAAATTTTCTTCGGATTCCGCTGCCCACAGAGATAAAGGTGTTATGACTTTTGATCTTTCAACCATTCAGGACAAGGAAAAGTTTGACAAGGATTTTGCTGATTTTTTATTGAACGAAATGGGCGAAACCAAAAAAGTGATCCATACGCAGTTTGGATGGCATTATATTGAAATCCTGGAAAAAAAGAACCCGCAGCCAGCTTATAAAATAGCTTATATGGCCAGGGAAATTGTACCGAGTGATGAGACCGTTAATGCGGCAAATGCTGCGTCAACAAAAATTTCTGGAATGGCAAGAGATGAAAAAGCTTTTGACCAGTATATTTCTAAAAACGGAATTAAAAAAATTACGGTGCCAAATGTGATAAAAGAAAATGATTTCCAGGTGGGTGCATTACAGGATGCCAGGCCGCTGATCAAATGGGCGTTTGATGCCAAAGAGGGTGAGGTGTCTGAGCCTTTTAGCATAGGAAGTGATTTTGTTGTGGCTGTGGTTTCAAAAAAAGTAAAGGAAGGGCTTCCTGATGTTAAAACGGGGAGAACACTTGTGGAGTCTTTTGTAAGGAACGAAAAGAAAGCCATCGAGATCAAAAATAAACTTGGAATACCAGCAAGCCTTGAGGCCGCCGCATCCGTATATAAAAAGCAGGTTTTGAATACAGGTGCTGATTCCACTCTCGCGTTCAATGCTCTGATTATTAATGGCATAGGCAATGAGCCAAAAGTGGCCGGTGCCGCTTTTAATAAGGACTTTCAAACAAAGCCTTCACCGCCAATTGGTGGGAATACTGGTGTGTTCGTTATCAAGGTCAATTCCATCAATAATAAACCGGGTATTCCCACAAAAACCAATTTTACGCGGGTAAATGAAATTGTGCAAGGCAATCCACAACAACAGAAACCAGGTTTACTGGGCGCTTCATTTAATTCACTGAAAAAAATGGCTGATATCAAGGACAAGAGGAGCAAATTTTTTTAGTTTTCTGTCCGAACCAGCTCATACAGTCAGGCGGGCGCGATTTGGGTGGATTTATGGATTAAACAGATAATTTCTAGGCCTTTGCGTATTCCTGCATTCCGGAAGACTGCTTCAATTTTTTCAATTTAATCCTTTAATCTCCCCAAATCAAGGTTCAGACAATCATCGTAACTTTGTGTGATGGAAGACCTGATCATTAATAAAGTTGCAGAAAGCGGCCTGGTTACCATAGACCTTGAAAGCTTTTACCCCAGGGAAGAAACCAGGGTGTTCGATTTAAAGCATCACTTGTTTATGGGGCTTATACTCAAAGAAAAAGAATTTCGTGAGCAGCTTAAAAACCAGGATTGGGAACAGTACCGCAATAAGAATGTTTGTATTACCTGTTCACAGGACGCTGTGATACCTATATGGGCTTACATGCTAGTCGCCACATATCTTGAACCTGTAGCTTCTGAGGTCTTGTTTGGGGATGAAGATTTTATGCATCGAACCATGTTTATAAAAAACCTGTCGAAGATAAACCCGGATGAGTTTGCTGATAAAAGAGTTGTCATCAAAGGCTGTGGTGATAAATCAATTTCCGAAACTGCATATGTTGAGATCACCAGGTTATTGAGGCCGGTAGTAAAAAGTATCATGTATGGGGAACCGTGCAGCACTGTTCCGATTTATAAGAAGGCAAAGACATAAGTCCAAAGTTGTTGACTTAAAACCAACCCTTTTTTCTGAACATAAATATCATCCATATCGGCACAATCAGCATCAGGCCTACAGCAATGTAAAACCCATAATCATTGTGCAACCAGGGTATCCTCTCGAAATTCATTCCGAAAATACCTCCGATTACTGTGGCGGGTGCAAGAAGGCAGGTAACTACCGCCATCACTTTCATAACACCGTTCATTCTAAGATTTACATTACTGAGGTAAAGGTCCTGCAGGTTGATCATCATATCCCTGTAGTTTTCTGCCAGTTCATTGGCCTGCACAATATGATCATATACATCCTTGAAATATTTTTCTGTTTTATCTTCAACCATATTGTTTTCACTTCGTAAAATACCATTCACAATTTCACGTACAGGAGAAATGCTCCTTTTTAAAACGATGAGCTCTTTACGCAGTACGTTGATCTTTGACAAAGTCGCAGTGTCCGAATTTTTGGTGATGTCATCTTCCAGCCGTTCAATACCTTCCGCGAGCTTTTCCATCACCACGAAATAGTTGTCAACGATCATATCTATCAGTGAATAAAATAAATAATCGGAACCGCTTTGGCGGATCTTACTTCCCGCAATTTTTATTTTTTCCCGCAAGGGATTGAAGACATCTTTTGAATCATCTTCCTGGAAACTGATCACAAAATTGCTTCCCAGCACAATACTTACCTGTTCACTTTCAACTGAATTTTCTTCAGTTTTATAGTACAGCATGTTCAGCAAACAAAACAAAAGGTTATTTAGTTCATCCATCTTTGGTCGCTGGCCTACGCTTAAGATATCTTCTGTAATCAAAGGATGAATTCCAAAATGATTGCAGATGTTTTCCACTTCATCTTTACGCAACCCGTCAACATTAATCCAGCTTACTTTTTTAGTGTCCAGAAATTTATAACAGTCAACCAGATTTTTAACTTCATGTTCCTCCACACTTTCACTATTATAATCAAATACAAAAATTTTGATCTGTGCGGGCTCTTTGCGGAGAGGCTCAAGGGTTGGGTTGACCTGTAATAATTTTTTTGTTCTGATCAGGTCGAGAGGGCTTCTCACTAATGCTAAATATTTAGAAGATCTGATATTTTGAAGCATGATTTTAGATTAATGCCTGTAAGTTAATGCTGTAACGGTGACCATGGAAATTTTCAACTAAAATATAAAATATCACGGGTTACATTTATACCACGTGAAGCCACTGAATAGTTTTTCAGGCATTGACTTGGAGAAAATGTTCGCTAGATAGTGGGTGTTCATTAAAAACTTTTACTTCCTCGAAGTATCGGTTCATCGCATTTTTGAGTGATGGCATGAGTACACCATGCCGACTTTTTAAAACACTATATTTTGGCCGTGTGGCCTTCCAGCCCATTTCCTCAGCGGGTTGAATTTGCAACAGGCTCCTGTCAAGCCCCGATCTCAAGGCAACAAATTCTGCAAGGCGCGCCCAGGAAATCTCGTCATTGTTTGTCAGGTGCCAAATACCTTTCTCTTTGTCAATCAGCAGATCGAGACTTACATTCACAAGATCCGGAACATAGGTTGGAGAAATAAAAACATCCCCTGCAACCGTAAAGATTTTATTTGAGGAAAGACTATCGGTCACATTCTTAATAAAATTATATTCATCCCAGGGTCCGAAAAATGAACTTGTCCTGATGACCAGTGCACCGGGATGCGCATGCGTAACTGCAACCTCAGCAAGAGCTTTGCTGTTGCCATAGATGTTTAATGGGTTTACAGTATCTTCTTCAAAGTATGGTTTGCCTTTTTCCCCATCAAAGACAAAATCAGATGAGAAAGACATGTATTGTATTCCATACTTCTGGCATGCCATAGCCAGTACGCAAGCGCCGGTCATGTTGCTGCTAAAACAACTTTCCATTTCTGTTTCAGCTTCATCAACTTTCACGTAACCTGCGGCATTGATCACTGCCCATGGCTTAAATTTCAGCAGCGCGTTTTCTACCTGCTGTTCATTGGTAATATCAAGCTCGTTCCTGCCCAATAATATATAAGACAACGCCCGCGCATCAGAAATCTTAGCAAAAGCTTTGCCCAGGGTTCCGGTTTTTCCAATGATCAGGAAGGGTTGAATGTCGTCAGGGTGCGAAGCATTAGGAGAGATCCTATGCCACCAGCCGGGGTTCCCGGTAACAGGATGTGCGTAAGGTTCACCGGAAGCCAGGTTTTTTATAAGACCACAAAGTGCTGTGGGGCGGGGATTACCCGAACGCACGTCGAAACTCCCGGGTTCATAATCCATTTTTGCTGAAGTGAGCAGCCTGTTCCATCCGAAAGCTCCGAACAGAGCCCAGGCAGTTACAGCCACTACCGGGATATTTTCACCTTTTAACTCTGCACAAGTATCGTATACTTCCTTAAGCCACCGTAATTGCTCATCCCTGGTGCAATCCAGCTGCACCTCGGAGATTGCCATCGGAAGATTATACCTTTCATTCGCTTCTTTTAGTAAAACCTTCAGGCCCGAACGATTGATATGAGAAACCCTTATAGCTTCAACATCCGCATACTCCTGCAATTCATTTCCACCATGGGTATAAGAAGGATATTTTTGAATCTGCTCATCCAAAAATCTTTCAGAAGTGAGATAGTGATTAAAGCCCATGATATCCGGAGGGCAAGGATTTTCCATAAAAAAAACAAGCTGTTCTTCAGGAATGCCGAGTCTTGAAAAATATTTCCACATGGGAGTACCCGGAGTCATTGTGCCACATAAAAGGTCTGTCGTGAGCCAGCGGCGTTCATTTTCAAATCTGGCCTGGTGCTCCAAAAACGGGGTGCTGTAAGTTTTACCGAGGTCTTCGGTTTGAACAAGCTTTGCTAAGGGATTGATCTCCCGGATGGCCTTCATAGAAAGTATGATGCCTTTTACCTGGTGCAGAATCATTCTCGCAAAGCTGATATCGTTCTTGTGATGAGGATACCAAAATCCATATAAACCACTAAACCGGGCTGTAGTCAAGGGTTCATTTACGGGCGTATAAAATTCGATCCATGGAAATTGTGCGGCAACCTTTTTCGCATAAGCGGCCAAAAGGTTTGGGAAATTCTGATCAAGCAGGTTTGTAAATTCAGGTCCGCTTCCGTGGTGAACCAGCCCGGCAATGGGGGTGATTCCAAAGGATTTTATGGCATCTAACTGTTTTGTTACCCAACTCCAATTGATATCCGAATTTACGTGGGGCTGGTGGTATTCCCATAAGATGGGATAACGTAATTTTTTGATTCCAAGCCCTGCGATCAAAGGGATATCTTCTTCCCGATCATAATGCTTTGAATAATGAAGTTGATCAAGATAACAATCCTCTATCCTGTTGATGGTACATTCTATTCCTCCCCAAATTTCAAGGCTGGTATTGAGTGATTTTGTTTCCATTGCTAGCGATTTCCGGGTGTTGGCATAACTTTTTATATAACGTTAGCGATTGTGCAACCACCTGGTCCATATTATAGTATTTGTATGTTGCAAGCCTTCCTGTAAAGAAAGTATTTGTCATGCCCGCTGCCAGTTGATGGTATCTTTTGTATAAGTCTGCATTTTCAGAACGTGGAATAGGATAATAAGGGTCTCCTTCTGCCCGAGGATATTCGTAAACGATTGTTGTTTTAGGATGTTTTTGGCCGGTCAGATATTTAAAATCAGTGATCCTGGTGTAAAGGTGCTCATTTGGATAATTGACTGTTCCGGTATCCTGGAATTTATCTTCTGCTATCGTTTCAAACTTGAATTCCAATGAACGATATGGCAGCTTTCCATAACAAAAATTAAAGTAACTATCAATCGGACCGGTATAGATTAGATTTTTATGCGGAATGTCATCCACTATTTCTTTATAATCTGTATTAAGCATTCTCTTTATATTAGGATGAGAAAGCATCCTGTCAAACATCTTTGTATACCCATGTAATGGCATCGCCTGGTAGGTGTCTGTAAAATACCGGTCATCTTTATTTGTCCTTGTTGGTACCCGGGCTGTAACAGAAGCATCCAGCTCCCGCGGATCAAGATCCCACTGCTTTTTCGTGTATCCCTTAAAAAACTTTTCATAAAGTTCTCTGCCAACTTTTGATACTACAACATCTTCGGAAGTGATCACCCGGTCGATCTTTTCAGCTTTAGAAGCAAAAAAATCTTCAACCTG
>JBDUCQ010000176.1:0-4890 GCA_040003385.1 Ginsengibacter sp. | reverse complement strand
GGGGAAAGAAATTCATCTTCATTCAATAAATGTTCAAGTATATCTTTCAGCTTATCCTGTTGTACCAGCGACAGCAAAGTTTTGTCTCCGCCAATGTGTTCTTCATTGGGCCAGAATCGCTTGTGCTTCACCCTGTATTTTTCAAGCCATGAACTTCTTTTTTTGAAATCAGGAAGCTGGTCAAATACTTTATTTTTTATAATTGAAACTGCAAAAAGGGTGGTCAACCCTACAATAGACTGTATCCGCAATTGAATAGGCTGTGAATGAAATACGGTGAGGGTATCATAAAAGAATTTATCATTTTCATTCCAAAGGCCATGTTGGTTAAGTGCTTCTGCGATCAGCACAAAGTGTTCAAAAAATTTCGTTGCAGTGTCTTCAAACGATTGATCATGCATGGAAATTTCCAATGCCATTTCCATCATATTCAGTGCATACATTCCCATCCAGCTTGTTCCATCTGCCTGTTCAAGCCGCATATCACCTGGCATTTCAATGCTCCTGTTGAATACACCGATATTGTCCAGGCCCAAAAACCCTCCCTGGAAAATGTTGTTGCCTGCGGCATCTTTCCTGTTGATCCACCAGGTAAAATTGATGATTAGCTTGTGAAATATTTTTTTAAGGAATCCAACATCTCCTTCGCCTTTCATTGACTTTTCTATCTGGTATACCTGCAGCGCCGCCCAGGCCTGAACGGGTGGGTTTACATCGCTGAAATGCCATTCATATGCGGGAAGCTGGCCGTCAGGCTTCATGTACCATTCGCGCATGATCAGAAGCAGTTGATGTTTTGCAAATTCAGGGTCCATCCTTGCCATTGGTATACAATGAAATGCAAGATCCCAGGCTGCATACCAGGGATATTCCCATTTGTCGGGCATTAAAATGATGTCCTGGTTTTTCAGGTGTTTCCATTCATTATTGCGCCCGTGTATTTTATTTGGATTTAGCTCACTCACACCATCGCTGGTGGTCAGCCATCTTTCAACATCATAGTGATAGTACTGTTTGCTCCACAATAATCCTGAAAGTGCCTGCCTTTGAATATTGAACATCTCTTCCGAAATGTTTACCGGGAGAATTGCTTTGTAAAAATCATCAGCCTCTGTTTTCCGTTTCGAAAATATATTTTCAAACCCTTCTTCAAATGCATTTTTCAATTCCTTATTGCACAAACGCAGGTAGATTGTTTTGGAAGAGCCGGCTTCGATGGTCTGGGTATACACCGGGGAAAACTTAGTGCCTGATTTTTTTTTACCAAGCGCCCTTACATTTTTTCTTTTGATGATCCCATGATGAAAAGCATCTTTTACAAAAGGGGTTGTATTGGGTATCCCCTTTACCACTTCTGTATTGGTTTCGTTTTCTGTAAACATCAGCATTCTTGGCGGCTGAAAATATAAGTAATAGGCTCCCACCTTCTCATGTGTCGCTTTCACACAATTTTTATCATGGGCAGTGATTGCAGGTTTTTCAGCAAGCTGTCGGTTACTCAGCCTGTTGTAA
Organism: Ginsengibacter sp.; assembly: GCA_040003385.1. GTDB lineage: Bacteria > Bacteroidota > Bacteroidia > Chitinophagales > Chitinophagaceae > Ginsengibacter. Next base: position 3,378 of record JBDUCQ010000176.1, on the reverse strand, counting down.
AACCAGAGTGTAGGCAACACGGTGATCTTCGCACTCTGATGATAACGGTTGTGAATATTTATTTTAATGAAAATATCCTGGGAATCTTCCTTTGCATACGTGACAAAAACATCAAAGTATTGGTTGTCATTGAAAACACCTGTATCCAGTATCTCATATTCCGGGTCCAGCTTGGAACGATCTCCATTCTGCTTCTTCAGGTCATCATAAGGAAATTGCTTTTGGGGATATTTGTATAAATATTCCATATAAAAATGTGAAGGAATATTATCGAGGTAATAATAAAGTTCCTTCACGTCTTCACCATGGTTACCATTATTATTCCCAAGGCCAAAAAGGCGCTCTTTTAGGATGGGGTCTTTTCCGTTCCATAAAGCGATGGCAAAGCAAAGGTTTTGAAAATAATCCGATATTCCGGCCAGGCCGTCCTCACCCCATATATAAGCCCTGCAGTGGGCATGGTCGTAAGGAAAATAATTCCAGGCATCTCCAAACTGGCTATAGTCTTCCCGGACAGTTCCCCATTGCCGTTCACTGAGGTAAGGCCCCCATTTTTCAAGAGGGATTTCTTTTACAGCGTTTTCTGCCAACCGGATTTGCTCTGCTGTCATGTAATGATTGTAGGGTAAAGATTACGAATTTTTTTCATCCTGAGCCCGTCGAAGGACTGAGCCCATCGAAGGACCATGCCCTTCAAGGACTGATCCAATCACAGGGGTTATTGAATGTTTATCCTTTTTTAAACAAAATGGTAACCCTGCCAATTGTTTTGCGGGTCGAAATTTTTATTGCAAATAAAGCTTTGTAACTTCAGTGAGGCATTAAAACCATATTTAAAAAGTGCCAACAGAGCAGTGAGGCGGGTATAAGGAGTTATCATTTTTATATCATCTTTATTCAAAAATAGATGGAGCAAAAACAAAAACTTCCGATCATACAGGAAGATGCCTGGATGGATCCGTATGCTGAAGATGTTGATGCGCGGTTGGAGCGGTATAAAAAGGCACGCAGGGAAATTGAAGATGTTGCAGGAAGTCTTCTGGACTTTGCAAAAGCTCATCTTTATTATGGCATTAATTTCGATGCAACAAAAAATGGATGGACCTACAGGGAATGGGCACCCAATGCGCATTACCTGTACCTGATGGGAGATTTCAACGACTGGGACAGGACCTCCCACCCACTCACAAAAAACCCGCATGGAGATTGGGAAATATTTCTTCCCTATGAAGAATTTAAAAATAGTTTCGTCCATGGCAGCAAAGTGAAGGTGAATATCGAGGGTGCCAACGGGTCAACGGACCGGATACCGGCCTACATCAGGAAAGTAGTACAGGATATAGCAACGTATGATTTTTCCGGCCAGTTGTGGTTTCCGGAAATTCCGTTTGTATGGACCGATGACAACTTTAACCCCGCTGCAAATTTTGAGCAACCAATAATTTATGAGTGTCATGTAGGTATGGCGCAGGAATTTGGAAGGGTGGGCACGTATAGGGAATTTGCTGATCTGATCCTGCCCAGGATAAAAGAAGGAGGCTACAATGCAATACAAATGATGGCCGTGATGGAGCATCCATATTACGGGTCATTCGGTTACCATGTATCTAATTTTTTTGCGCCAAGTTCAAGGTTTGGAACCCCCGAAGACCTGAAATACCTTATTAACAAAGCACACAACCTTGGAATTACTGCAATTATGGACATTGTTCATTCGCACGCTGTAAAAAATCTTGCAGAAGGTTTGAACCAGTTTGATGGAAGTGACAACCAGTATTTTCATGCGGGTGCAAGAGGATACCATGAAGGATGGGATTCCAAATTATTTAATTATGGAAAATGGGAAGTGAAAAAATTCCTGCTTTCGAATACACGTTATTGGCTTGAAGAATTTCATTTCGACGGTTATCGTTTTGACGGTGTAACGTCAATGCTGTATTTCCATCACGGTTCCACATCCTTCGATCACTATGATAAATATTTTAAAGAAGGAGTGGACTGGGACAGCATGACTTACCTGCAGCTGGCAAATGCTGTGATCCATGAATTCAAAAGCAACACCATTTCCATAGCAGAAGATGTTAGTGGAATGCCGGGTTTAACAAGAAAGCCGGAAGAAGGCGGTTTTGGATTTGATTTCCGCCTGGCAATGGGAATCCCCGATTACTGGATAAAACTTTTAAAAGAAAAAAAGGATGAAGACTGGAATATTTACGAGATGTGGGATGTTTTAAATAACCGGCGTTATAAGGAGAAAACAATTGCATACGTGGAATCTCATGACCAGGCCATGGTGGGCGATAAAACAATTGCTTTCTGGCTCATGGATAAAGAGATGTATTTCCACATGGGATTGAATGATGAAAATATTGTGATCGATCGCGGCATCGCCATTCACAAATTGCTACGGTTGTTTACCATCAGCCTGGGCGGTGATGGCTACCTGAATTTTATCGGCAATGAATTCGGCCATCCGGAATGGATTGATTTCCCAAGAGAAGGCAATAACTGGAGCCACCATTATGCCAGGAGGCAGTGGTCGCTTGTTGACAACCCGGAATTAAAATACCAATACCTCGCCAACTGGGACAAAGAGATGATCAGCGTGGTGAAAGAACATCAGATACTTTCATCTCCTGCAGCGCGCCAGATCCACATGGATGGTGATAACAAGGTGATCATTTATGAAAGGAATGACCTGCTTTTCATTTTCAACTTTCACGGACATAATTCCATTTTTGGTTACAAGTTCCGTGTACAGGAAAAGAATATGTATACCATCATTCTCAATTCGGACAGCACCCGGTATGGGGGATTTAACAGGGTTGATACTAACATTAAATACTCTGTTGATGAGAATCATGAACTAAGTATTTACCTGCCCAACATGACAGCTTTGATCCTGAAAAAAAATGAAGATTGATTGGGTCGTGAGAAACGAACCATTGTGTCTGATGAGTGCTGATATTTCTAAACTGCGAGGATCCCTTTTGGTATTTGAACTCACTCAACTTAATCATTTACCATAGTGCTGGCTTAGACCGGGGGTGAGGATTTTTTTTAATTTCGGTTTTTTAATTCTTCCGGCTTGAACACCATATCAAAATGAAAAGTAATACGGTTACTTTTTTATAGCATTCAAAATGAATGGCTAGTGATCATGGGGGATTATACTAATCTGAAGTTTCTTAAAGCAAGTGAAAAGTTATTATATGTCATCAATGAGCTGGTTGTATAAAAGTCTTAACCTGTATAAGAAAAACCAATCTATCAGGAAACCGAAAGTCTTAAAGATGGTGTAGTAGTATATTGTTGCCCCATGAGGATTCGAACCTCAACAAACAGAATCAAAATCTGTCGTACTACCTTTATACTATG
>JBDUCQ010000060.1:0-16598 GCA_040003385.1 Ginsengibacter sp. | reverse complement strand
GGAAATTTTGGATGAGATGCAGATCAGTTGCGAAGTAATAGATGTACAGACATTGCTACCCTTTGACATCAACCATAATATCCTTGAATCATTAAAAAAAACCAACCGGATTGTATTTATTGATGAGGATGTTCCCGGGGGTGCCTGTGCTTATATGTTCAATAAGGTGATGGAAGAACAAGGTGGTTACCGGTGGATAGATGTTGCTCCACGCACCATTACAGGCAAAGACCACCGCCCTTCCTACGGTAGTGACGGGGATTATTTCAGCAAGCCCAATACCGAGGACATTGTTGCAGTTGCGAGGGAGATGATGCAGGAATAGACGGATTTTTAAAACACCAGAAATAGACAGTTTATGCGAAAGATAATTGCTGGTTTTGCATCCAGTCTTGATGGCTATATTGAAGGCCCTCATGGTGAATACGATTGGATACTCATCGACCAGGAAATTGATTTTGCGGAGCATATGAATAAATTTGATACATATCTTTTTGGCCGAAAATCGTATGAAAAGTTTGCTGCAGCGGGAAGTGGAAATGATGGGATGAAAAAATTAGTATTTTCAAAAACACTGACATCTCTTCCTGAAAATTTTACACTCGTAAAAGAAAACATCTCCGAAAAAATGAATTCACTTAAAAATGAACAAGGGAAAGACATTGCATTTTGGGGGGGTGCGTCTTTACTCAGTTCCTTTTTAGAACTCCGCCTCATTGATGAAATTTCAATTGCTATCATCCCTGTATTGTTAGGCCAGGGAAAATCAATGGTGGGATCCCTGAAAGATAAAGTGTGGTTGTCACTGATCAATTCAAGATCTTATTCCAATGGAACCTTGCAGGCCAACTATAAAGTCATTTATACAAAAGGTAATAAAAAATGAAACTGAAGCTTTATCAAATTGATGCTTTTACCACCGAATTATTTGGCGGGAATCCCGCCGCAGTTATTCCGTTGGATCATTGGATAGATAGTCAATTAATGCAGAACATCGCCCTGGAAAATAATGTCTCCGAAACTGTTTTTTTTGTCCCGGTAAATAACAGTGCAACGTATGACTATGAAATCAAATGGTTTACACCACTCGTAGAGATTGACCTGTGTGGCCATGCAACTTTAGCCTCCGCATTTGTATTGTACGAGGTAATGGGTTTTGACAAACCTGTGATCAGCTTCAGCTCAAAAAGTGGTGTTTTGAAAGTAAGCCGGGAAAATGGGATGCTTTGCCTTGATTTTCCATCATGGAAACCGGAGCGATTTAACGATTATCCCGTTGATTTACAAAAAGGGTTAGGTGGTGCTGAGATCGTGGGTGTTTATAAAAAAAGAGATTTGCTGGTAGAACTTATGAATGAAGACGCGATCAAAAAATGCCAGCCTGATTTTTCAATATTAAAAAAATCCGGTTATAAATTAATTATTACTGCCCCGGGAAAGGAGGTCGACTTTGTGTCGAGATTTTTTGCACCCACAGTAGGGATAGACGAAGATCCGGTTACCGGTTCAGCACACTCGCAACTTATTCCCTTCTGGAGCGAGAAATTGAATAAACATTCGTTAACAGCCTTGCAGCTTTCATCAAGGGGTGGACAGTTATTTTGTGAACAGGCAGGAGACAGGGTTAAGATCAGCGGGCAATGTGTTTTTTATATGACAGGCGAGATCACAATTCCGGGGTAATACCAAATTTTATGCTCACAACTACTGAAAAAACTTTTATACGCCACTGGCAGGAACAGAAGGAAGGCCCAAGGTGGAAATATTACCTGCAATACATCATCGCTTGGATGGTAGTGATTTTTCTTTCCCTTCTTTTCATATTAAAATTGATGATGGCAGAAAGAGATATGGGTGGCTTGACAAGCTTTTATATAGTATTACCACTTTCGGTGGTACTTGCAGTGGTAACCACCCACCTGGTGTATCAAAAAAATGAAAAAAAGCTGCAGCGGCTTCTACAAAAACAAAACAAGGGAAATGGACAATAGGCAGTTTCTCTTAAATTAAATGCTTTCTTAGGTCAGTGGTCAATAATTCAATAGGTCAATAGGTCAATAAGTCAATAAATTATCTCTCTTTGCAAAGAGCACCAATGTCCCAATGACCATTGACCCCATGACCAAATGACTTCACCCTTCACCATTGCCCTTAATATGCCTGATGATCTTTTCAGCATGTTCCCTGGAGTTTTCAATGAAAAGGCGGTGAGTATTCATTCCGCCGCATATTACACCGGCGAGAAAAATGCCCTGAATATTTGTCTGGTAAGTATCATCATCATAAGTTGGTTTGCACACTTCGTCATCTGATAATTCAATACCAAGCCCGCGCAAAAAACTGAGATTTGGCTGGTAACCTGTCATAGCCAGGACCCAATCATTTTCAATGGTGATAATCCCGGCGGGTGTTTGAAGATCAACCTCTTTCTCCCTGATCTCATGAACGGTGGAATTAAAATATGCTTTGATCGAACCCTCGGCAATCCGGTTTTCGATATCAGGTTTTACCCAATATTTTACACGCTCACTGATCCGGGCATTTTTGATCACCATAGTCACCGAAGCGCCTTTGCGCCATGTTTCCAGAGCTGCATCCACAGCCGAGTTTGCTGCTCCTACCACCAGCACTTTCTGAAAAGCATAAAAATAAGGGTCCTTATAATAATGCTTTACCTTTTCCAACTGCTCGCCTTTTACGTTCAGCAAATATGGAATGTCGTAAAAGCCGGTAGCCACTATTATATTTTTTGACGTGTAATTTTCTTTTGTGGTTTCAATAAAAAAGTCTGCCCCGTTTTTTTTTACTGTCTTTACCTCCTCAAAAAGCTTAATATGCAAACCACCAGAGATGGCTACCCGCCTGTAGTATTCCAGGGCTTCATTTCGTACAGGTTTTGCATTGTTGCTTACAAATGGAATGCCCCCGATTTCCAGTCTTTCGCTTGTACTGAAGAACATCATATTCACCGGGTAATTGTAAATTGAGTTTACCAGTGCACCCTTTTCAAGAACCAGGTAACTAAGACCTGCTTTTTTTGCTTCAAGACCGCAAGCCAACCCGATCGGCCCCCCGCCAATGATCACGATGTCGTAAGTTTGTTTACTCATAAAAGAGCGAAGGTATTATTAAAATTTTTTTACAACCAGTCACATACCCCAACAGAAATTAATCCAGTCCTCTGATGAAAGATAATTTTTCAAATCGTTCCGGCCAGTATCAAAAATTCAGGCCCGGGTACCCGGCAAAGCTGATTGATTTTTTAGTATCTGTAAGCAAGAATAATGAAACGGCGTGGGACTGTGGTACAGGAAATGGGCAGGTGGCCCTGGAGCTGGCAAAGCATTTTGATAAAGTTTATGCCACTGATATCAGCAAAAATCAATTGGCGCAAGCTGTTAAACAAGACAATATTCTTTATTCTGTTCAACCCGCCGAAAAAATATCTTTTCCCCCCGCTTTTTTCGATCTCATTACAGTAGCACAGGCAATACACTGGTTTGATTTTGGGTTATTTTATAAAGAGGTGTCACGAACTATAAAACCTTCCGGAAAGATCGCAGTGATGGGATATGGCTTATTCAATTGTGATGAGGAAACAGACAGGGTGATCAAAAAATTCTATCATGAAATTATTTGTAGTTACTGGGACAAGGAAAGGAAGTACATTGATGAAAATTACAGGACCATTCCATTTCCTTTCAAAGAAATTGAATGCCCGAAGTTTGAAAATGTTTTTGAATGGACATTTGAGCAATTGCTGGGTTACCTGGGAACCTGGTCTGCGGTTCAGCATTTTATTAAAGCAAACCATCGAAACCCCGTCGAAGATATCGATGATGTACTCCTTGCGGCCTGGGGTAAGAATGAAACCAAAACGATCCGGTTCCCTATTTTTTTACGATTGGGTGAACTATAATTTCAAAGAATATGGAAATGATCAGTAGAAAAATTTTGTACACCTTAATGAGCTGTATTTGCTGGATAAGCATGTCAGTCCAGGGACAGGCGAACAGTCAAATAGGAAAGGACGGTATTTTATTCCAGTATGGCTTGCTCAATGGGTTTATGGGAGGATTGTACGATGGTGTTTTATCAATAGATCAATTAAAAAAGCATGGCAATTTTGGTCTTGGTGCACCGGACAGGCTGGATGGTGAGCTGGTGATGGAGAAAGGTCGGATCTATCAAACGCAATTTACCGGTAAAACCTTTGTACCACAGAATTCCACTAAATCATGCCTTGCCATGTTGTGTTTTTTCAATGCGGATACTGCAGTTCGGTCTCACCGAAGTCACGATGTAAAGGAGGCATACATGTTCATCGATTCTTTCCTAAAAAATAAAAATGGAATGTATGCGGTCAGGATCAAAGGCCAGTTTGAATATGTAAAAACCCGGGCATTCCCGCCGGTAACAAGTCAGCCATACCCCGACATTACATCATTAATGGACCTACAGCGTTTTTTTGAACTGTACAAAGTAAAAGGTGTTTTCGTAGGATTTAAGCTTCCGTCATTTTTAGACGAGGTCAGCATTCCCGGGTACCACTTCCACTTTCTTTCTGAGGATAAAATCAATGGAGGCCACGTTACAGATTTTACGTGGAAAGATGTGGAGATTGAAATCCAGGAACTCCATCAATTACAGTTGCTTCTTCCGCAAACCTATGATTTCAGGAATTTTAATTTTCAAAAAAACAGGAGTGCAGATTTGAAAAAGCTTGAGAGAGGAGGTGAAAAGTAAATAAAGTATATAAAGTAGTGTACGAGGATGTAAATAAAATGGCAGAAAGAATTCATAAGCCCGAAAGCATTAGAAACTTTACTTTATAAACTTTATTTTACTATATATACTTTATGATACCTTATATACTTTTTCTACAGGTCACCTCAAATTATGGTACACATGCTGCACATCTTCATCCTGTTCAAGGTGGTCAACAAGCTTTAAAACTTCATTGGATTGTTCTTCGTCCAGCTCTACAAAATTTGTTGGAATGCGTGTAAGCTCCGCCGTTAGAATTTCAATTTTTCTTTCTTCCAGAGCTTTGCTCATGTGTCCAAATTCATTGTAAGCAGTCCTGATCACGATATTGCCATCAGCGTCTTCACCAATTTCTTCAAGGCCAAAATCTATAAGTTCCAGTTCAAGCTCTTCAGTATCAAGATTGTTCTTCCTGATCTTAAATTCTCCCATACGGTTGAAGGTGAATGCCACACTTCCCGTTGTACCGAGTGCACCATTTCCTTTATTGAAATGCATCCTCACGTTGGCAACGGTTCTGGTAGGGTTATCGGTTGCTGTTTCTACCAATAATGCAACCCCGTGCGGAGCATATCCTTCATACAACATTTCGTGATAATCTGTTTTGTCTTTACCCATTGCCCTTTTTATAGCCGCATCCACGCGGTCTTTGGGCATATTCACTGCTTTAGCATTGATGATGCAACGACGCAGCGCCGAATTGTTGTTGGGATCTGGCCCGGCCTGCTTCACGGCCATGTCGATCTCCTTCCCAATGCGGGTAAATTGCTTTGCCATTTTATCCCACCTGGCAAACATGGTTGATTTACGTACTTCAAATATTCTTCCCATTCTTTCGTCGGTTTATTATTAAGTCATTGGGTCATTAAGTCATTAAGTCATTAAGTCAGTGAGTCAGTGAGTCATTGGGTTATTGGGTCATTCAAACTAAGGGTACATCTAAACTCTCTAAACTTCTAAACTTCTAAACCTCTAAACCTCTAAACCTCTAATCCTCTACCAAATCTAAAATCTAAAATCTGAATTCAAAAATTAAAATGAGATACCCTTACATTTGTCGGATGCCCAAAAATTTTACATACGAACACTTGTTCAGCTTTGCAAAAAAGATATTTGTAAAAATAGGTTGCAGTAGTCAGGATGCAGAAATTGCATGTACCTCTTTGCTCAAAGCCGACCTAAGAGGTGTAGACAGTCATGGGATGGCAAGGCTAAGTGGTTATGTCAGGTTATGGGAAGTAAAAAGGATCAATACAAAACCGAATTTCTCAATTCCGCATGAAACTCCTTCAACAGCTGTCGTGGATGGTGATTCAGGGCTGGGACTTGTGGTTGCGCCTTACGCTATGCAGGTGGCCATAGACAAAGCTAAAAGTGCGGGCACGGGCTGGGTGAGTGTAAAGAACAGCAACCATTATGGGATTGCCGGCTTTCATGCGATGCAGGCGTTGAAAGAAGATATGATCGGAATTGCGATGACGAATGCTTCACCTCTCGTGGCGCCTACATTTTCGATTGAAAAATTGCTGGGTACAAATCCCATAGCCATTGCGGTGCCTGCCGGAACAGAAGAACCCTTTGTAGCGGATTTTGCAACAACAACTGCCGCTAATGGCAAGCTTGAAATATTGCAAAGAAAAAACCTGGAGGCACCTTCAGGATGGATACAAACAAAGAATGGCCAACCATCTGTTAACCCCAATGAGTTGAAAGAAGGTGGTGCATTGCTGCCTTTGGGTGGTGACACAGAACACGGCAGTCATAAAGGATATGCACTGGGCGCCATTGTAGACATTTTTTCCGGTGTTCTTAGCGGCGCGAATTACGGCCCATGGGTGCCTCCATTTCCTGCTTACATGCATCTTGCAGATGGCTTGCCGGGAGAGGGCATAGGGCATTTTTTTGGCGCGATGCGGATCGATGCTTTCCGCCCGGCAACAGATTTTAAAAAACACATGGATAAATGGATCAGGAGATTTAAAAATGCTAAAACGGTAGGAGGCCAGGAGCGGGTTTATATACCGGGAGAAATGGAAACTGCGATTGAAAAAGTGAGAATCAAAGAAGGCATTCCGTTGCTGGAACAAGTGGTAGAAAACCTGAGACATCTTGGTGAAAAATATGATATTCCTTTTGAGGCTGATAAGTGAAAGGGGCACTGACTCCTGCGGCGTTTGGCGTTTAAGAGCCTGTGCTATTTTGTTGCGATCAGCATTATCTTTGCCATCCATTTAAATAACCTGAAGCGTAATGAAAGTAATGAAGTTTGGAGGCACTAGTGTTGGTAAGCCTGAAAGGATGTTTGAGATATCCAGGCTGATCACGAAGGATACTGAACCAAAGATTGTGGTATTGAGCGCATTGAGCGGCACCACAAATTCATTGACCGAGATCAGTAAATCTTTGTCGAAAGGAGAACGTGACGCCGCAAAACAACAGATCGATGCGCTGGAACATCATTACCAAAACTTCATCATCCAGCTTGTAAAATCAGAAGAAGCCTACAACAAGGCAAAGGCCGTTGTTTCGGAGCATTTTGAATTTTTAAATATTATTTTAAAAATTTCATTCAGCGAAGCACTGAACAAGGACATCCTGGCACAGGGAGAATTGCTGAGTTCAAAACTTTTCAGTGTTTACCTGGAACAACAGAATATTAAACACACATGGTTGCCCGCGTTGGATTTTATGACAATAGATGCCCTTGATGAGCCACAGATCGGAAGTATAAAAGTGAAGCTCGCGCAATTGCTTCAACGACATAAGGATACCCAGCTTTTTGTAACACAGGGATACATTTGCCGCAACGCAAAAGGTGAAGTTGATAATTTAAAAAGAGGGGGTAGCGACTACAGCGCGTCTTTGATCGCTGCAGCTATCAATGCAACTGTTTGCGAAATATGGACGGACATTGATGGGATGCACAACAGTGATCCAAGGGTTGTAAAAAATACAAGTCCTATTGAGAAATTGAGTTTTGATGAAGCAGCTGAGCTTGCATATTTTGGTGCGAAAATATTGCATCCTGCAAGCATCTGGCCTGCACAAACATTTAATATTCCTGTTAAGCTTCTGAATACATTGCAGCCTGAAGCTAAAGGAACTATCATCACCAGTGATGCTGGCGGGGTTGGAGTAAAGGCTGTTGCCGCCAAGGACCATATCACTGCTATTAAAATACGCAGCAGCAGGATGTTGCTCGCATATGGGTTTTTAAGGAAGATATTCGAGGTGTTTGAAAAATACCGTACATCTATAGATATGGTCACAACGTCTGAAGTGGCTGTATCATTAACGATCGATAATGACGCCTACCTGAAAAAAATTATTAAGGAACTGGAATTATTCGGTACCGTTGATGTGGATCCCAACCAGACCATTATCTCAATTGTTGGAAACGAGATCACTGAAACTGAGGATGTAATGCGTAAGATCTTTGAAACAATTTCGTCTATCCCTATACGTATGGTCAGCTATGGAGGAAGCCGCCATAACATTTCACTCCTTATTTCCAAAGAATACAAAGAGCAGGCATTGCAGTTGTTGAACAAGGGATTGTTCTCCTGAAATGGGGTTCTGAGGTTCATTAGGTGGTTGGGTCATTGGGTCATTGGTCATTCGGTCAATTGGTCATTGAACATTCCTGCTCTCCTGGTTCGTGGCTCACTTTACTATAATCTAATACCCAACCTCCCATAAATAAAACTCATCAGCCATACAGGGCCTATCATCAAAAACTGGATATCTTTTAAAAAAGATGGCTTTTTGCCTTCCACCTTATGCCCGAAAAACTGGCCTGCCCATGCAGCTATGAATAAAATAATACACACCAGCCACAACGGGGCAATACCTGATCTTTCAATGAAATGACAAATAACCAGGCACAGCAAACCAAAGAATAACATGCCCACCCAAATAGTTTTAGAAAGCATAAAATAATAAACCGTAATCATGAGGATGAGGATCATGGCAACGTTTAGTTGCAGGGAAGGCGATAAGAAAAAAGGAAGTTTAATGGAATAGAACAAACCGGTGATCGTGAAAAAAATGAAAGGCACACAAATCCAATGAATGAGTTTATTGGTTTCATTTTTATGGCTTTCGCCATATTCGTCCAGCCATTGGTGTATTGTTCTCATGAAATTTGGTCACTAGGTTCTTGGGTCACCAGATCAATGCCCATCAAGGGTCTCACCATTCGACAGGCCCACCCTTCGACAGGATCAGAGTGATAAAAATTGAGCATTGAGCATTGATTGTTGAACATTTTTTCATCTGTCAAACACAAAATCAGAATTTACAGAATGACAACTCAAGACTATATAATCAAAAGGGCATCCCCATAGCTGAAAAAACGATATTTATCCTTGATCGCTTTTTTATAAGCTTCCATGGTTAGATCGTAACCAGCAAAGGCACATGTCATGATCAGGAGGCTTGTTTTTGGCAGGTGGAAATTCGTGACCAATGAATCAGCAATGTTGAAATTGTAAGGCGGATGAATGAAATGGTTGGTCCAGCCTTCAGAAGGCTTCAATAATTTTTGAGCCGTGAAAGACGATTCCATTGCTCTCATGGTGGTTGTTCCAATTGAACATATTCTCCTGCCGGATTCCTTGGCCTTGTTAACGATCTTGCATGCTTCTTCTTCGATCTGGTAATATTCGGCATCCATTTTATGTTTGCTGAGGTCTTCCACTTCAATCGGCCTGAATGTACCAAGGCCGGTATGGAGGGTTACTTCTGCAAAACGGATCCCTTTTATTTCAAGTCTTTTTATGAGTTCGGTGCTGAAATGCAATCCGGCAGTTGGCGCAGCTACTGCTCCTTCATGCTTGGCGTACACTGTCTGGTAACGCTCTTTATCCTCTTCTTCGGGCTTTCGTTTGATGTATTTCGGCAATGGAGTTTCTCCCATGAAATACAGCATCTTTCTGAAATCATCTTCGTTGCCATCCCATAGAAAGCGGATCGTACGGCCCCTGCTTGTTGTGTTGTCGATCACTTCAGCAACCAGTTCATCATTGTCGCCAAAATACAATTTATTGCCTACACGGATCTTACGCGCGGGGTCCACAATCACATCCCAGAGCCTGTTTTGCTTGTGAAGTTCTCTCAAAAGGAATACTTCAATTTTAGCACCGGTTTTTTCCTTGCGTCCATACATGCGGGCAGGAAATACTTTTGTGTTATTTACAACAAATACATCCTTGTCATCAAAATATTCGAGGATGTCCTTGAAATGTTTGTTCTCGATTTTGCCGGTCTTGCGTTCTACCACCATGAGGCGGCTTTCTTCTCTTTTCTTTGTTGGATTTTGAGCAATCAGGTTCAGGGGAAGATCAAATCTGAATTGGGATAATTTCATGTACAAGACTAAATTTAAAGTTAATTGTCACATGCCATACTATAGTGCTCCGGGGGGATATGTACCTGCCTGGGCAGGCCACTTATCATGTTACGGCATGATTTTTTAAGTGTGCAAAGGTATGGTAATCTTATGATAATTGTATAAAATGCGATCCCACTCGGTCAAAATCATAGCAAACCAGCAGGGATGGAGGCAATGAGTTTTTTTGTGTAGACAGATTTGGGGTTAAAATAGACCTCATCCGCGGGGCCGATCTCTTCGATCCGGCCTTTATGCATCACCAACATCCTGTCGCTGATATACCGGACGATCCGAAGGTCGTGCGAAATAAAAATACACGTAAATCCAAATTCCTTTTTAAGGTCCGACAAAAGATTCAGGACCTGTGCCTGTACACTCACATCAAGAGCGGAGACACTTTCATCGCAAATGATAAAACCCGGGTTAATGCCCAATGCACGTGCTATACAGATCCTTTGCCGTTGCCCGCCGCTGAATTCATGCGGGTAACGCGAATAGTGAGCAGGTTTAAGATCCACCTTCTCAAGCAATTCCATTACTTTATCTTTCCGTTGCTGGTTGGTTTGCAAAAGTCCGTGGATTTTCATGGGTTCACTGATGGCACTCCCGATCGTCAGTCTCGGATTCAGTGAACCATATGGATCCTGGAAAATGATCTGGATATTTTTCCTGATCTTCCGCATTTCCCTTTTAGAAAAATGGGCGATGTCTTTGCCTTCCAGCAGGATATTACCGGAAGTTGGTTCAATCAACCGCAGCAGTGTGCGGCCCAATGTACTTTTACCTGACCCGCTTTCTCCCACAAGACCCAATGTTTCTCCTTTCATCACATGGAATGACACATCATCTATGGCTTTGAATTGCTTTAGCGTTTTTCCAAAAAAATTTTTTCTCACCGGGAAATAAACACACAGGTTTTTTACATCCAGTAAAACATCACCATCAGGTTTTGACTGAAAAGGTGCGGCAAGCCGGTCATGAACTGACTCTTCAGTTTCAACAATTTCTTTCTTTTCGGGGGTAGGTTCATTCATAAAATCACCAACAACGGGCAATCTTTTTCCCTTAGAAGAAATAACAGGCCGGCACGCGATCAAGGCTCGGGTATATGGATGTTGAGCCTGTGTAAAAATTTCTTTTACTGTGCCGGTTTCAACAATGCTGCCCTTATACATAACGGCCACCTTGTCTGCGATTTCTACAATCAGGCCGAGGTCATGGGTAATGTAGATCACCCCCATATTGAATTCGTTCTGTAACTTTTTGATCAGCTGAAGAATTGTTTTTTGAACGGTTACATCCAGGGCGGTAGTGGGTTCGTCGGCTATCAATAGTGATGGATTGCAGCTCATGGCCATAGCAATCATTACGCGTTGTTTTTGTCCCCCGCTCAGTTGATGTGGGTAACGGTCAAGCATATCCGCTGACAAACCGGCTTGCTCAAAAAGCCGGATGGTTTCTCGTTTTGCGGATAAATGGTTCGTGTCAGTATGCTGCTGAATCGCTTCCATCACCTGGTCTCCACATTTATGCACCGGGTTCAGTGATGTCATTGGCTCCTGGAATATCATCGAAATTTTATTGCCCCTGATGTGTCTCATCTCATCAATTTTCAACCTTAAAATATCAACGGGGATTGACCCTTCGGCAGAAAATAAAATTTCTCCGGAAGTGTAACGCGCAGGAGGAACAGGTAGGAGGCGTAAAACAGATAAGGCTGTTACGGATTTCCCGGAACCGGACTCTCCCACAATTGCCAGCATCTCGCCTTTATTGACTTCCAGGGAAATACCATTCACAGCTGTATTTCTTTCCAACCCTTTTATGAAATCTACAGAAAGGTTTTTGATCTGGAGAAGAGGGTTGTTTGGCATATAAGGTATAAGGTATCAGGTATCAGGTATTAGGTTTTTAGTTTTAGCTATTAGGCATAGAGTATAATTTCTCCCAAAACCTAACTCCTAAAAAACTCAAATTCAAAACTTCAAATGTCTCACTGTAAGTCCGTCGTTCATTAGTTGTTTTAGTGAATCGATGCCAATCTTGAGGTGCCTTTCTACAAATTGCGCTGTAACACTCACATCGCTTGCTTCCGTTTTTACGCCTTCCGGCACCATGGGCGAATCACTGACCAGCAACAATGCTCCCGTTGGGATCCTGTTAAAAAACCCGACCGTAAAAATAGTTGCCGTCTCCATGTCAATGGCATATGCCCTGATCCGTTGCAGGTAATCTTTCAACACCTGGTCGTGCTCCCAAACCCGGCGGTTGGTGGTGTATACTGTTCCCGTCCAGTAGTCATATTCATATTCCCTGATGGTGGTGGAGATCGCTTTTTGCAGTGCAAATGCAGGCAGGGCCGGAACCTCCGGAGGGAAATAATCATTGGAAGTTCCTTCGCCACGGATCGCTGCAATTGGCAGTATCATATCTCCGATCTTATTTCTTTTTTTAAGTCCCCCGCATTTTCCCAGGAATAAAACAGCTTTCGGTTGTACGGCACTTAGCAGGTCCATCACTGTGGCAGCACCCGGACTCCCCATTCCAAAATTAATGATGGTAATGTTATTGGCTGTGGCGCATTGCATGGGTTTATCAAGTCCGCTTATACTGGCCCCATTCCATTCTGCAAAAAGGGTAACATAATTGGAAAAGTTGGTGAGGAGAATATACTGACCAAAGTTTTCAAGCTTTTCGCCAGTGTATCTTGGCAGCCAATTGTCTACGATTTCTTTTTTGGTTTTCATCCTGTATCAGTTCATTAGTTGTTTATTTGCCATTGATAAAAATACAAAATATATATTCAGGCAACTGATGATAAAAATTGAATTCCCGGATTTTCAATTCAATACTAAAAATGAAAAGGGTGTAAAATTCATTTTTGATATTTTTCGAAAAAAATGGCTTTTCCTGAGCCCTGAAGAATGGGTTCGGCAAAATATGTTGCAATATATGACCCTGGTAAAACAATACCCGTCTTCCCTCTTCGCCATAGAAAAGGAATTTTCCATGGGAGAATTAAAAAAAAGGTGTGACATCGTTGTGTACGACAGGAATGCATTGCCGTGGATGATCGTAGAATGTAAAGAAATGAATACCCCCCTCAATGCAAAAGTTTTGGAGCAGGTCCTGCTGTATCACATTTCTCTCCCGGCAAAATTTCTGGTGATCACCAATGGTAAATTTTGCTTCGGATTTGAAAAGCGGGATGGCACTTTTTTCGGCATCGATGTGATGCCGGAGTATGAGGAATGAGGTATTAGGCATTCCTGACACCTCAAGCCTTTCTCTACGGAAAAATCCCCAACTCAGCATAAGATGTTGCTACCTTATTGATGGCGCAAACATATGCGGCGGTGCGCATATCCGGAATGGTTGGGTTTTTGTTCCATATATCCATGATCTCGCGGGTTGCGGTGATCATTGTTTCTTCCAGTCCACTGCGAACAAGGTCTACCTCATCAGCCCCATGCATAATGAATTCTCTTTCTGTGGCACTAACATTTTTGCCTGTCAGCTCTTCCATCTGTCCGAGAATATGTTCATTGAGATTTTCAGTGAATCTTTTTTCCATCCTGCCATAACGAACATGACTGAGGTTTTTCAGCCATTCAAAATAGCTCACAGTTACGCCACCGGCATTCAGGTACATGTCTGGTACCACCACTACACCTTTCAAGGCAAGTATTTCATCCGCATCCGGTGTAAGAGGTCCATTGGCACCTTCCCCAATGATCCGGGCTTTGATCCTGGATGCATTTTCACCATTGATCACATTTTCCAATGCAGCCGGAATTAAAATATCACAATCCATTTCCAGTGCCTCACCTGATTTTTCGTAATTGGTTGCACCAGGGAAATTTAAAATAGAACCATTTTTTTTGCGGTGCTTCACAACTTCATCCAAATCCAGTCCCTCATCATTCCGTATAGCACCTTCGTACTCAGCAAGGCCAACGATTTTTGCGCCTGCTTCTTTAAAAAAGTGGGCAGTATGATAACCCACATTACCCAAACCCTGCACACATACCCGCTTCCCTTCCACTCCAACGTCAAGGCCTAAACGCTTCATTAAATCGGGCATGTTACAAACTTCGCGCAATCCATAAAAAACACCCAGGCCCGTTGCTTCCGTCCGTCCGCGAACACCACCCTGTGTTACCGGTTTTCCCGTAACACATCCCGCAGCATCAATCTCACCCGGGTGCATGGCAACATACGTATCTAGTATCCACGCCATCTCCCTGGCTCCTGTTCCATAATCTGGTGCAGGAACATCCGTTCCGGGCCCGATAAAATTTTTCTTGATCAGTTCCGCAGTGTAACGCCGCGTAATTTTTTCAAGGTCATATGCCGAATATTTTTTCGGGTCAATTTTAATTCCACCTTTGGCACCTCCGAAAGGCACGTTCACAATGGCGCATTTGTAGGTCATCAGTGCAGCCAGGGCCATTACTTCATCCTGGTTTACGGAGAGGCTGAAACGTATCCCCCCCTTACATGGCGTTTTATGATGGGAATGCTGAACACGGTAAGCTTCTATCACTTCTATATCTGCTCCTATCTTAACGGGGAATCTCATCTGGTACACACTGTTACAGGCTTTGATCTGCTCTAGTATGCCCGGGTCCCAGTCTGTAAAAATGGAGGCTTTATCAAAACTTCGTTCAACGCTGCTGAAAAAACTATATGGCTGTGCAGATATCATAGATTTATTTTTAACTATTTGCAATCGTTCTGTTTCTATCATGATTTACCTGTTAGATTCTGGCGCGTATTCACAACATTCCTTTCTCTGCTTTGCTAACCTTCCTGTCTATTCTTACCAGGTAAAGAATGAGCCCCGTAAGGATAGTGATGCATACCGCCATCACAACATATATTTTATTATGACTTCGCATTGTATCCTGGATATTACTGCCAGCTGGCTTGTCCTGTGCCAGTAACTCATTATACAGAAATACCAACACAACGATCATCCACAAACGCAATATTCTTTTAGCCATGAATTAAATTTTTATCCCTCAGCAAAAGCAATCTGATTTTTAGTGTGCTCATCCACACACCCAATAACGTCCACCCGATCACAGCGGGCCAAAACACAAGTCGCATGGCCGGGTCAAGATCCCTTCCATTCAAACCGGGATTGCCTTCCACTCCTTGTCCCCCGGGATGCAGTGATTGAACGAGCCTTGGCAATATCATGATCAGGGGCAGGTAAATAAAATAAGCAAAAATATTATAGACACTGCCCACACGTGCCCGGCGGTCAATATCATTCATAGAATTCCTTAATACAAAGTATGCCAGGTAGATGAGCAATGCGATGGCCACAGCTACCTGCTTAGGATCGTTGCTCCACGGTGCACCCCATGTATACGTGGCCCAGATAGCGCCGGTGATAAGGCCCAGGAATCCAAAAACAATCCCTGTTTTTGCCATTTCAACTGCTATGATATCATCTTTGAGATTTCCTTTTCTGAGGTAACGGATAGAATAAACGAGAGATGTGGTGAAAAGTATGATCTGTGCAAACCACATTGGAACATGAAAGAACAAATTCCGGATCGATTCATACAAATTTCCTGTATATGGCACCTTGATCAAAAAACCTGCTGTGAAGGTATAAAGGAGAAATACGACCGCTGCTATTTTCCACCACGTTCTACGCATGTACAGAAAAGTTGATCATCAGCAAAAATTTTGGCTCACCAATGACAAATGTGGCAGCAAAATTAGGGGAAAGCCCCACAATAAAAGAACTATTTATTATTTGACGGCGCAGTGCAATTATTCTTTCCATAAAAATGGAAAAAGGATCACGGAAAGAGCGATCACCATGATATCAAGACCTGTCAGCAATAATGCGATCTGCATAACGGCTCCTTGTTTAAAAACTTCTCCGAAGGCGGATTTTGACAACCTGATCAGCAAAAGCAATTGTGGAACGATGAGTGGGAAGCCAAGTATCGCCATCAATGCGGCATTTTGCTGAGCCTTTGCTGCAATGGCGGCGAGCAATGTAAATACAAGGCTAAGGCTGATCCCTCCAAAACAAGCGATTGTAATAAATAAAAATATTTTATTGACGGGAGTACCAAGAAGTACAGTAAATAAAAACAAGCTTACGATGCTCATCAGCAGCATGAGGATCACATTGTACATCAATTTGGAAATGATGAATTCAACAGGTCCTGTTACCTGGTAGAAGTATAACATCCGTCCCCTGCTTTCCTGCAAAAAACTTTTTGCGACCGCGTTCACACAGATAAACAATTGTATCATCCAGAACATGCCGTTCCACACTGTGCTTTCGGGCTTTCCCATAGCAAGAAATAGTACGAATATCGTAGCGGCAACATAAAGAAGTATTCCAAAAAAACTATGCTGTTGCCTGAATTCAAGCAACACGTCCTTCTTAAATAAAGTCAACACTGAA
>JBDUCQ010000059.1:0-16629 GCA_040003385.1 Ginsengibacter sp. | reverse complement strand
CTCTTTCCAAGTGCCATGTCCATCAACACACGCGAAGAGCTTGAGGAAGAGCGAAGGCTGTTTTATGTGGCTGTCACCAGGGCCAAATATAAGCTTTGGCTAACGTATGCGAATACACGCTATCGTTTTGGCAATCTTACACAAAATGATCCAAGCAGGTTTATCAATGAACTTCCGGAAGAAAGGCTCGACCGTGCTTTTGCAGGAGGAAATATGCGCAACAATCAGAATTCTCACTGGAACCCATTTGATAAGATCAAATCGGCATGGAAAGGGCCTGTTCAGGATGACCGGCCACGCTACACCGACAAACCGGCATATGTAAATACAACGGCAACTATAAAAATCAGGGAGCATGTTCCTTCTGCAGATTTTTCACCAAGTGATACCAGTAATTTGCAGGAAGGCCAGAAGGTAGAGCACCAGAAATTTGGCTTTGGGGAAGTGATTAAAATGGAAGGCGCCGCCCACAATCCGATCGCCACTGTAAAGTTTGAGTTCAATGGTGAAAAAAAGATCATGCTGAACTATGCCAGGCTAAGGGTGATTAATTAATTTTCTACTTGTAATTGAACTCCAAGTCGTTGTTTCTCAGTGATAACGGGAAATCGTGACCAAATCAGTTCCTTATTTCCATACCTACCTCATTCTTGTTAACTTTGCAGTGTAAAAAAAGTTTTTTATGATAAAGACAGGAAACCCGGTGATCAGCATTTATACCGAAATGACCCCGA
Source organism: Ginsengibacter sp. (assembly GCA_040003385.1). Taxonomy (GTDB): domain Bacteria; phylum Bacteroidota; class Bacteroidia; order Chitinophagales; family Chitinophagaceae; genus Ginsengibacter. The sequence continues at coordinate 15,895 of JBDUCQ010000059.1, read as the reverse complement.
ACCCGGAGACGATGAAATTTGTTGCTAATAAATTATTGTACCCCGGGAAGAGCATAGATTTCCAGGATGAGAAAAGTGCATCGCCTTCACCTTTGGCCATGGAGCTTTTTAGCTTTCCATTTATTAAATCGGTATTCATAGCAAGCAACTTTGTAACACTCACCAAAACAAATGAAACGGAAGACTGGCAGGATGTGATTCCTTCTATCAAACAATTTTTGAAGGAATATATGGAGGAAGGCAAGCCCGTTATCAATGAAGAAGATGTTGCCGCCATGAAATCTGAAAGCAGTAATGAAGTGTCTGCAGATGATGATGATGTAGTAAAACGGATCAAGGAATTACTCGAAAATTATGTGAAGCCAGCAGTAGAAATGGATGGCGGTGCTATACAATTCAAAAGTTACGAATCAGGGAAAGTAAACCTGATGCTCCAGGGAAGCTGCAGCGGATGCCCATCTTCCATGATCACTCTGAAAGCAGGTATAGAAGGAATGATGAAACGAATGATTCCTGAAGTTAAGGAAGTGGTAGCTGAATCAGAATAGCAGGAATCTGGTAACACGTTCGTATTATTTTGCGTTCTTATCCATTTGTGCAACTCCAATGATATTGCTATCCGGATCTTTAAATGCTGGCACCATTGATACCTGGCTCAGCAGGATTGCCCGTATTGCATAACCAATATTCCTGGTTTCCCCATTGATTGATTTCCCAACCAAATATTTTACGATAAAACTCAATTGATTTTTGAGGATCGCTGGATGGTATTTCAAAATGAATGACTCTCGACAAGTTTTTTGAGAACTGAAATAATATATGTTGGTCATTTCGCGGATTTAAATGACAGTAAAACTATTTTTGGCCCTCATTCCCATCGTTTGAATTTACCAGGCATTTACCAGCAGTTTATCGAAGGATTGTACCAAACAACCCTGCTTGAATATATTGCGGTAATTTTTGGGATTGCCAGTGTGATATTTTCAAGAATGGAAAACCTACTTGTTTATCCTGTGGGCATGGTAAATACGTCCATTTATATTTACCTCTATCTCACCCATGGATTGTATGCAGATGCTTCAGTTAATTTTTATTACACGGTGATGAGCATCATCGGTTGGAGCATGTGGGCAAAAAAAAATGGTGGGCATACAGCATTGATGATCACAAAATCGAGCAAAGGTGACTGGAAAAAAACGTTCATTTTTTTCGGGGCCTGTTTCCTTGTTCTTTGGCTCATCTTAAAAAATTTTACCGACAGTACAGTGCCCCTGGCAGACGCTTTCACATCGGCCGCAGCATTTACAGGTATGTGGCTGATGAATAAAAAGAAAATAGAAAACTGGATTTGGTGGATCATTACCAACCTTGCTTCTATTCCCCTAAATTTTTACAAGCACCTTGTCTTTACCAGTTTTCAATACCTGGTTTTTCTAATTCTGGCAGTGATGGGATATATTACATGGAAAAAAAAATTACCCCTTGCACAAGCTTAAAAAAATAGTGGTCATTGGTCCCGAATCAACTGGCAAGAGCACCCTGTGTTACCAGCTTGCCGAACATTTTAAAAGCCTGTGGGCCCCGGAGTTTGCCAGGCAGTACCTGGAAAAAAAACCAGGCTCGTACCAGTATGACGACCTGTTGACCATTGCAAAAGGCCAGCTCCGCCTGGAAGATGAGTATGTAATTAATTCTGTTGGGCAATCCTTTTTATTCATTGACACCGACATGCACGTAATGCAGGTTTGGAGCGAGTTTGCATTTGGGAAATGCGATAACTGGATATTGCAGCAGATAGCTGGGAGGCAATATGACCTGTACATGTTGTGCAACACTGATTTACCATGGATCCTTGATGAGCTCAGAGAATATCCTGATGCAGCTACCCGCAATAAATTATACCGTTATTATAAAGAGCAAATGTTGAACCAGGGAACACCATGGATAGACATCAGCGGAAATTATGAACACAGACTGCAGCTTGCCATTGATGCTGTTGAGAAAATGTTGTATTAAAAGCTTTCTGTTATTTTTACTGCATGGGCTTTCTCAAAAAACACCATCTTGTTTTATTTTTTGCAGCGTGGACAGTCCTGAACCTTTTACAATCTTTTTACACCGTTCTTCTCAATGACGAAGCTTATTATTGGGTGTACTCCAGGTTTTTAGCCTGGGGATATTTTGATCATCCTCCCATGATCGCCCTCTTGATCAAGGCAGGGTATTCGCTGATCCATAATGAACTGGGTGTACGTTTATTCATTGTATTGCTCAATACACTTACGCTGGTCATCATTTACAATTTACTGCCTCGAAAAAATGATAAGTTATTTTATTCAATTGCCGGTTCAATTGCATTGCTGCAGTTGGGTGGGTTTATTGCAGTGCCCGACATTCCCCTCGTGTTTTTTGTGGCTTTGTTTTTCCTGTGTTATAAAAAATTCATTGAGTATAGGGGTTGGAAAGATGCAATCCTGTTGGGCGTGGTGATGGCATTGATGCTATACAGCAAATACCATGGAGTGCTTGTGATCGTTTTCACTCTGGCATCAAACATTGCACTTGTAAAAAATAAAAAAGCATGGACAGCTGTTTTGATCGCCCTCATCTTATTTGTTCCGCATCTTTACTGGCAATACCAGCATCAATTTCCATCAGTGCAGTATCACTTGTTTGAAAGATCTTCGGGAAGGTTTGATCCGATACATCCCCTGGAATTTATTGGCAGCCAGCTGTTGCTTGCGGGCCCCCTGGTAGGATGGTTATTTTTATGGTGTTCGATAAAATACCGGACAAAAAATTTGTTTGAAAAGGCTTTGCAATATTCTATGACAGGGATCTATTTATTTTTCCTGGTTTCCTCTTTTCGGGGCGAAGGAGAAGGCAACTGGACGGTAGCGGCGTTGGTGCCGCTAATCATTTTGAACCACCAGTACATGTATGGCAAACCAAAATTGCAACGCCTTCTTTTAACTACCCTGCCCGTTACCCTGCTGCTCGTTCTGGCTGCCAGAATTTATCTTGTCTCACCTGTAAAACCCATTAAAAGCCTAAATACAAATGAATTTGAACAGAACAGTGCATGGGCACAAAAGATCAAGGAAGCCTCGGGCGGACTGCCCGTTGTATTTATCAGCTCTTACCAGAAGGCAGCGAAATACTGGTTCTATGGAGGCATACCGGCTTTTTCACTGAACACCCCTTTTTACCGGAGGAATAATTATAATTTCTGGCCCCTGGAACAATCCATACAGCAAAAAAAAGTATATGCGATGTACAGGTATGACCCGGCAGTATTTCCTGACAGCATTCAAACAACTGCCGGAATTTTAAGGGGAAAAATAATCGATAAGTTTTTTTCCTTTTCAGGGTTGCTGCTGAACATTACATCACCTTTACAGTTTGACGCAAACCATAAAATTTCCGGAAAGATAAAAATCATGAATACACCCACTGTATTTCTGCAAAACGATTCGGTGCCGCAAATAGTGTTACAGCTTTTTAAAAATGACGGGGAGGTGGGATCCTATGATCTGAGGGTGATGCGCAATCTGACCAATCAAAGCATCCTGGATGCAGTAACGATCAATGAAGTGGTTCTTCCGCCTGGGAGCTATGAGGCCAAATTGGGGATTGAGACCTGCATTCCGGGCTACTATAGCCTTAACAGCACCACTATAAAAATTAGTATCCCATAACTATTTGATCAGGGCAATAATGTCGGGGTCATCCTGTAAATGGGTCATCTGGCGCGTAATCCAGGGATACCTGGAAGATACATGAGCCGATAAAGGTTTTATCGTGTACCCGGAAGGGTTAGGCAGGCATGCGGCGATCATGGCAGATTCGGTCCTGGAGAGATTAAGGGCTGGTTTATGAAAATATTTATTGGCAGCGGCTTCCACCCCAAACACACCGTCCCCCATTTCAGCTACATTCAGGTACATTTCAAGAATTCTTTTTTTACCCCATACATTCTCGATCAGGAACGTAAAATATACTTCAAGGCCTTTCCTGAAATATCCTCCATGCTGCCACAAAAAAACGTTTTTTGCCACTTGCTGGCTGATGGTGCTTGCTCCTCTCAGTGACTTGCTTTTTTGATTGTGCTTCATTGCCTTTTGAATACTTTTAAAATCAAATCCATTGTGGTCAGGAAATAACTGGTCCTCGGCGGCCATAACAGCCAGCTTCGCATTGCTGTTGATTTCTCTCATCCTCACATAATCCCGGTGAAGGCCACTGCCGCTAAACACGCTCACAAGCTGCGTAATGGTAAACGGGGGGTAAAACCATTTACAGTACAACAGGTAAAGAAGGGAAAATAAAAATCCAACCAATAAAACTTTTTTAAAAACCCGCCATACTTTGTAAAGAATATTTTTCCTGTCTCCTTCCCTGTCTTTTGATCTCATGGTAATGAATAGAAAATGTGATTGTACCTATTTTGTAGCCCTGCTTACCCGGACGTATTGAAGTTTGTACTTACTCCCGATCTTAAAATTATCTCCGTGTGATCTGAGCAGGTAATATCCAAACCCTCCCAGAATAGCAGAGCCTATTACCAGGGAAGGGCTTGCATGATAGCGGGTACCAGGCTTAGTAAATAACCAGGTGCCTGCACCAATCGTTGTCAGCAATACACCTCCGCCAAACAAGCTGGCACCACTGGCCGACCAGCTGAATCCTGTGCGATCAGCCGCGATGGCAGTAATTTGATTGTAAGGGAAAGCAACGTGATAGCGGGCTACCGTATCAATCACATAAACTCCAAGGTTGGTGGGCATCTGCCTGATATCGAATTCTGTGAGAAAAACTGAATCTTTTTGAATGGCATCAATCCGCCCGTAATACCGGGTTGAAGCGGCCAGGAAATTTACCTGGCTGCCTGCAAAAAAACTTTTAATGGTATGCTGGTTTTTTTTCAAGACCAAAAAATCGGCTTGCTGCCCTGCAGAAACCAGGTACATAAAAAAAATTACGATCGTAAAAAAAAAATTTTTCATTTTATTCCTACACATGTTTTTTCATAAAGAATAAAACGCCAACAAACAATACAGTACCAAACGTGATGAGGATCGCCCCGGAAATGCGATTAATGACTTTGATGTTATGAACAGTGAGCTTGGAACGAAGTTTTCCTGCCAGGGTCACCTTACCCACATCTGCCATTACATTAATAAAAAAGCAGGTGCTGAAAATAATGATGCGTTCACGCAATGTGTGCGTAACCGCAATGGCTGTAGCAGATGTGATCCAGAAGGCCATTACGGCCGGGTTCAGGGTATTGATCAGAAATCCCTGCAATGCAATTTTTGCATGGTCACTTTTTTCCAAAGGCGGCAGCTGTATGCCCTTGGGATGAAGATTCACTTTTTTAAAAAAAACATAGAATATACCCATGCTGATCAAAAACAGGCTCCCTGCAAAGCCGATGGGCTTTTTAAAATCGAGAAGACGGGTTACAAATTCTGAGAAAATATTGCTGAGCAGGATCCAGAGCAGATCGCTTAGCCATACCCCGGCAACAAAACTAAATCCACCTTCTTTTCCATTGTTGATGCTCTGCTTAATGATTGTGAAAATGACCGGTCCAACTGAAATGACCAGCAGAAGTCCCATGGCCAATCCTTTTAACAAAGCCTGTATAATTTCAGCCATTCAGGATATTTAAAAAATAGTGCAGCATGGAAACAAAGCCGGGGATGCTGCTATTATTTTACAAGCTCGTTTTTCAAAAACTTTTTCCAGTCTTCCAGCATTTTTCCTTTCAGAACCCTGGGAAATTTGTGTTGGCCTCCAACCTTTCCTTTGGTGCTCATAAAATCCATAAATGTTTGTTCACTGAGCACATCCACAAAAACCTGTTTCAAGGCATGCTTTCTCTCTACTTCATAATCATCATTCAGTTCTTTCAGCTTGTTATCTATACGGATGCGAAGCTCCTCGGTATTTACTTTGTCGTTGGTGGCAATGAACCAATGATGTGCAAAATGAGTTCCGTATGGAACACCGGCTACTGTAAATTCGGGTATGCAGATATTCAGCTCCTCGCTTACCAGCTGGATGGCTTTATTCATATTGTCTACACTCAAATGCTCACCTACAAGGCTCAGGAAATGCTGGGTTCTGCCCGTTATAATGATCTCACTTTTCTCGATGTCAACAAAACGGATCGTATCACCGATCAGGTAACGCCAGGCACCAGCGTTGGTGCTGATAAGAACGGCATAATCCTTACCTTCCTCCACTTCATGTATCATAAGGGCTTTTGGTTTTTCAACCATCTTTCCCTCGCTGTCGAAATTCTGATCATCGAATGGCACGAATTCAAAAAAAATATTGTTGTTGATGGCAAGGTGCATTCCTATCGCTTCCTGCCTGTTCTGGTATGCCAGGAAGCCTTCGCTGGCCAGGTAAGTTTCGATATAGGTGATGGGCTTACCCAATAATTTATCGAAGCCCCGTTTATAAGGTTCCAGGGAAACACCACCGTGCACATAAAAGGCAAGATTGGGCCATAGCTCATGAATGTTCTTAAGGTTATACCGTTCAATCACTTTTTCAATGCACAATTGAACCCATGCCGGTACACCCACTAAAATAGCAATGTCCCATTCCGGGGCTTTTTCAACAATTTCATCAAGCTTCCTGCTCCAGTCTTTTACGCGAGCTATTTTTTTCCCTGGTTTATACATGCTTTGGAACCAGAAAGGAAGATTCTTAGCTTGTATACCACTAAGGTCGCCCGCAACATATGTTGGGCCCTTCTGTAAATGGGTACTTCCCCCCAGCATTAACCATCCACGGCTTACCGATGCCCTGGGCACATTGGTGTAGCTTGCCAGTGTGATCAATTGCCTGATGCTGGTGATATTATTTGACCGGATAAGCTCTTTCGTGATTGGAATGTATTTACTGGAACATTCGCTCGTTCCGCTGCTCAGGGCAAAAAATTTGATTTTACCAGGCCAGCATATATCAGGCTTTCCATCGAGCGTTTTATACCACCATTCTTTATAAATCTTACTGTAGTTATAGGCCGGAACTATTTGCTGAAATTTTTTGCCGGCATGTCGGGTGAGGAGGATCTCATCGAACTTATATTTCTGCCCAAATTCTGTGAACCGTGCTTTCTGTAATAGCTTTCTCAACACTTTCAACTGCTGTTGCTTTGGCGAGCTCAGGGGAAAATTGAGCGCACGGGCAATTGTCTTCGAAATTTTCAGGTCCATCAATGCCATTAAGATAGTGTTGGTCAGGGAATACAAAAATAATGAATTGTTACCCTATATTAACCAATATTAACATAAGATCAAAGATGTAATTTCTGGTTGCCAATTCAAAGCTTTAAATCCCACCAGCCTGAGTTTTTTTATTGATTCTTCAAATTAAAAAAGCTCCCTTCTAACAGTTTTTTTCCTGTTGACTCAAATGATGCGGTAAGTACAGATTATCGAACCATTTTCAGTTCAATTTGGCTTTCATAGCCGGGTTTTTCAAATATTTATCCAGGAATTTAAGCGTTGTTTCTGCTGCTTTCATCTGGTTTTCTTTTTTAACAAATCCATGCCCTTCATCAGGAAATAATACATATTCAACGGGAACCCCATTTCTTTTTGCCCCTGCCACGATCTCATCGCTTTCAACCTGCAGAACGCGGGGATCGTTGGTACCCTGTAAAACGAGAAGCGGGGTTCTAATTTTATCCGTGTTGTACAAGGGTGAAATTTTTCTAAGTCTTACTGAATCCGGACCATTCGGGTCTCCCATTTCATCATACAAAGCCTTTTTGAAACTCTCCCAATAAGGGGGAATGTTCTTCAAAGTACGCAGCCAGTTGGCAACACCAAACAGGTCAACTCCTACTTTAAATTCTTCCGGATGAAAAATGATCCCGGCCAGAGACATGAACCCTCCATAGCTACCTCCATAAATCCCAATTTTGGATGAATCAATATACTCTTGCTTTGCCAGCCATCTTTTGCCATACACACAATCCATCAGGTCCTTATCGCCGTGATCCCGGTTGTCCATATTGTAAAATGTTTTGCCATACCCGCTGCTACCACGATTGTTGACCATCAATATGGCATAGCCATGATTTACGAAATACTGTACCGATTGATAATACCCGGGCCTTGACTGTCCGCCGGGTCCTCCGTGCACCCAAACCAGCGCCGGAACCTTTGCGTTCCTGCCGGCATTCAAAGGGTGATAATAAATGGCGGGGATATCAAGGCCATCAAATGATTTAAAATGTACCACTTCTGATTGCACGAGGTCGTCAGGATTGATCTCATGATTCAATGTTTTGGTGATCTGTTTTACCTTATTTGATTCAAAATTATAAAGCCACAGATCTACCGGGCTTTTATCGCTTGTTACATATAAAATCATATTTTTTTCGCTGGGTGAAATAGAAACCCCTTGCACAGTTCCTGTTTCTATTTTTGGAAAATCCAATTGTTTCCCCGTGGAATGGTCGTACAATAAGACTTTATTCTTGCCATCTTCATTGATCCCTACCACCCTGTATTTGCCATTTTCGCTCAGGTACATGTATGCAACGTCCCAGTTGGTTTCAAATATCTTTTCTTTTGTGCCTGTGCCAATATTATATTTTACCAGGTAAGAAAATTCTTTCCCTTCATTGGTGGTATAGTAGAACGAGGAATCATTTACATCAAAGGCCATCGGGCTGTAAGTAGCCAGCCCGGAATCTACCGACAATTTTTTCAACTCTTTTTTTACGTTGTCAAAAAGATACATTTCATTTTTGTCGGTTGTAATTGCTTTGGTCAGCAGAAAATATTGTTCATTGTGAGATATGGAATTCACATTATAACCGCTGTCATTGGTATACATCATCTCACCTTTCCAGGTTGATGTGTCCATTTTGTAGAAATCAAAGAATTTTGAGTTCCTTTTATTGCTGGTGTAATAGAAAGCGTTCTTTGATCTGTTCCATTCGCTGAACGAAGCCTTTTCGTTCGTTCCCGGTGTAAGATCTTTTGCGCTGTCATTCATTCTGTGCAGGTATAAATGGCTGTTCTCATTTCCTCCTTTGTCGGATGAGTAAATAAAATTGTCGCTTCCTGGTATGTAATCATCAATAAAAAATGATTCGCGTGCAGAATTGGTGAGGGGCTTTTCAGTTGTATCAGCCAGGTTGATCTCATAGATGTTGTAGATCCCCGTTTTATTGTTGTTTACCAGCACTTTGCTTTCATCTGCAGAGAATACCCCACCGCTTATAGTTTCAGATTTATAAAATTGCTGGATCGTGTATTGCGTGATTTCTTTCTTATTTTGCTTGTCCCCAGAGGTGCATGAAAAAAGAAACACTAAAAGCAAGGCCAGGTTGGAATTCATTTTCATAATGGCAGTTTTGGGTGATAAAAATAGCTTTTCTTCCCTGAAAAAATAAAGCATGGGACTTACTTAATAAAAATTTATTTGTTACCTGTTGGTCGGAATAAATAATGTTTACCGAATATTAGAAGAAATCACCGGAATACCGGAATTTATAATTTATTAATTCTTTTCACTGGAATTTTAAGGTTCACACAACCCGGGCAATTTGAATCGCGTCATATTATAGGCATCGTTGCAAAAATTAAGTAGGTTTGCTGCCACATTTCTATTCACTAAATCAATTTTATATATGAAGAAGTTTTTTATTGCGATCATCCTGTCAGTTTCATTACTGAAAGCGAGCGCTGATGAAGGCATGTGGCTGCCAATGCTTTTGGGACAACAGGTGTATGATGACATGGTAAAACACGGCCTTAAGATGAGTAAAGAGCAACTGTACAGCATTAATAAATCCTCTCTCAAAGACGCGATCATCATTTTTGGCGGTGGTTGTACCGGTGAGATCGTAAGCAATGAAGGATTGATCTTCACCAACCATCACTGCGGGTATGGTGTGATAGCAGGCGCGAGCAACATGGATCACAATTATTTACGCGACGGGTTTTATGCTTACACCAAAGACAAAGAGATCAAATCTGCTCTTACTGTCACTTTCCTCGACAGGATCGTAGACGTGACCAGTGACGTTGAAAATGGCCTGAAAGGATTAACGTGGGCAGACAGGACCAAGAAAACTGCTGAAGTATACAAGCAGGTCACCGATAAAGTCCTGGATACAACGAATGGAATATCCGGTAAAATTTACAGCATGTTCAAGGGCAATCAATACATCATGTATGTATATAAAATTTACAGGGATATCAGGCTTGTTGGAGCTCCCCCGGAAAGTATTGGAAAGTTTGGGGGCGATACCGACAACTGGGAATGGCCGCGTCATACCGGTGATTTTTCTATTTTCAGGGTGTATGCAGCAAAAGATGGTAAGCCAGCCAGCTATAATGAAGGCAATGTTCCGTTGAAGCCAAAATGGTTTTTACCGGTATCAATCAAAGGGTTCAAAGACGGTGATTATGCCATGATCTATGGGTACCCGGGTGGTACAAACCGCTATGAAAACAGTTATGGCATTAAATTAAAAAACGAGATCGACAACCCTTCCCTGGTGTCACTTCGTGATATGAGGTTGAAAACAATGTATGCAGAAATGATCAAGGATCCGGCTGTAAAGTTGAAGCTGGCAGAAAACTATGCCAGCGTTGCCAATTACTGGAAATTTTTTGAAGGGGAAACAAAGCAATTGAACAAATTTCACACTTTCGAGGCCAAACAAAAAGCTGAGCAGGATTTCCTGGCCTGGGCAAAAGGCAAGCCTGATTATGAAAATATTTTCAATGAGTACCAAAAAAATTATGAGGCCTGGACGCCTTATGCAAAACAACGTATGTACCTTCTTGAAGGAACATTTGGATCACCACTGGCTGCATATGCTTCTTCATTGCAGCAGGTTGAAGCGGCACTGGTGAAAACAGACAAGAATGATGCAGATGTAAAAAAAGCCATCAATGCAGCCAACGATGCAAGAAAGACGTTCCTGGAATCTGAAGACAGGCCGAGCGACGAAAAAATACTCGCGGGTACGGCCATGATGTTTTACAATGACATTGATAAATCTCAGCACCCGATTGGATTTTATGAAGGATTGAAATCACAATTTGGACCTTTGAATGATGAATCAACGTTTAAGGCCTGGTCGAAAAATGTATTCGCAAATACGATGATCCTCGATGATGCAAAATGGAATGCCTTCATGGCAAACCCTGATGCTGTAACCCTGCAGGCCGATCCTGCTTTCGCGTATTCATCGGCATTTGTAAAGAATTACACGCTTAAATACTCAAAAAATTATTCTGACTTTGTAAGCAGGAACAATGAGCTGGGAAGGATGTACATGAAAGGCGTGATGGAAAAGAACCCGGCAATGGTGAAGAAGATGTATCCTGATGCGAATTTTAGCATGCGCGTAAGTTATGGAAATGTAAAAAGCTACAATCCGCGTGATGCAGTGCATTATGATTATGTAACTACCAGCAAGGGGATCCTGGAAAAATACGTGGCAGGAGATTACGAGTTCGACTTCCCTGTAAAGGCAATTGACATGATCAGGAAAAAGGATTTTGGCCAGTACATGGATAAAACGAAGCACGACCTTGTGACAGGGTTTATTACCACCAATGACATCACAGGGGGAAATTCAGGTTCACCGGTATTGGATGGGAATGGAAATTTAATCGGCCTTGCATTTGATGGCAATTATGAAGCATTGAGCCACAAGATTGCATTTGACAAAGACCTGAACCGGACAATTTGTGTGGACGTAAGGTTTGTATTGTGGTGTGTTGATAAATTAGGCGGCGCACAGAATATCATTAGGGAATTGAAATTAGTCAGGTGAGGACTGGGTTTAGTAGGGCCTTTAATTTGCGGCATTTTTATAATTTGGGTTTAGAAAGTTTAGTGGAACATTCAATTTGCAGCATCTTTATAAATTGGGTTTAGAAAGTTTAGTGCAACTTTCAATTTGCGGCATTTTTATAATTTGGGTTTAGAAAGTTTAGTGGAACATTCAATTTGTGGCATCTTTATAATTTGGGTTTAGAGAGTTTAGTGGAACATTCAATTTGTTGGATCTTTATAATTTGAGTTTAGAAGTTTAGTTGAACTTTCCACTTCCGCCATCTTTATAATTTGGGTTTAGAAAGTTTAGTGCAACTTTCAATTTGTGGGATCTTTATAATTGGAGTTTAGAAAATTTTAGGGGAGTCTTCAATTTGTTGGGATCTAAACTAAACCCTCTCTAAACCCTCTAAACCCCTAACCTCTAAACTCCTAAACTCCTAAACTCCTAAACTGGCCTTCCCATGGTATTCGATTACGATAAAAGTATACAGGTACTGGAAAGAACTCCAAAGATTCTTAAGGAACTTCTATCAGGACTCTCCGATGATTGGGTATTACACAACGAGGGAGGTGACACTTGGAGCCCATACGACGTTATGGGCCATCTTGTTCATGGTGAAAGAACTGATTGGATGAACAGGCTTGAAATAATTCTGAGTGACCAGGGAAATAAAACTTTTATCCCATTCGACCGCTTTGCACAATTCAAAGAAAGTGAGGGTAAAAGCATATTGCAGTTGCTCGATGAATTTGAATCCCTAAGAAAAACAAACCTGGACAGGATCAGCAACATGCACCTTTCTGCAAATGACTTTAAGCGAAAAGGCATTCACCCGGCTTTTGGAGAAGTAACCATGACGCAGTTATTGTCGACATGGACGGTACACGATCTCACGCATCTCGGACAGGTCACAAGGGTAATGGCCAAACAATACCAATCTGAAATCGGTCCATGGATAAAATATTTTCGCCAGCTTCAATCACAGGCGGGGGCTAATCAATAGCTTTGCAATCTTAAAACAGGTGTATGGAAAATAAAATGAACAGGATTGCATTGCTTGTTGACGGAGATAATGCACAATCAAAATTGCTTGAACTTGTTTTGGAAGAGGCTTCCAAATATGGTAAAGTCACCATCAGGCGGGTATATGGTGACTGGACAACGCCTCATATGAACAACTGGAAAAGCCTGCTGAATGAAATGGCCTTCAATCCCATACAGAAGTTCTCTTATACGACGGGCAAAAATTCAACTGACAGTGCATTGATCATTGATGCTATGGACATCCTTCACGATAACATTGTTGATGGATTTTGTATCGTTTCAAGTGACAGTGACTATACCGGCCTTGCGAAGAGGATTCGTGAAGACGGGATTTTTGTGATGGGGATCGGTGAAAATAAAACTCCAAACGCATTTGTAAAATCATGCGAGATCTTTACACACGTTGAGAACCTGGAACCTAAAATAGAGCCGGCAAAAAAAACAGTTGAAAAAAAGCAAAAAGAATCCATAATGGTTGATAAGAGGCTCATCAATAAAGCTTTTGATATGAGCGCCAATGAAAGCAATGACGCCTATATCTCAACCATGGGCATTAACCTTAGAAAATTAGATCCTGCGTTCGACTGCCGTACGTATGGATTCAGAACGCTCACCCAATTATTCTCAAAGCTTCGTGATTACGTTGTTGTTGACAACATTGTGAATGGCCTGAATAATCCCCTGATTAAGCGGAAACTTTAGATCGTTGAGTTTAGAAGTTTAGTGGAGGATTTTAATCCGGTGTAGATTTTGGAATTGGGTTTAGGAAGTTTAGCAGAGGTTTTCGATTCGGAATAGACTTTTAATTTGAGTTTAGAAGTATAGAAAAGATTTTCAATCCGTAATCGCTTTTAAAGTTTGAGTTTAGAAGCTCAAGATAAAAACAAGCAGTATTTGCCGACCTTTCCAGCTGTGGTTCTAGCCTGCCACTTTTAGTGAATATAAAAATAATTCAGCTAAGGCTTCAGGTTGAATTCTATTTATGGTAGGATTGATTTTCAAAAAGAATCCATTTTCCACAGGCTCATGTAATTGAATATTTTTTTTAGCAAGAGAATCCCGAAAACGATTGATGTCTTTACCTTTTATGTCAAGCCTAACCACATGGGTGCCATTCTCTAATTCGGAAATGGTAAAGCGATCTTCTTTTTTAAGTATAGAAAAGAACTTTTGAGCATTTAGCCACGCCATCTTATAATTGGCCATAAAGCTGTCTGCATAATATAGTGCGATGGCTGCAAACGGCCATGCTGCTGGTAGTCCTCCTCCAAACATTCTTCTTTCATTAAACAGGGATTCCGTGAATTGTTTTGTGCCTGCCAATACTGCACCACTAGGGGCATTAAAACATTTATACATGGATGTATAAACAGTGTCGAACAACTCCCCGTATTTAGCCGGTGTTATGTCAGTATGCGCTGATTGTACAAATATCCTTGCGCCGTCCAAATGCGTTTTAATTCCGTTGCTTTTGGCATAGTCACATATCGCCTTAATTTTCTCGTATGTAAAAATGCGGTCTTGTTTTCTCCTGACTGGCGTTTCAATAGCAATCACACCTATTCTTGTTTCAACTCTGCCTGTTTTAGTTTGGTTTACAATATTTACCACATCGTTTACTGAAAAATCAACAGCATTGTCCCCTGTAGTAATAAGATTTAGTCCGCTAAGTGTCTCAGCACAATCGCCGCAATCATTATAAAAATGACTTTGTTCCTGAACTATGACTCTGCGATTATTGTTTGCAAGTTTGCGAACAGCAATATGATTTGCCAAAGTTCCGGTAGGCATGAAAACAGCTGATTCTTTGCCCAAAAGGGAAGCAAATTTATTTTCTAACTCCTCAACAATTCCTCCTTTGGAATAACTATCCACCTTAACTTTTCCTTCGTCCACAAGTTTCATTAAAAGGCTGGCATATTCGTTTGGAGATAATTCTGTTCCATCGTAAATAAAATCTATTTGCTTATTATTATCGGCGGACTTTTTAATATGCGGTATGCCTGCAAAAAAATTTAATTGAGCTGATGCCGCAGTAAGTAAACCACCCATTTCAATAAATCTTCTTCTTTGCATAATATTTTTATTAGGATGTCAACTACCGGGTTTAAAAGCTGTCTCAAAAAAATAGCAGCCAGTTCACACCTGAAACCTTATTGCTTAAGTCTATTCCAGCAATGGAAGTATCGCATCAACATTGATCATTGATTCATTCAATGGTGCCACTGACCGTGATTGAAGTATGGTTCCCAGTTTCCTGAATTCAAATGTTTCTTTGAACTTTGAATAGGAGTTCCTGATCATCTTAAGCAATTCGCTTTTGTCAATTACATCTTCCAGGTCAATTACATATGAATCTTCTGCTGCATATTCCAGGATCGTTTCATTTTCAGATGTAAAGCGGCAACTGAAACGGCAGGCAATCCCCTTTTTTTCTGCTGTTCTTTTCTTCTGAACATCCAGTGAAAGCGAACCCGATATAGTCTCTTTTTCTCCGACAGGTGTGGATGTCAAGTGATAATTCCAAGCTGTAACAATCAGATCTGTTTGTTCTATCATTGTTTACTATTGGTAAATATATTTTATAAAATACTTTTCATTTGAGGAATATTGTATTGTGAAAAGAAGCCTGCAGACTCCTGTTTAAAACCATATTTTATTCCCAATTTCAATGGAGCAATTGTTAGCAAATCAGAGAATTTCAATTAGATTTCTTTGCCAGTTCAATCCACACGGGTGCATGGTCACTCGTTTTTTCCCATCCACGCACATCCCGGTCTACACCCGCACCTTTGAGACGTTTGCTGAGTGATGGGCTCAAGAGGAAATGATCGATCCGTAACCCGGCATTGCGGCCATATGCGTTTCTGAAATAATCCCAAAATGTATAAATGGTCTCCGTGGGATATAGCTTACGCAGCGCATCTGTCCATCCTTGGGCAACCAGGTTTTTGAAAGCGGTCCGCACCTCGGGCCTGAACAGGGCATCATCAACCCAGCGTTCGGGTTTGTAAA
>JBDUCQ010000058.1:0-16703 GCA_040003385.1 Ginsengibacter sp. | reverse complement strand
AGTACATCCTTAAATTTGCAGCAGCTGTTAAATTTAAGTTTAGAAAGTTTAGTAAAGCATTCAATTCAATTTTGACCCTCTGTCAATTTAAATTTAGAAAGTTTAGTGCGGATTCAAATCGGAGAAGATCTACACTAAACCTCCTAAACTATCTAAACCCTCTAAACTATCTTACCTTCTAATCTATCTTACCCTCTAAACCAATTTTCTAATAGTCATCCTCTGCAAATTTTGTTCTCTCCACTCCATTGATCTCGTAAATAAAACCAGGGCTGTCGGAAAATTCAATTTTAAAATGAAGACTGTCAACAATATTTCCGGCTTTCGAATGTCCCATTTTTGGAAATATTTTTCCATCGGTGATCTTTGCTGTTTCGGGGAATGAAGTACTCCCGGTGATAAAATATGCGTTGACAGCAGCCGGGTCAGAAGCAAAAGTAAGGCTGTTGTAATCGACGGTGGCCCTTACTTTGAACCCATATGTATTTTTGTTGTCGTCTACCCAGATGGTTTTGTCGTTTGTCGCGGTGTTGTAGGTAAGTATCCTTTGATTTCCCAGGCCATAATAATCAGCAATTCCCACAGAATCCAGTGTAACCCACCATTCATTGGCCACTTTAACAGCTGATGTAGCCCCGGGATCTTCAACCTTATGGCATGAAGTGAAAGTAATTGCACCCAGGCTTAGTATCATGATTATTTTTTTCATTTTTTACAATTGACTTTATGATTGACTATTGTTTTACAAATGTTCTGATGCCAGTTCCGTATGTTGGATTTAAAAATCTCCACTTGTAGGTAGCCGGGGTTGAATTCGTATATGCTTCACTGTTAGTACTTGAAATACTTCCATCACTTGCCCTTTGGCTGGGTACTGTTATTTGATACCCGGCGGGATTTACTGCAACCACGATAAGATCAGTGCCTGAAGCGGCTCCGCCCGGGTTTTGTACTCTGTAAACACCGGGAGCGATCCGTGTCCATGTGGAAGTAACTCCTGTTGCCGGCCGCAGGTAAGTGCCAGACAAATCATGAGATGCGGCATCATCGGTTGTTGAATAAACAACAACTGTTCTGCTTGCTGTTGAGCTGAACCCGTCTGAATTGGTGGCGGTATAATTGATCGTGTAAACACCATCTTCGCTTGTATTCAAATCACCCGAGGTCACCACGGGCACATCCGTTGTTCCGGCAATTGCTTTTACACCAGGGTCGGTGAAAGAAGTTCCATTTACAATCGCCACGATCGAACTGCCGCTTACAGTGATGATAGGGTAATAAGTAACCTTGGATAATCCCACCATATCCGGCGTACTGACAATCGGATCTTTTTCGCAGGAAGAAAAAAATGCAGCAAAAGTGATCAACATAAATGCATATCTTATTTTCATTGTACTCTTTTTTTTATTTGATTATAAACCCCACCAAACGGGGGTGGTGATTGGTACCTGTGTGGGTGTATTGGGATTGGTAGACCTTTCTGCATCCGGGAAAACCAATCTTTTGGGGAATACTCCATCTGATAATACAGAGTTTTTAGATACCACGAACTGCCCTGGCACATACGAAGGATTTGTGGAATATACCGTGCTTGTTTTTGGAAGCCCTGTCCTGTTCCTGTCCAACCAACCTTCTATAAAATGTACTCCGAAAGGAAAAGAGGCCCATTTCTGAACTATGATGACTTCGAGGTTTTGATCAAATGAACCGGAAGGATACACGTAGTCTCCACCCGGTGCAACGAATTCGCTGCCATCTTCTCCCACAGAAGTAAATGCGGCTAATACTCCATTGTCGTAAAGTTCCCTGGTGCCGTTACCACCAAAATATCGAAGTCTGGCCTCCGATTGCAAAAAATATGATTCGGCAGCAGATAAAAATATCACAGGATCCGTTGCACTCTCTTTAAATACAGTTGATGATAATGCGGCGGGAGAAGAATTTAAAAAATCACCCTGGTCAAGAGCGGTTGTCCTCGTTGCAAAATAATCGGCAACACGCGGATCATTGTGCTCTGTTAAAAAACTCACGAAAGTTTTACTGGCCACCAGGTTACCCGGTGTATTCAGCTGCCGTATATTTTGTTCATACAATGGATTGGACTGGCTTGGAGCGTCCGTGAAACCGGTCACCCCGGCATCTTCCTGTAAAAATTGTGAATTCCTGGTGTATAAAGCCTGGATGCCATTTCGTGCTTCGGCAGACTTGGTGTTTACCATTCTTAAATAAAGCTTTAACTCAAGCGTGTTGGCGAATTCTTTCCATTTTTCAATATCGCCTCCAAAAACAAGGTCTACTTTCCCTTCGTTGGTTGCCCTGAGATCAATAGCGGTTTTTGCATTAAAATTTTTTCCGAGCGCAGTATCGATTCCATCGAGCAGTGACTTGTAAATTGAATAACCATCATCAAACTTTGGTGCCAGATTATTTGCACCCTGCAAGGCTTCCGAAAAAGGAATTTTATCATAGAGGTCAACTAGCAATGCAGTTGCATAAGCCTTCATCACGGTGCCCATCAAATAGAAATTCCAGTCTTCCGATGCTTTTGCTTTGTCGATCACATACTGAAAATTTTTCAGCCCGTAAGCATATAAGGTTGTATACTGGGCATTGAGGTCGGTAGTTTTTAAATCGTACTGATCAATATTTTTATACTGACCTGCAGATGAGGCCTGGGTTACATATTCTCCCAATATACCTCCCAGCAATGCGAGATCTCCCCCCTCCACACCGGCAACCGCCATTACAGCTACAGGGAAAACGATCTTGGGTGTACCATTTTCCAAAGAAGGGTTGTTCGGATCATGATTGATGTCAAGTGTTTTTTTGCATCCTGCGCCCGCAATGAAGAAGCACACCAACAGAGCAGTGATGATTTTTTTATTTTTGAATAAATTCATTTTCATAATAATTAATTTTTAAAAATTCGCTTTCAACGCTACACCGAATTGCCTGGATACTGGAGCTGTTTCAAATTCTCCGAGTTGGCTGGTCAGGTCATTTCCAAAATTGGTGGCTTCAGGATCAATGTACATATTGGATGCCGGTGTCCAGAGTAAAAAGTTGCGGCCGAAAACAGTGAGGGTCAAATTGCGAAACCCTATTTTCGAGATGTCAGTTTTGCTGAGTGAATACGAGATCGAAATATCACGCAGTTTTAAAAATGACCTGTCGATGATATCATGCCCATAAGCAAATGCCGGGTTGCCGCTTTCCGGAAAATAATCCTGGAAATTATTTTCATTGATTGGGGTGGTATTTTCTAAGTAGACTGGCTTTCCCTGGGCATCCATTCCACTTTGTACAACAGAGTTCGGTACAATGAAAGGTCGGCGGTCATTGTAAATGGTGGGAAATGAATTGCCGGTAAATAAAAGTTGCTCCGCAGTTTTACTGTAGAAGACACCTCCCTTCCTGTAATCAAGTGAGAAATTGATCTGCCATTCTTTAAACCGCAGGCTGTTCGAAAATCCCATGGTATAATCATTTTCTGCATTGCCATAATATACCCGGTCTGTTGATGGTAAAGGTTTCCCGGTGGCTGCACTTACAATTATTTTTCCATCAGGTGTAAGTTGAGGACCAAAAGAATAGATGCCGGTTGCTGTCTTCCCCGGAACTGCATCCAATTCTACCCCACCGATGATCTGGAAAATGGAAACTCTTTGCAGTCCTCCGGTTAGATGCTCAACTTTATTCCAGTTTTTTGTAAAATTGTAATTCATTGTCCACGTAACATTTTTGGACATTACAGGTTTTACATCAAGAGACACCTCGATTCCTTTGTTGGATACAAGACCCAGGTTTTCGATCAGTGAGGTATAACCGGTAGCTGGGGAGATGGGTACATTAAAGATCTGCCCATCTGTTTTTTTATGATAAACTCCAACATCAAGTCCTAACCGGCCATTTAAAAACCTTGCTTCCATGCCAAGTTCCGCTTCGGTGGTGATCACCGGTTTTAAGTTTGCATTGGAGATCGCATTTTGGATCCTGAATGAACTCACACCATTGAATGGAAAAGTAATAAAGCCGAATGGAATGGGAACAGTACCCGCGATCAATACTGGGTAAATATCGTACACTGGTGCACTTGTGCCTGTTTTGCCATACCCTGCCCTGAATTTCAAAAAAGATATGGGAGAGTTTTTCAGCCCCAATGTATTGGAAGCAACCCAGGATAAATTTCCGCCGGGATAAAAGAAGTGATTGTGATCGATGGGAAGTGTTGAAGACCAGTCGTTGCGCGCATTGAGTGTAACATAAATCTGGTTTTTATACCCAAGTGTTGCCTGGCCGTACAATCCAAATAAACGCTGGTGGCTGCTGGCATCCGCTGTAACAGGTGGCTTTGTTGAATTTGAAAGATTGTAAAATCCTGGGATCAGCAGGTTGGTAATACCACTGGCTGAGGTCCTGGTATCTGCCTGCGTAAAGTTTGCACCAGCTAGTGCTTCCAGGCTAAAATTATGAAACAGGGCCCTGTTATACTTTAAAATAAAATCTCCGACAATGCTCCCCACATACGAATTTGATACGGTAACTGAACCTACATCCGGCGCGCGGCTTTGTCCTTCGGTATTTCCGCCTTTATTCCAGCTTCCGGGATCAGGAGCATTCAACGCATTGTATGCAAATCCGCGGGCATTGTCAACGTCTCCGCCTACACGAAGCTGGGCAGCGAAATCAGAAGTAAACTGGTAATTCAAATCAATGTTCCCGAAGAACCTGTCTGAGATCTGGCTGTTGCTGTTGTTATTGATCCCGTAATATGGGTTCTCCGCATATGGAGTAAAATAGCTGTTGATGTTGAAGAATTTATTCCTGTAATCTCGAAAATCCCTGATCGGTAAATCAACGGGTATCTGCAAAAGATCCTGGAAGATGGTGGACCCCGATGTGCTTCCCTGTCCTGTGGCTGGTTGATTCACTTTTTTGTTTACATAATTAAAAGACGTATTGATCGAAAGGTTTTTGAATTTGTTGTTTGTCCTCAATGACAATGTATGTCGAAGGAGGTAGTCAGACTTTGTGGGGATCACACCGTCAACTGTGGCATTTCCATATGAAAAATAAAACGTGGATTTTTCGTTGCCACCTGACATGGCGATTGTATTGTTGAGTTCATATCCGGTGGTATAAAATTTCCGGATGTTGTCATTGATGAAGGAAAACGGTTTGATCAGTTGAGAATTGTCTACCACTGCACCCCAAGGCCTGATCACACCGTCAAGGCGGGGACCCCAGCTTCCATTCTCACCTGGGATAAATGTAGCATTCCAGCCTTGTCCGAATTTGTTCTGCATATCGGGCAACTTGCCCACTTTGCTGAAACTTACAGAGCCAGCATAGTCAACATTGATCTTGCCTGATTTTCCTCTTTTTGTTGTGATCATGATGGCACCATTTCGGGCAGCTGAACCATAGAGTGAGGAAGCAGCTGTACCTTTGAGCACGGTTACACTTTCAATGTCATTCGGATTGATATCGTTCGCCCCGTTCCCAAAATCGTTTTGTGCTGTTAATCCAATAACGCTGGAACCTGGCCTGGCATCTGAAAGTGGTATCCCATCGATCACGTATAAAGGCTGGTTGCCACCACCAGCGATCACACCATACCCCCTTAGTATCACTTTTGTGGATGCACCCGGGCCACCTGTATTTGATATTTCAGCTCCCGGGATCTTTCCGGCCAACCCATCAAAAGCATTAACGTTGGCGGTCCGGTTGAGAGCTTCTGAATTGAATGTGGTGGTTGAATAACCTACCCTGGCCTTTTTACTGGTTTGTCCAAGCGCGGTAACCACCACTTCTTCCATAACGTTTGCAGCCGGCTTTAGGGCAATTGAGACATTGGGCTGACCGGCCAGCCTTACCTCACTTCTTGCAAAGTTGGCAGCAGTAATTACAAGTACGTCATTAGGCCTCGCGGTGATTGAAAATTCTCCGGATGCGCTGGCAGATGTTCCTTTCGAAGTTCCTTTGATCACAACAGATGCTCCTGCTACAGGCTCCCCTTTATCATCTGAAATTTTACCTGTGATGCTATGCTGCTGTGCGAATAAAGAGGCAGCAAGGAAAAGTATGATGAAAAATAAAAAATATCTTTTCATAACATGGTTTTTGTTAGAACAAGACAATCAAAGCAGTAAAATTTAGGCATAAAAAAATGTCTATTCTACCCAAACGTGAATAAACATCCCTGAAGCATGAAGGATCGATTCTGAAAGCGTGAAATAAATATTTGAACTTTCGAAAGATTAAATTGGTTTTGTAAATGGCGGAATGTGACCGAAGCAGAATTTTTTAAAATTCCACGATCTTAATGGTATCAAATAGTTTGATTATAGTATTTTTAAATGTTAGTATTTACAATAGATAAAATGGACTGATCAATGATTAATAAAAAGCACGCATTCAGTATCACCCTGCTTTCAGCCACTTTATTTATTTCCTGTTTTAAACAGGACAACGGTTTTGGAGGTTCTTCCGGCATCAATTGCACACCTTCTGATGCGAACCAGGTACTGATCTGCAATTCAAAATTTAATCCTGACACCCTGACTATAAAGGTGGGATCTCTGGTCACATGGCACAACAGTGATGTTGTTGTACATACTGTTGTGGCAGATAATTCTCTGATCAACAGTGGCAACATTGAAGTGAGCGGCAATTTCAGTTATCACACATCTTTTGTAGGCACATTTCAATATCATTGCAGCTTACACCAGGAAGCAGGTGTCCTGATCGTGGAACCTTAGTATTTACCTGGATATGCAAAATCAGAATGAAATAATCGATTGTTATAACAAGACCTCAAAAAATTATGCAGAAAAATTTATAGATGAACTTCAACACAAGCACCTGGACAGGCTTTTATTGAAATCATTTGCAAACGAAAATATAAATCGTGGAAAGATGGCAGACTTTGGTTGCGGCCCCGGACAGACCACAAAATTTTTATCTGAATGCGGGATTCATGATATTACTGGAATTGACATCTCTCCTTCCATGGTGAAAGTTGCTGCGTGTTTCAATCCGGGTATCACCTTTGAAGTTGGAGATTTGCTTGACCTTAAAAATTATGCTGGAAGTTCATTTGGATCTGCCATTGCATTTTATGCGATCGTTCATTTCGATCACACTCAACTGAAGAAGGGATTCTTTGAAATTAAAAGAGTACTTGCTGAGAACGGACAATTTCTTTTTTCATTTCACATCGGCAATGGAGTAATCCACCTTGATAATTTGCTGAATGAGATGGTAGATATTGATTTTTATTTTTTTGAAACCAATTCTGTCAGGCAATTGTTGCAGGAAACCGGATTTCAAATCATAGATGTCATTGAAAGGGAACCCTATCCTGAAGTTGAGTATCCAAGCAGACGTGCCTATATCTGGGCTAAAAAACAGTCGTAAAACCAGGAGCATGAAACTAACATTTCCCAGCATAGATGAACCTAAATTTATCATCTGCAAGTTTTGTTGACACACTGTGATACCTTCAAATTTTGTAACTTGAATTGTGAGAAATATTCTAACCTTGTTCATTGTTCTTACGGCCACACCCAGCATATTTTCACAAAATGTTCAGTCGCCTTTTTCAAATTTCTACAAAAAATATCCCCAGGAAAAAATATATGCCCAATTAGACAAGGACAATTATATAGCAGGCGAGACCATCTGGTTTAAAGTTTACATCCAGGGTCCGGCAGGCCCCGGTTTTCAAAGTTCAAACGTTTACCTGGATCTATCGGTTTATGATGGATCTGTTATTCAAAAAGTCAGGCTACCGGTGTATTGGGGAACATCTTTCGGCAGTATCATGCTTCCGGATACCCTTAAATCAGGAACTTACATGCTACGTTGTTATACAGCATGGATGTTGAACTTTAAGGACCCTCCCATTTATGAGAAACGATTATTCATTTATAGGGCTGAGGATTCTGTTACAAAAATAATAATCCCGAAAAAGAAAAATATTTTCAATTTCTTCCCGGAAGGCGGCAACATTGTAGCGGGTGAATTTAACACTATTGCATTTAAAGCCACAGACCAGGATGGATATCCCGTTGACGTGAACGGAGAGGTGAGAGATGATTCGGATAAAACAGTTTGCCTGCTTAAAACTTATCATGATGGCATGGGGAAATTTACAGCAAGGCTCAGGCGTGGAATTGCTTATCATGCAATCCTGAACTATGCGGATGGCTCAAAAGAAACCATTTTATTACCGGGATCCTCAAATGTAAACGTGACACTCAGGATCAGTGATCCCGGTGTAAAAAAGAAAATTTTTATTGTCAGGACCAGGGCAAACAGGAAAGATACCACACCTGTGATCCTTGTTGCACAGCTCAATGGCAAACTCGTACTTGAACAATATTTATACATTTCTGCTGAAGAGTCGTTTTATACAATAGATACTAAGGACTTGCCTGCCGGAATTATGGGCATAACGGTTTTGGACTCCAATCGCAATCCCCTGTCTGAAAGACTTGTATTTGTCAACAATAATGTCACTATCAAAAGCAGCCTGGTAGCGGATACCCTGAATTTAAAAAAACGTGGTAAAAACATACTTACTTTTTCTGTGCCTGATTCTCTTGAAGGCAGTTATTCAGTGTCAATCACCGATGCATCCAGAACCCTGGTATCAGAGAACAGAAATAATATATTATCCCGGTTTTTATTGTCCTCTGAAATTAAAGGCTACGTTCACAATCCGGCTTATTATTTTCAAAACAGTTCAGATAGTGTTATGGCAGCGCTCGACCTTGTACTGATGACAAATGGATGGCGAAGATATCGTTACAATGAAATACTGAATGGTATTGCACCTGCCACCAGGTATTCTGATAAAAATTACATCACGATCAAAGGAAGTGTGATCAGCATTTCAGGTCAGCGGGTAAAATATGGTGACCTGAATTTTATTTTTAAAAATAAAGATGACCCAAATCAATTTTTCCAGGCAGTTGTTGATTCTGCAGGGTTTTTTAAAATTGATTCTGTAATATTTTATGGTCAGGCCGACTTCTTATTTTCATATACAACACGCGCGGGAAATAGTGAAAATGTAAAATTGATGGTCGATAAACCTTCAGATGACCCATCAATACCGTTAAAAGCATTTTTACCGATCTCTAACGATGCATCCCGGGATGATGTCAGCAGGTTTGAATCAACGGCGAAATCCTCACAGCCAATTTCTGACACGCTCTTGAACAAAAAATTTATTACACTTAAGGAGGTTAAACTAAAAGGAAGAAAAAATAAAACAGACTTGCAATCCATCAATGACCGTTACTCAAAGAGTGTTTTTTCCGGTGAAGCAAAAAGAACACTCGACCTTGTCAACAATCCAACCCGGGTTGGCAAGCTGCGAGTAACTGATTTAATTAAGATCTATTTCCCGGAAGTGAAGGTGGTGACTGCACACGATGTAAATTCACTCGACATGGGAAGCAACTCAAAGGATAAAATATACAGGGATGTTGTCACAAATATTTCCGGCGGCGCGGTGAATAACCGTCCGGAAATAAGCGTTTTTATTGATGAGCAGCAAATCGGGTTGGAAGAATTAAGGAATTACAACAGCACAGACATCGCGATGATCAAATATTTCAATTCATTCTCTATGTCCCCTAACAATGGGCCTGCATTGGTACTTTACAGCCGGAAAGGAACAGACATGGGAAATGCAACAGTGAACAGTATGAATAAGTTTTCTTATGATGGGTACAGTTATATAAAAGAATTTTATGCACCGGATTATACGTCAGCAACAGCAATTCAAAAAATGAACATTGACCGTAGGTCCACATTATTGTGGAACCCTGACCTGCTGATCACAAAGCAAAACCGATTTCAGAAAATTATTTTTTATAATTCGGACGTATGTAAAAGCATCCGCTTAATCCTGGAAGGTTTCAATTCTGACGGCCAGCTTTGCCACATTGAAAAAACTTTTGAATAGTTTGAATTCTGGACACTCTACCTCAAACATTAGCAGCGATATTTTCCATTTACAGTTGTCAGTAAATCCATGCCTTGCCTGGTTACATACCATGTTAATTGAAGATGTCCTCTGATCCTGATCATGTGACTTGAAATAAGGCCTCGTTGTATCAATGGCATAACAGCTCCTTTTAGATCTTTAGGTCCAAACGAAATGTTATTGTGTTGTTTATTGCATGCAAGCTTTAATGTTGTAATCATTAAAGTGGTAAGAGGCCGGCGCTTTTTCAGCATAAAATGATCCGGAGGGAATGAAAATAATTTACCCAAAGTTTCTAATTCAACTAAAGGTAGATCAACTGCCCGCCCTATACGAATGTCTTTATTTCTACATACATAATGACTGGGTTAACTAATGAACATTATTACGATAACCGCTCTGCAGGGTTATTTTATTTCCTGATTTGGCTGTGGCCTGGGACTGTGATTTATTTGATTACCTGATTGAATATCTTGAAAATGAAATAAATTTTTCTGATTGACGGTTGCGGGCTTTTTGTTGACGCAGAAGGCCGTTCTATAGATTGCAAAAGGAAAAGGCAGAGATTTGACGATATTTATCTATAAAAAATCTGATGAAGGTATCGATCACTAGAAGGAGGTTTGTATTATATGCATGGGTAGGAGTTGCCTACTTTTTATTCTGGCTGCTGATCGATACATCGATTGAGCCAGGCGCATTTGTACCCAGGTTCTTAAATAATATCTGGCTTACCGTTTACCTGTTGGTCATCAATTTTATTTTTTTAGAGTATACGGTGCCTTCCCTCAGGCGTAAAAGAAATAATATTGTCATTAACATTCTTCTTGCTTTACTCGCTATCTGGATCCTATTGATGTTTTTTTCCTTTGGCCTGTATGCCTGGAGGTCTTTGGGAATCAACCTGCACATTTATACCGCGTTAAAAAACTTTGAGTCCGTGAAAAAGGGTGTCTCGTATCTCGTGCCCCATGGCCTACTTTCGATTTTCTTTTTCGGTGGGCTCGTACATATTTATGATTACATACAATTAAAAAGGGTGGCACAAGAACTTCGAATTGAAAAGCAACAGGCAGAGTTGAATTACCTAAAATCGCAAACAAACCCTCATTTTTTATTTAACACTTTAAACAATATTTACGCACTGGCTAGAATTAAGTCTGACCTTGCTCCAGAATCAATTTTAAGGCTGTCAAAAATCCTGCGGTATATGCTGTATGAAACCAGCGGTAAGTTCATTGCAATAGAGCAGGAGCTTAAAATTATAAATGATTATATTGATCTTGAAAAACTGAGGTATGATGAATCTTTACGCGTCAACTTCAACTACGACGTTGAAGATATGCGGCAAGCCTTACCCCCTTTGCTGATGATTCCCCTGGTTGAGAACGCTTTCAAGCATGGTGTTTCTGAAACTCGAGACCAGCCATTCGTCGATATTCACCTTTCGGTCAGGCAACGCCAATTAAAGCTTGTTGTGAAAAATTCTTCGGAAATATCCGGGGAAGAAAAGAAAGCAAAAGAAAATATAGGACTTTCAAATTTAAGGCGGCAGCTGGAATTGCTTTTTACGGATTACGAACTTAATGTTGCTCAACAAGGTTCTGAATTTACCGCTCTTTTAAAAATTAATCTTTCAAGCCATGTCTAAAATAAAATGCATCATCGTAGAAGATGAACCACTGGCTGTGAAAGTGCTGACAGACTACATTTTGCACGTGCCTTTTTTGGAATTGCAGGGATCATTCAGGGACGCCATACTGGCAACGGATTTTTTGCGGCACAATCCAACCGATCTTATTTTTTTAGATATTCATCTTCCCAAATTAAAAGGGATGGCGTTTTTAAAAACACTCACTGATCCGCCCGATGTAATCATTACAACTGCATACCATGAATATGCGGTAGAAGGATTCAATTTAAATGTGACTGATTATTTGCTGAAGCCATTTGATTTTGAACGTTTTCTTGTGGCAGTGAACAAAGTAAAAACAGAAAGAGAAACACAGCCTCTGCATGAGAGCACTGATGCCAGGGATCACCTGTTTTTAAATGTGCAAAAAAAGAAGATGAAAATTTTATTTTCAGACATCATTTATATTGAAAGCCAGCGTGAATACATAAGAATCGTAACTACGAAAAAGGAATACCTCTCAAAACTGAGTACACACGAAATTGAGTCTCTCCTGCCTGCACATCTTTTTAAACGCATTCACCGTTCCTTTATCGTATCAGTGAGTAAGATCGATTCATACACAGCTGATATGCTGGAAGTGAATGGTGTATCCCTTCCTGTTGGGCGGGGTTACAGGGATATCCTGGAAAACCTTTAGATATTAAAAGGTTCACTACTCTGGCTGACTAATACTTTTAGTTGCTAACTTGTTGAATGTTCCCTATTGAATAAAACCTGCCCAGTACCAATTAACAGAATTAAATTATAGAGAAGAAAAATTAAAAATAAACAAGGCGATAACACTCAAAATAAGAACTGAAACAAAACAGAAAATTCGGAATTGCAACATCAATGTCTTTACAGGTCATGTTAAAATGATCATTTTAAATAAAATAAAGAACATATTCAGGAGAGCATGATCAGGGGGAGAAATTAAAATAAATAACTGGCTGAATACCTAATGATACAGATGTTGTAAACCCAGGGAAAAATGAAAATAGATTCAAAGATTATTGTCGCGCCAGTTGGAAATCTTAAGCGAACAATTGGCGTGTTTGGACTGGCTTGTGCAGTTGTAAATTTAACAGTTGGGACTGGAATATTTATTTTACCTGCATTGGTAGCCGAACATTTAGGAGCAGCTGCCATCATATGTTTTTTTATTTGCGGGTTACTCATATTTTTAATTGCATTGTGTTTTGCCGAAGTCGGCAGCAAGATTACAACAAGCGGAGGCACCTACGCTTACATTGAATCCGCTTTTGGCCCGTTCGCAGGGTTTTTAGCAAACAATATATTCTGGTTAGGTTCCTGCGTTTTATCAGATGCTGCGGTAGCGAATGCATTGTCAAAAACACTGGGTTACTTTTTTCCGCTCATAGATTCTGCACCCATGCGTCCTTTATTTTTTTTACTGCTTTTTGGCGGGATGGCCATTTTGAATATTCGCGGCTCAAAGAACGGTTTACGGCTGATCATTTTTACAACCTTCGCCAAACTGATCCCTCTTTTGCTGCTTATAATTTTTGGCATCGGTCACATCACGGCAGAAAACTTGCAATGGAAAAATTCATTTACTTTTAGTGATATTGGGGCAGCTACCCTCATTTTGTTTTTTGCATTCCTCGGTATAGAAAGCGCTGTTACCAATAGTGGTGAATTTAAAAACCCTTCGCGCGTAGTTCCATTGGGAATTTTATCAGGACTAATCTTCGTGATGCTACTCTATATTTCGATACAATTGATCACGCAGGGAATTTTAGGTGATCAACTAATTTCCTTTAAAGATGCGCCACTTGCAGAAGTTTCAGGAAGGGTGTTTGGTTTCGTTGGCATTACTATGATAACGATCGGCACCGCGGTTTCCATGTTTGGAGGACTGAGCGGCGAAATGCTTGCTATTCCCAGAGTATTGTTTGCCGGTGCAAAAAATGGAATCTTGCCACCATTTCTGGCCAGGGTTCATACTAAATACATTACTCCGCATGTGGCAATTATTGTATATGCATCATTTGGATACCTCTTTTCGGTATTTGGCGCCTTCAAACAGCTGATCATATTAACCAGTGCTTCAACCCTTATCATATACCTGGGTGTTGTACTTGCAACCATCAGGCTCCGTTATAAAAAGATACCTGATGATGGAAAATCTTTTAAAATTCCAGGCGGCATAAGCATTCCATTACTGGCTACAGCCATCATAATCTGGATCCTGTCAAATTTATCCAAACAGGAAATAATTAGTCTGGCGGTGGCACTGCTAATTTTTTCAGTGATATATGTTATCATGAAACGGTATTCGAATAAACATACCACCGTTCATTCACTTAAATGATATTCAGATTTTAATATATCCAGGCTCTTCCGCGCATGGGTCACCAAAGTTTTCGATTGGGCTAAAAAGTAATAGTTTGCATTCTGTGCAAAATGAATCTCGTTACAAAATTTATTGATTTCTGTTTTATCTGTAGACAACAACTGAGGGTTTCCATCCGGACGGTCAAAACTCAATCCATTTAGCATTTTTTGAAAAACCCTGTTGTCGAACAACTTGTCCAGGGAAGGATACATCAAAAGAACCAGTGATTCTTCCCGTTGCTCAATATAAACCGTAATTGTTCTAACCATACCATTGTAAGCAAGCAATGCATCAGAAACTTTATTATTATGAATGAGCCGCCAGCTTCCTGCATTCAACTGGAGAAATGTCCGGTCGTTTGAGTAAAAGCGGTAGGTACGGGGAAGCCACCTGGCATAATAATATACATCGTTGCCATGCTGATTGGGATCTGAATTCAGCAGATAAAGAATTGAATCCATCATCATATTTTTAACCGTGCGCTTTAAAACAATTGAATCCAGCTGGTTAATATCCTGCTGAAGATCTTCGGCAATCGAATTTATATATTCCTTTTCCCTGGCGTTCTCGACCGAAGTTTCGCGTATATTTTCTGCAACAAAGCCAAGGAATACCGCCAGGAAAAGCATAAAGAACTCCAGGAAATATTCGCCCCAGTTCTTTTTATGTGTAATGTGATGTGGGTGTTTGTGTACTTCCATATAGGTAAATAATTGAGATTGTCCATTAATTTCATCCTCTGTGTTGCTGAAATCAAATTAAGCCCAGGGATTTCCTTTTCAATTTATTTTTTTTTCGTTTCTGGCATTTAAATTATAAAAAATCAATCCATTTTCAATGCATTATATAGCTCAATATAAATCTGTAAAAAAACAGTTGATTTGGTGACCAACAGAAAATTGCCCGGTTGCACTCAAATTAAAATTACACACCTTTAAGGTGTAACTATAAAATATCCTTCAACGGAATTTGAAATACCAAGCCAGAAATGAAGCACATTCCATTTAAGAAAATATTTTAAGAGTAAGAGAAATAAGCCGGCAGGCAACTGAGCATTGATGAACTATACATCTAAGATGATTACTAATGCGCCAGGCCAAATAATGTCGTAATCAACCCCAAAATTGACGTAATTCACCTCGCATATAATTTTATCTTCTCACTATCTTGCATCAACTGATTATAAATGGTTAAGTCAAACCCTAATAAAAAAATATGAAAAGGATAAAAATTGCATACTGGGTTGTTACGGGAATTTTTTTGGCCTTTATGTTGTTTTCAGCGATCCCGGATATCCTCGTTGTTCCAGAATCTGTAAAAATGGTAACCGGCCTGGGTTATCCAACGTATATCATACCTTTTTTAGGAACTGCTAAGCTCTTAGGTATTATCGCAATTCTCAACCCATGGTTTAAAAGGATTAAAGAATGGGCATACGCAGGGCTCTTCTTTGACCTCATCGGGGCTACATATTCTGCGATTGCTTTGGAAGGGTTTAAATTACCGATTGCATTCATGATACTACCAATAGGATTTCTGTTTCTTTCTTATTTCCTTTGGCACAAGAAAACTGGAAAAGTCCAATCATTTAATTAGCTTCCTCGCAAAAATTATAAAGTAATCTTTCAACTACCAGGAATTTTAAAATACATTATTCCCTTTTGATTTTAATTGTGCCTCCAGGCTGCTACTTCTTTCAGAAATGATACTGTCACTCACAGGGACCTTAATGTCAAGCAATCAGCCAACCGAACCAGTAAGGTGGAGGCCCTTAGAGACGTGATTCCACACCATAATTTTGCCAGCAATTGCAATAATTCTGGTTATTGATTCATTTATTACTTTTTTTACTACTTGTCAACCAATATTAATGCCTTCTTTTGCTGTTCAACAATTCATCATTAAAATAGATTTCATGATAAAGATTTTTTTATTTGCAGCCTGCTTAGTAAGTACTATTTCAATTTTCAACAGCTGTAAAAGCGCAGAAACTCCGCAAACCTCAACTGGGACAGAAAAGCCGGTGAAAATTGAACCGCCGGAGTATTTTAACCTGCGACCAAAACTGGAAAAGGACTATGGATATTCACATGCAGTAAAAATTGGTGACGACCTTAAAATTTCCGGGGCAGTAAGCATGAACGATTCCGGGATCATAGTGGCTCCCGGAAACATGGAGCAACAGATGAAAAATTGTTACAGCGATTTAGAAAAGATCTTACAACATTATGGATACACTTTTGACGATGTGGTGGCGGAAAACATATATACAACCAATATGCAGGAATTTGAAAAAGTATTAGGCTATCGCAACTCAATTTACAAGAAACAATTTCCAACAGGGACATGGCTCGAAGTAAAAGGTCTGGCAGTCACCGGTCAACTGATCGAGATAGACATGGAAGCACACAAGGCCAGATAAATACTGGAAATAAAACAAAGACGTTGCACCAAATGGGAAATTAAAATACGAGCGATTGAAAAAGATAATTACCGGACTTTGTTTTCTACTTGCAACAGCAACTATGCAGCTTTGTGCCCAGCAGGGATTGGCAGATTCAGATCTGTTCAACAAAATTTCTATGATCAAAGCAATCGATAACCATGCTCATCCACTGAAGTATATAACTAAGGATGGAAAGCCTGACGATGA
The DNA here is from genome assembly GCA_040003385.1 of Ginsengibacter sp. Taxonomy (GTDB): domain Bacteria; phylum Bacteroidota; class Bacteroidia; order Chitinophagales; family Chitinophagaceae; genus Ginsengibacter. Next base: position 16 of record JBDUCQ010000058.1, on the reverse strand, counting down.
ATATGATGCGCTGCCA
>JBDUCQ010000057.1:0-16703 GCA_040003385.1 Ginsengibacter sp. | reverse complement strand
GTCAATAAGTCAATAAGTCAATAGGTCAATAGGTCAATAGGTCAATAGGTCAATAAGTCAATAGGTCATTGGTCAAACTGGTGATTATTCGAGGAAGTATTTAGATTGCACAATTTTTTCTTCGTCATCGCTTTTTACAGCGTATGAAAACCCTTTATGTATAGCATAAGCGCCGTACACACCTTTTTTATTGAGTGCTAAAAATCCAACTTGCAGGTCTTTCATTTTTTCCGGGTTGCGTCTCATGATTCTTTCTACGGTTTTTTTGCACGCCATTTCCGGCGAAATACCCTGCCGCATTAATTCAACCACAGTATGAGAGCCGCAGGTGCGTATCACTTCCTCACCAACACCCGTGCTGGTGGCTGCACCCACTTCACTGTCTGCATACAGTCCTGCACCTATGATAGGAGAATCACCTACACGACCGTGAAGCTTATAGGCGAGACCGCTCGTGGTACATGCACCTCCCAAATTACCCGAAGCATCAATTGCTATCATGCCAATGGTGTCATGGTTATTTACATCTCCTGCAATTTTATTTTTTGGAGAACCGGATGATTCTGAATTGATCACTGGTTTGTATTCTGCTTTCTTCAGCCATTCTTTCCAGTCTGCTTCACTTTTAGGGGTAAGTAGGTTTGTTTTGGTAAATCCATTTTCCAGTGCGAACTGTAATGCACCTTCACCTGCAAGCATCACATGAGGAGTCTTCTGCATCACCAATTTAGCTACCGAGATGGGATGAACGATGTGTTCCAAAAATGCCACCGACCCGCAAGCCAGGTTTGACCCATCCATAATGCATGCATCCAGTGTAACATGTCCATCTCTGTCGGGCAATCCGCCATATCCTACACTTTGATTTTCCGGATCCGCCTCGGGTATTTTCACTCCCGCTTCCACTGCATCAATTACCTTCCCGCCGGCGATTAAAGTCTTCCAGGCTTCAGCATTTGCTGCCTTTCCAAAATCCCAGGTAGAAATAACAATAGGCTTATATTGCGGGCTTTCGATCCAGGGATTTTTATTCCGGATAACAAGCAGGGGAGACGTCAAAGACGTTAGCTGCAAAAACTTTCTTCGGTTGATCATACATGAAATTTAATTACATTCTTAAAACGGGTGATGGCTTACAATAGTTGTATTTAATAGTCATCTCCCAAACAAAACAGGGGTTCTCTTTTTTGCCATTTGCCCCGGGTGAAATCAGGAATATTTTGAACCTGCCCTCCCTGGGCAATTGATTTTTCACTGAGTGGGGTGATGGCATACCAGCTCGCCAGGTCGTACACATCAAGCGGGAAACCTGTTTTCCTTTTGATGCTTTCAATAAATGCATGGTCAACAAAAAAATCCATACCTCCATGGCCTGCACCTTCAGCCTGTGCCCCGTATTTTTTCCAAAGGGGATGGTCGTAGTCTTTCATCCATTGCTCAGTATTTTCCCACCTGTCGCTTTTTTTCATTTTCTTTTCCATGTAAATAAAACCCTGGTTGAATTCGCCATCACCGAAATCCTGCCACAACCCTTCGGTACCCTGTACACGAAAACCCAGGTTGTAAGGGCGCTGCATTGAAGTGTCATGTGTAAGCAAAATGGTTTCTCCATTTGCGCATTGCACTTGTGTATTTACAATATCGCCTTCTTTAAATTTCACTTTTGCATTGGGATGGCCTTCACCACCTTTTGGATGTTCAACAATATATTTATGCAAGCCCCTGGTTTTTGTAGAAACAGAAGAAAGCTTCGTCATCCTGTTCCCGCGGTTTACATCCAGCATTACAGCCACAGGCCCCAATCCATGAGTTGGATACAATTCTCCATTGCGGTGAACATAGTGATCTGTTCTCCATTGGGCTTCGCTGTAAGCTTTAGATCCAAATTCAACTCCGCTGTTGTAAGCAGTTACTCCATCATTGAACAACACCCCCCGCAGGTCGTGCTGGTAACCTCCCTGGGCATGCATCAGTTCTCCAAACATTCCCTGTCGCACCATATTCAACACAGCCATCACATCACGACGGTAACATACATTTTCCATCATCATTATCGGTATTCCTGTTTTCTCAGAAATGTTTACAATGTCCCAGCAGTCTTGCAGCTTCACTGCACCACATACTTCCACGCCAGCGATTTTCCCGGCATTGAGTGCAGCTATGGCTTGTGGGATATGCCATTCCCACGGTGAACAGATCACAACCGCATCAATATCATCCCTCTTCAGAAGGTTGAGGTAATCATGGTCACCATTTTTATAAATGGCCGGCATGGGGCGTTTATACTTTATAAAAGTTTTGAGTGCATCATCGATGCTTCTTTGCTGAGGGTCAGCAATAGCAACCACATCAACGTCTTCCCGCTGCAGAAAGTTACCCATGTGTTCGTGCGATCGAAATCCAACACCGATCATTCCAATCCTCACTTTATGCATTGCCAGTGGTGCCATGGCTTTTATCTGGTTAGAAAATGCGAGTGCAACACCCGCTAAAGTTGCTTGCTGTAAAAACATTCTGCGATCAGGCATACATTACGATTTACGGGTGTAGGTGCAGTTATATAATGTGAAGGGTGTTTGTATGGCAGCGGTTAACACAAAAGTGAATTTTGAATGGCCGCTTAGAAATTCAATCATCTTTTGCTGATGGTCATTTTTTGTAAAAGCTCATTCGATATCGTATCAGCATACAAACCAAATGCGCTGGTGAATACACCTTTGATTTTACTGTCTGGTGATTCCACCGCATAGACCACGTCTTCATCTGATGGATTTGATTCGCCTTCGAACCTGTATACTTCCACAATTTTAAATTCATCCACATGTAAACAGATTTTGTTTTCAGAGCAGATCAACTTATCAAATGCGATATTGAAATCTATTGTATAACCCCTCGCCTTCAGTCCGCTCACGGCTTCGGTCACCGTATCGTATGATTTCATGTATAAATATTTTAATGAACAACTGCAGGTGTTTTGTGAAAGTAATATAAATAAATGATCACCAATAAAGTTACCAGTGCGGTGGTAGAAAATGTAACAACGCCACCAAATTGATACCATAAAAAACCCGTAAGGCTGCTTGCTATCAGTGAGCAAATGCTTTGAAAGCCTGTATAAGTTCCTATTGCGGTCGCTGTTTCCTTTCCATGCACGATATTGGAGATCCAGGCCTTTGAGATGCCTTCCGTAGCTGCTGCATACAATCCATAAAGGAAAAACAATACCAGGAATAAATAAAAGGAATGGTTGAATGCAAAGCCTCCATATACAATCGCAAAAACCAGGAGGCCGCCGAGAAACACTTTCTTCATTCCAAGCTTATCGGCAACAATCCCAACCGGGTAAGCCATCAGTGCATACATCAAATTATAAAAAATATAAATGCCAATCACAGCGGAGTCATCCATCCCCGTTTCTTTCATTTTTAAAAGTAAAAAAACATCAGAGCTGTTGAACATTGCAAACAAGAGAAACCCGGTAACCAGGCGTTTGTATTCCTGTGGGCTATTTTTCCAGTAGCTTAAAAACGAAAAGAAATTGAAATTTTTCGCGGCCTTGCCAGTCCCTGTCAATTTTTTTTCTTTGATAATAAAAGTGAATAAAATGGCAAGCACACCCGGGAAAAAGGCAATAAAAAAAAGTGTTTTGTAATTCCCGGGATGATAATACAGATAGGCCAGTGAAATGGCCGGACCGAACACGGCTCCGAGGGTATCCATGCTCCTGTGAAAGCCAAAAACCCTTCCCTTGTTTTCTTTTGAAGATTCATCGCTCAGCATCGCATCACGCGCGCCCGTGCGGATACCCTTACCCAGCCTGTCGATGGTTCGCGTAAAAAATATCCACATGGGATAAATAAAAATTGCCATCAGGGGTTTCGAAATTGCGCTCAAAGAATATCCCAGCTGAACAAAAGGCAGCCGCTTTCCCAGCTCATCACTTTTTTGTCCAAAGTATCCCTTGCTGAGGCCGGCAGTTGCTTCGGCCACTCCTTCTAAAATTCCTATGAGCAGAAACGAAAAGCCGATGCTTCTCAGGAACATAGGCATAACGGGGTACAACATCTCACTCGCCATATCGGTAAACAGGCTCACCAATGAGAGCACCCAGATGGTCTTCGTGATTATTTTCAACCTCATCAATTAAATGTACGCCATATCCTTATTGGCCGGTAAATTTTGGCTGCAATCATGTTGCCAACAGCGGCTACGCGACAGGTGCTCTGCTATTTTTTGTACATTGCATCATAACATTGTGTGAAAGAATGAGTAAAAAAGAAAAAATCCATACAGGCAGTAAAACCTTAAAAAGGCATTCAAATCCTTCTATCATAAAAGGAACACTTGACATTACTCGATCAGGTATTGGGTACGTAATTGTGGAAGGGGTTGACAAGGATATTTTTATCCGCCCCCATGACTTCAATACTGCATTTGATGGTGACACGGTGACTGTAATGATCAATGAATCTGCCAGGGGGAAACGTATTGAGGGAAGGGTAAGTGAAGTTTTAAAAAGAAAGCAAACTGAATTCATCGGCAATATACAAGTGAATAAAAATTTCAGCTTTTTTACTCCTGATACAAAGAAATCGATGCCGGATTTTTATATCAGCCTGAAAAAATTAAATGGAGCGAAGGACAATGACAGGGTGGTAGTGAGGTTGCTGAACTGGGACAAAGATGAAAAAAAGCCGCAAGGTGAAGTGGTATCTGTACTCAGGGCCAGGGATGTAAATGACATGGCCATGAAGGAAATTTTGATAGAAAGTGGTTTCCCGCTGGAATTCGACAATGATGTCCTTGAGGAAACGGCTGCGCTAACAGAAGTCATTGATGAAGCTGAGATCGCCTCCAGGAAAGATTGCAGGAACATCCTGACATTTACGATAGACCCTGTAGATGCAAAGGACTTTGATGATGCACTTTCAATTAAAAAAACAGGAGATGATGAATATGAGATTGGTGTTCACATTGCGGACGTAAGCCATTTTGTAAAACCTGACACAGCTTTGGACATCGCAGCTTACGAAAGGGCTACGAGTGTTTATCTCCCCGACAGGGTAAATCCCATGCTGCCTGAAAAAATTTCCAATGAATTGTGTTCGCTACGACCTCATGAAAATAAGTGCACATTCTCGGTGATTTTTCAAATTGATTCCAAAGCAAGGGTTAAAAATTACTGGCTGGGCAAGACGGTCATTCATTCAGATCATCGCTTTACTTACGAGGAAGTTCAACAAACCATTGAACAAAAAACAGGAGTATACAATGAAGAGATCTTGTTGTTGAATAAACTGGCGCAGAAATTAAGAAGCGAAAGATTTGCAAATGGGGCCATTAATTTTTCTTCCACGGAAGTGAAATTTACTTTGGATGAAAATGGAAAACCAATAGGAATTGTTGTTAAGGAAAGCAAAGAGTCGCACCAGCTGATTGAAGAGTTTATGCTGCTGGCAAACAGGACCATTGCAGCACATGTTGCGAAATTGCAGGTGAACAAAAAGCCGATACCATTTCCATACCGGATACATGATACACCGGATGATGAAAAGCTAAAACCATTTGTTGCCTTTGCAAAAAAATTCGGCTACCATTTTAATATGAATGATGAAGCAGCTGTAGCATCTTCTTTCAATAAAATGTTACAGGACGTAAAAGGCAAGCCTGAGCAGCATGTGCTTGAACAATTGGGGATCCGTACAATGGCGAAGGCAATCTATACTTCAGAAAATGTAGGCCACTATGGTTTGGGGTTTGAGCACTACTGCCACTTTACTTCACCGATACGCCGTTATCCGGACGTAATGGTTCACAGGGTTTTGGAGGAGATCATTAAACATGAGGTGAAGCCCGACAAAAAAATGGAAGCGAAATGCAAACATTGCAGTGAAAAAGAGCGGTCTGCCATGGAGGCTGAACGAGCCGGCAATAAATACAAGCAGGTTGAGTTTATGATAGATTTTGTTGGCGATGAATTCAATGGAGTGATCAGTGGGGTATCTTCATTCGGGTTCTGGGTTGAAACGGTTGAACATAAATGTGAAGGGCTGGTTTCAGTAAGGGATCTTTCTGAATATGATGACTTCAGGCTTGATGAAACCGATTATGCGCTGGTTGGTTTAAGGAGTGGACGTAAATTCCGTATGGGTGACGTGATCAGGGTAAAGCTGGTTTCTGCAAATCTCAGTAAACGGCAATTGGATTTTGAATGGGTACATAATGACAGCAATAAGGAAGGATCCGACACGATTGACCTGGTCCAAAAGAAAAAATATGAGCACGGAAAAAAAGCGGATAAGAAATCTAAAAAGGATTTTCAAAAGAAAAAGAAAAAATAATTAATAATGTAAGTGCGTAAAATTCAGGCTTGAAAAAGAATTGTGCTTCACAGGCCTACATTCTTTTCGCAAAACAAGAACAATGCATTCTTTCCAGGAACTGTCAAAAATATTTGAAGAAAAATTTAATAAGAGTCATTTCCCATTAACGCCTGATTCATTGTATCAGCCGGCTGAATATATTCTGCAGCTTGGTGGTAAAAGGATAAGGCCCGTAATGTGTTTGATGGGGAATGAATTGGTAAGTGAAATCAATGCCTGCACCTATCACCTGGCCACAGCAATTGAACTCTTTCACAATTTTACCCTTATTCATGATGACATAATGGACAAGGCTCCGCTGAGAAGGGGACTTGCAACCGTTCACACAAAATATGGCGATGCCACAGCTTTACTGGCCGGGGATGTGATGCTGGTGATGGCCTATGAATACCTGAATAAAATAGAAGGCGATATTCTGCATAAAGTTCTGAATATATTCAATAAAACAGCCAGGGAAGTTTGTGAAGGGCAGCAACTTGATATGAATTTTGAGAAGCAGGATGTAGTGAGTTTCGACGATTATCTCAGCATGATCCAATTGAAAACTTCGGTCTTGCTCGCTGCGAGTTTGCAACTGGGTTCATTGCTAGGTGGTGCAGGAGGAGGGAATCAACAGCATTTGTACGAATTTGGAAAAAACCTCGGTATCGCGTTCCAGGTACAGGATGATTATCTGGATGCATTTGGAGATCCCGGGAAATTTGGAAAGCAGAAAGGTGGGGATATAGTTGCCAGCAAAAAAACATTTTTGTCAATTCATGCACTGGAAGTGGCCACAGGCAATACCCTGAAAAAATTGAAAGAATTGCTAAATAGTAACAGTGTGGACAAGGTGGATAAAATGATAGAAATATATAAAGAGTGCGATGTTGATGACTGGGCCAAAAAATTAAAAGAAAAGTACCTCCAAACTGCTCTACATCACCTTGAAAAAATTGCTGTAGTTTCAATCAGAAAAAAGCCACTACTTGAACTTGCAGAATACCTCATTCACAGGGAAAATTAAATCGTCTTCCACGAATAGTGGATTATTAGCTAAATTCAGTATGGGATGAAAACATACAGGTTTAACATCTCAAAATGTGGTAATTTCGTATGTGAATTGGGATGATACGTTTCTGGAATTAGATTAAATTTTAGAATCAAATAATTATTGATCGATTATACCTGTTATTGTGATGAGTATACATGATATAAAAGAATATATTGAATCTGGGGTTCTGGAGATGTATGTAATTGGATCTACCAACAAGGAGGAAAGTGCTGAGGTTGAAAGAATGATGAATGAATATTATGCTGTAAGAGACGAAGTGCATGCGATTTCTGAGTCGGTTGAAAATTATGCAATGATGCATGCTAAGAGACCAGATCCCACTGTCAGGGCTTTTTTGATGGCCACAATAGATTATACCGAAAGACTGAAAAAGGGAGAAAAACCATCATCTCCTCCACTTTTGCATGAAGGATCCAAAGCGGAAGACTACAGCGAATGGCTGGGAAGATCCGATATGATTTTACCGGAAAATTTTACTGACCTGCATGCAAAGATTATCGGGTATTCACGCGAAGTGACCACTGCAATCGTTTGGATAAATAAAATGGCTCCGCAGGAAGTCCATGACCGTGAGTTGGAAAAATTTATGATCCTGGAGGGAACCTGTAATATAACCATCGATCAGGATGTTTACCAGCTTGAACCTGGAGATTTCCTCACGATTCCTTTATATAAAAATCATTTTGTGACCGTTACTTCTCAAATTCCCTGTAAAATTATACTTCAAAGGATCGCCGCCTGATAACACATGAAGCCGTATTGTGCAAACCAAACCATTTTAGTAGAAAAGGGTTTGAGTTTATATCAATCGGTAATTCTCACTATTGCCACAGTATTTAAAAATAATGATCTTACGGTTTTGCGCGCCTGTATAAGCCGTGCCGGGTCGGTAATATTAATAAATTTATTTTTCCTGATCAGGGTGTTCGCAGAAAATTAAATTCCGAATAAATAATTCGCTAATTTACTTTTCAAATTACTACGAATGTCCCATCCACTATTTCGCAAAAAAAGTATCACGGCTATTTTGAATGATGCAAAAGAAGGTCTGGCTGATGCAACACATTCTTCTTCCGGTTTAAAAAAGGTTTTGCGTGTGCGTGATCTTACGGCCATGGGAATCGCCGCAATTGTGGGTGCCGGTATTTTTTCAACCATAGGAAATGCATCCTACCAGGGTGGCCCAGGGGTGATCCTGCTGTTCATACTCACTGCCATATGCTGTGGATTTTCGGCTTTGTGCTATGCCGAATTCGCTTCACGGATACCGGTGAGTGGAAGTGCATATACTTATGCGTACGCAGCATTTGGAGAGTTGATTGCATGGATCATTGGCTGGGACCTGCTCATGGAATATGCGATTGGAAACATTGCCGTTGCAATTTCGTGGAGTGCGTATTTTACCAATTTAATGGAAGGTATAAACATTCATATTCCTTCCTTTTTGACAACTGATTATTTGAGTGCTTCCCGTGGTTTTGATGAAGCAAACAGGCAGATGGCTGCAGGTACCAGCCTCACGGATCTGACCGACAACCTGAAAGTGGCCTACAGTGCCTGGACGAATGCACCACATCTCGGTGGTTTGCGGCTGATAGCCAATGTACCGGCGCTGGCCATTGTATTTCTAATAACCTGGCTGGTGTATGTTGGGATCAGGGAAACACGCAAAGCCACCAATTTGATGGTGGGCTTAAAAATTGTGATCATTACAGTTGTCATTCTTATTGGATTTTTTTATATAACACCGGCAAACTGGCATCCCTTTCTGCCAAACGGTTTCGGTGGGATGATGAAAGGCGTATCCGCTGTTTTCTTTGCCTACATTGGGTTTGACGCCATTTCAACGACAGCAGAAGAATGTGAAAATCCACAGCGTGATCTTCCCAAAGGAATGATCAATTCACTGATCATTTGCACAATTTTATATATCCTGATTGCGATTGTGCTTACAGGCATGGTTTCTTATTCAAAATTGCAGGTCGGGGATCCCCTTGCATTTGTTTTTAAACAGGTAGGCCTGAATAAAATTAGTTATATCATTTCTTTCAGTGCTGTTGTTGCTACGGCCAGCGTACTCCTTGTATTCCAAATGGGTCAGCCAAGGATCTGGATGAGCATGAGCCGTGATGGCTTATTGCCGAAAATATTCAGCCGGATCCATCCTGTATATAAAACTCCTTCCTTCTCAACGGTGTTAACGGGGTTTGTTGTTGCAATCCCTGCATTGTTTTTGAATTTAACAGAAGTGACCGATCTCACCAGCATCGGAACATTATTTGCATTTGTACTCGTTTGCGGGGGTGTGCTGTTATTACCTGCCCGCGAAGCAGGTGAGGCAAAAGCCAAATTTCGGATACCATTTATCAATTCAAAATACATTGTTCCGGCACTGTACCTTGTTGGCGTCCTTATTTTCTGGAAGAATTTTTTGGGATTGTTTGATACAAGTGAAGGATGGCAAGCATTCAGGGACAAGCTGCCATTTTTTTTATTTGTGATTCTTGCAACTGCACTTGCGGTTGCTTCATTTGTAAAAAATCTTTCACTAATTCCTGTCCTCGGTCTCGCCAGCTGTTTTTACCTGATGACTGAATTGGGATATACCAATTGGCTGCGTTTCCTGATCTGGTTAATCGTAGGTCTTGTCATCTATTTTTTGTACAGCAGGCAACACAGCCATTTAGCTGGCAGTCCACGGTCCACTGTCGATGGACCACAGCAAAACCTGTAAACTTATTTCAGGACGAGACACAGTATTAACAATCGGCTGTGGACAGTGGACTGTCGACCGTGGACTGTTCCTATCTTTGTATGAATGAAGTACCAACCGGGAGACAGGATCCTTTTATTACATTCACAGGAAGAGGGTGAGGTGGTAGAACTCATCAACGATAAGATGGTGATGGTGGAAGTGGATAAGATTAGGTTCCCGGTATATATGGACCAGATCGATTTCCCATATTTTAAAAGGTTTACAGAAAAAAAGATCGTTGAACAGAAGAAAGAAAAAAAATATATTGACAACGTCAAAACGGAAAAGGCTACTCCGAAAAACTTATTCTCCACGGGTGTTTGGCTGTCTTTTCTTCCGGTTTTCGATAAAGATATTTTTGATGACGATGTGGTTGAGTCTTTCAAAATATACCTCCTCAATCAGACGGGCGATGGATATTTTTTTTCCTACCGTTTAAAATTTGCAGGAAACTCCGATTTTGAATTGAAGAACCAGGTTCCTCCATTCACCGATTTTTATCTGCATGATGTATTGTTTGAAGAAATGAATGATGCACCCAAAATCGAGCTTGAGTTTTCATTGTTAAATCCATCGAAGACCAGGGCTGAATCTTTTGAATCCTCACTCAAATTAAAAGGGAAACAGCTGTTTCAAAAAATTGAGTCAATGAAATTAAAAAATGAACCAACGTTTGCCTACAAGCTATTTGAAATTTACCCGGACAAGCTTGACCTTGTAGCCCCGGATTACAATTATTCGGGTGGACTTATGTATGATGCCTCAAAACCGCAACAATACCTGGAACCTGCACGTTCCATGATCGACCTGCACATTGAAAAATTAACTGACAGCTGGAAACATTTATCCAATTTTGAAATACTTACCCTTCAGCTTAAACATTTTGAAAAATATTATTACCTCGCTGTAGCTCATCACCTGCCAGGGCTAATTGTTGTACATGGAATTGGTACGGGCAAATTAAAGGAGGAGGTCCATGAAATTTTGAAAACAAAAAAGGAAGTAAAAAGCTTCATCAACCAATACCACACTTCATATGGTTATGGAGCTACTGAAATATTTTTTGATTACAAATAAGAGGCTCGCGGCCCAGCATTCAAGCATTAACTTTGTGAGGTCATTGATTTCAAGTTAAAGCTACAAACCGGGTCATCGTTCCCTCTGAGCATGTCGAAGGCCTGTCCTGAGCATGTCGAAGGAGGGGAAGGAAAGTCCGGACAGCAAAAGAGCAACACACCGGTTAACCGCCGGGTCGCGTTTCGGCGTGAACAGAAAGTGCCACAGAAAATTACCGCCGGGTTTTTAAGTAAAATTAAAAGCTGCGGGCAAGGTTGAAAACGTGAGGTAAGAGCTCACGGATGGTATTGGCAACAATACCGTGGGGTAAACCTTGTGTGCTGTAATGCCACGTAAATCAGCGTTTGAGGGCTGCTCGCCCAACAATTTCCGCAGGGAAATAGACGCTGAAGGGTAGGCAGCAAGATCATTGCAGTAATGTAATGGCCAGATAAATGATGATCATCCGCCAACCGGCGGATACAGAATCCGGCTTACAGGTTTGTAGTCTTATTAAAGGGGCCGGCATTTGCCGGTCCCCTTTTATTAATCAAAGGAAATTCTCTTATGTATCGTTCCAAACTGTTTTAAATAACTAAATTCTTCCAGATAGGCATTTCATCACACCCAATTGCATGGCCCGGATAGCAATACCTATTTCTTCATCATTGTATCTTTTTTATTTCCCATTTTGCCGTCCATCTTATGATCCATTCCCGGCGGCATTCCTTTTCCCATTTCCATCATTTCATTTCTATCGCTGAAGCCCCAGTGTTCTACAGCCATCCCGTTTTTCATTTTAACCACATCAACGCTTTTCATATCCAATTTGGTTCCTGCAGGCATCCCCATGGAAGCGTCTACTGTTGTTCCCGTCGTTCTTATATATGCAAAATTATAGTCGCCGTCAGTTGCGTTGGCAAGGGTTTCCACTTTAAGGTCTTTAATTGAATTGTGCATATTTGCAATCATTTTTTTAAGAGTATCAATTCCTTGCAGGTTGCCTTCATGATCAATAACATCTTTATCCAGTATGCTGTCCATCTTGCTCACATCACCCGTCTCCATGGCTTTGTAAACTTCATTGGAATTGGCTTTATTCTTTGCTGCATCGGATTCAACATTGCTGGTAGTCGCTGTAGTGCTTGAAGTATCGTTGCACGATGAAAAGCAAACTGAAATAAAAGCAAGGAATGAAATTAATTTGTTCATTGTGTATAAATTTTATGTTATGAATGAATTAAAATAAAAGATGAAGGTCATTAGAAAGACAAAGTGAATAAAGATTTATGTTGCTACAATATCTCGAGGTAAATCTGATGAGGTAACCAAATTGGTTTTCGGAAGGAAGCGAAAATTAATACAATTATTCTTTTTATGCAACGATAATTCTAAAAATATTATTCATAGTCATTAAATATTCGATGCTTCACTTCAGGCCATTCGTTTTTTATAATGCTGAAAAAAATGGAATCCCGTTCCCTGCCAGATGAAGTAACCTGGTGCTTACGAAATATTCCTTCTTCCTTTGCGCCGATCTTTGCAATTGCTTTCCTTGACTGCTGATTCAGAACATCGGTTTTCAATTCAACCCTGTTTACCAGTAATGTTTCAAAAGCGAACCTGAGCAGCAGGAATTTGCATGCTCTATTCAGGCCTGATCCCTGGTGCCTGGGATGCATCCACGTCCAGCCAATTTCTAAGCGCTTATTGGGTTCGGATATGGAACCAAACCTGGTTGAGCCTGCTGCACAGTTCATAACCTTGTCAAAAATCAAAAAAGGATAGGCAAGCTTATTTTTTCTTTCTGAGAGAGCCGTATTTATATAAAACCTGAGGTCTGGCGGTGATTGCAAGTTATTCATTCCCCATTTCCAGATCTGTGGCTCAAATGCAAGAGGCTCCAAAACCAATTGATCGTCATACTGAAGCGGCGTCAGTTTTGCACGGCTGTTTTCAAGGATGATCTCCTCTGTAAAAAAATTCTCCAGCGTCATTTCATTTCATTTTTATTTGTCCTATTTGGTGGCAAAGTATTTGTGACAATTCAATATAACATAAACTTATGAGAACAAAATTACCCCTGTGCTGTCTCATTTTTTATTTTTTTATTTCTATCCGCACGTCAGTATCCCAAAAGCTTGAGATCAAATCATATGTCACTGGAATCAATCAACCCATTGATATAAAGAATTGTGGTGACGACCGGTTGTTTATTGCTGACCGGGCCGGGAGAATCAGGATCATCAGCTCCGACACATTGAATGCTGTTCCATTTTTGAATATAACTTCTAAAATATCCTCAACTTCAAGTGAAGAGGGTTTTTTGGGTATTGCATTTAGCCCTGATTATAAAATTAGCAGAAAATTTTATGTGAATTACACTGCAAACATCGGGTCGCAATTAACAACCATCATTGAAGAATACACAACAAGCCCTGCAGACAGTAATGTCGCTGACCCGGCTTCAGCGCTTATCATATTATCGCAGGCACAACCATTTTCCAACCATAATGGCGGGAATATGATGTTCGGACCGGATGGATATTTGTATATCAATTTTGGTGATGGAGGAAGTGGAGGTGATCCTGCGGGTAACGGTCAGAATGCCGACACTTTACTAGGTAAAATACTCAGAATAGACGTCAGTAATTCTTCAGTCGCATCACGCTACTTAATACCACCTTCAAATCCTTTTTCTGCCTCAGCACCGCCTGTAAAAAAAGAGATATGGGCTTTTGGAGTCAGGAATCCATGGCGGTCAAGCTTTGACAGGATTACTGGGGACCTTTGGATTGCAGATGTTGGACAAAGTAAAGTTGAGGAGATCGATTTCCAGGCAGCCGGCATTGCTGGCGGAAGAAATTATGGCTGGAACATCGTAGAGGGCGACTCGTGCTATAGCCCATCAAATGGCTGCAACAAGACCGGTATAACCATGCCGGTATATGAGTATTTTCACAATGGATTTTCGCAGTCCATCACGGGTGGATATGTGTATAGAAGTGTTCAGTCGAAGTCTCTTTTTGGTATGTATATTTTTGGTGATTATATTCAGGAATTCATTGATGGATTTATTTTGAATGGCAGTGGCACCGGGGGTTCAATCACACATCTTTTGACTGCTGTCCAAATCATTCGAAATCCCATTTCATTCGGTGAAGACAGGTATGGTGATATGTATGTAGTTTTTGGGGGGATCAACACTGTATTCAAAATGCAGGACAGCAGTACGACACGCAGGCCGAAAGCCTTTTTTACTCCTGTGTTGCAGGGCAACGGCACTTATTTGCTCACCGGGTTGCAGGGAAGAAATGTAGGTTATAAATGGCTGAAGGATGGAAATGTTATTCCGGGAGCTATCGATCCAGATTTTATTGTAAGTACAGTGGGTACTTATTCGCTGGTACTAACAAATTCCATAGGCTTTAGCGATACTTCGGCAGTTTTTGCATTTGGTGCTTTACATGTTGGATTAAAAAACTTCAGTGCAACCCGCAGATCATCGGTCATTGCCGAAGTTGAGTGGCAAACGGCGTCAGACCAAAATATCAGGAGCTTCGCCATCCAGCGAAAAATGAACAATGAATCAATTTTCCTGAATATTGCGATAGTCCAAAAAGGTGCAACAATTCCGGGCAGGCAGGGTCAATATTTGTTCATTGATTCGGGTGCGTCTGCCAATTCCATTTTTTACCGGCTGGAGATCAGGAACATTGACGGATCTGTTACCTATTCGGATATCAGGTTTATTAGTGGCATTGGATTCAAACAATTTCTTTTATACCCAAACCCTGTACGCGGTCAAATCAATTTCTCACTGAGCACACAATCGCCTGTTGAATTAATCATTTACGATTATGCGGGACGGAAAGTGAAACAACAAAAACTGGCTCAGCAAACGGGGATGATCAGCCTTTTCGGATTAAGCGGGATTTATTTTTTCAGTTTGTCAGAAAATGGTATTGAATTGGGAAAACAAAAAATAGTTGTTCAGTAAAAACCCCAACAATGAGTGATTAGTAGTGTTGGCACATTAAAAGATATTATTTTACAGTCGCTCACCATAATTATTATACAATGCCCCCGATTTATACGATACCTGCAAAAACGAGAATTGGGCACGTCCATTTGAAAGTTGCCATCCTGCAAAGGTCATTGGCATTTTATTGCGACCTGCTTGGTTTTGAAATAACCACCACGTATGGAAATGATGCCGCGTTTATTTCTGCTGGTGGTTATCACCACCACATTGGGTTGAATACCTGGTACAGTAAAAATTCACCACCAGCCCCCATACACACTGCCGGACTTTTCCATTCTGCGATCTTGTATCCCACGAGGAGAGACCTGGCTGTTGCATACCAACGGCTCGTTGATGCACAATACCCTTTAACAGGCGCTGCCGACCACGGAGTATCAGAAGCGATTTATTTGAATGATCCGGATGAGAATGGAGTTGAACTATACTGGGATAAACCGAAGGAGAAATGGCCCCAAAAAGCAGATGGATCTTTAGACATGTATACCCAGGCACTTGATATTGAAGATCTCTTAAAGGAATTAAAATGATTTACAGGATGGCTTAATATTTTATTAAGAACACCACATTCTAAATATTTTATTTTCTTCAACCTATTCTCTTTACAAATTGCAGGTGTCCGAATGCTCATGGATGAATTCCGTTAAGAAATTATCCTGGTGGATAAATGGAAACAATCAACAAGTTGCGCTTGATCTTTTAATTCATGAAACGGGAGATGAGCCGGTGAAAATGATGAATGCCTTTCTCTCTGGTTACAGAATACCTGCCCCGATCATAAAATCTTGAACGGATGCCATGTTGAACCTGTTGCACAATTTCTTCATCCTCAAGCTCAACCTTATCCAGTGATGCGCCTGCTCCAAAATGTAACTTTTCTTCTTTCCATACATAAGAATAGAAACAAATTTTGGATTGCACAGGGGAGATTGGAACAACAATATTCAGAGACAAACCCCATGGGTAGAAATTGAACATCATATTAGGGAATACCCAGAAATAGTAAGCTGCAACCTTCTTTCCGTGATCGGGAGATGAGACTGGTATTTCAAAACAGTCTTCATTGCCCTTTCCTATTCCAAGCTGGAGGTTGGAAAATGGAAATAGTTCTGTGGAGTAATTGCCATAATCGATCACTGCATTCAAGTCTGAATGAACAAATGGAATGTGAAACCCTTCCAGGTAATTTTCGCAATAGAGTGCCCAATGCGCGTTTACCATGTATTCCTTTGTGAGATCAGGCCTGTAAACAAAATCCTGTACTGGCAGCCACTCCATCCGTTGCATCATCTGCCTGAAAAATTTCGCCTCCGGTTTTTTACCCAGCGAAGTAAAAAGCCAGTTACCCCATTGATGCAGAGGCAGCCCTTGAAGGTCATCATCCCGTGAAGGGAAATCTTTCACCTCCCTGAA
>JBDUCQ010000175.1:0-4987 GCA_040003385.1 Ginsengibacter sp. | reverse complement strand
CCGGCAGGCAGGTTGGTATCAAAACTGCAACTTTTGTCTTTTATTCACTTCCGGATGGTACAGGCTGAGGTTTGCGACCAACGGGCTTTCCAAAATCGGGGTTTCCTTTTTTTGTCCAGGTAAATTTTTGCATGTTTGGTGCACGCAAACTTCCACAACCGTCATCCGCTCCAGGATTCGCATGATATAATAACCAGTCTTCTGTACCATCTGGTGATTTAAAAAAAGAATATGGCCCGGGGCATAAACGCCGTTTTCCGAATCTTGTTCAAATACAGGTTTCTTTGATTTTTTCCAGCTTTTACGAGCCAACAAATCTCCGCCGCCTTTATACTTCAGCAACCCTAAATTATAATCCAACCAGCATGCATTTGCAGAATAAACAATAAACAATTTACCATTATGGTCCAAAAATTCAGGTCCTTCATTTATTCTTAAATAAGGCGGCTCACCTGTATTCTTTTGCCATGCAAGGGGAACTTTACCATGCAGTTCCCAAGAATGATCCGGTTTTGAAATTAACGTTCTGTCTCCTTTCATCGTCCATGGATTGTCCAATTCTGCGATGTAAATGTCCTGCTCCACATTATTATAGTTTTGCCATCCAGACCATGCTGCAATCAACCTGTCATGAAATTCAGTGACCGTAAGGTCTATTGCCCAATGATCTCCGGGATCCGCAAGCTTTCCCTTCATTGTGAATGCACCTGAGTATGGATCTGGTTCGTTGTTTTCCAAAACCCATATTCGGTGGTGCAGATTTTCACCTTCATCCGCAGCAAAGTATATGTACCATTTATCTTTTAAAAAATGGATCTCCGGAGCCCATAGTTGTTTAGAATATGGTTTTCCTTCGGAGGGTTTAAAAACTGTTTTACTTTCTGCTGATCCTAGTTTCGCCATATTTTTTGTGCGCCACAGCATCAACTCATTTTCTCCTTCTGCTGAAACAACCGTATTCATGTAATAATACCAACCATTTTTAGATATGACCCACGGATCAGGCCCGGATGGTTTCAGGGGATTGGTAAATGTAGCCTGTGAAAGGCAGTAACACTCTGTGCAAACAAATAAGAAAAAAAATATGGAGAATTTTTTTGCCATAGAAAAGTTTTCGTGACGTGACCGTTTACCAAAACTTAATATACAACGCCAATATTATAGCAAATATGATCACGATCATTGTCAGTATTCCTGGTGAAACCCGGAACATCGTGGTATCCACTTCAAGTGTGTTGATTACTTTACGGCCATTGACATCAAGAAGACTGATTACGGCCATCAGGAGGATCGTAAAAAAGAATACCCAACCCATGCTGATGAGAAATGGTATCTGGTAAATACCTTCGCCATTATCATACGCAGTATAAAGTAAAGTGTTATTACCTGCGATTCCTGGTAAGTACCTGTCAAACAGGATCATGAGACAAAGGCCGCCAATAATTCCTGCGATCGCTGCTTTTGAAGTTGTTTTCTTCCAGAAAAAACCTAAAAGAAAAACAGAAAAGATGGCAGGGGAAATATACCCGGTATACTTCTGAATAAAAATAAAACCACCAGCTCCACCAATTCCTAACAGATCCTGCCAATTCACCACTATGGCAATGATCAGCGCAACAATAACAGTAACCCTTCCCACCCATACCATATGCCTGTCTGTAGCCTCCCGGCTTACATATTTTTTATAGATATCCAAGGTGTAAATTGTTGAAATGCTGTTTGCTTTTCCTGCAAGAGAAGCTACAATTGCTGCAGTTAATGCGGCCAATGAAAGGCCCTTTAACCCTGTAGGTAAAAAACCAAGTATTGCGGAATAGGCATTGTCCGACCTTACGGTACCGTTCAACAGCATCTGGTTTTGCAAACCACCATTTTTATACAGTACATAAGCGGCAATGCCTGGCAACACAACAATTACAGGCATCAGCAGTTTCAAAAAGGCAGCGAATAAAATACCCGTACGGGCAGTTTTCAAGTTAGCTCCGAGCGCACGTTGTGTAATATATTGGTTACATCCCCAATAATTTAAATTTGCTATCCACATACCGGCGACCAACATTGCTATGCCGGGGAGATCCAAAAAGTTTGATATTTCCTGCTTTGATGATGTTGGAGTAGGCTTCGCAAATATCATTTTAAAATGTTCCGGTGCCTGTTTGATCAGTTGATTGGCGCCCGCAATAATGTTCTTACCAAAACCAAACTGTTCTGATACAAGTGTGAGTGCAATATAACTTGTAACAAGTCCCCCGACGATCAGCACCACCACCTGGATCACATCTGTATAACCAATCACCTTCATACCTCCAAGTGTGATGATCAATGCAAAAACGGCGAGGCCAATCATGATCATGTGAAAATGTGTGCCACCTGTAAGACTGTTTATGGCAAGCGTTCCAAGGAATAAAATGGAAGTGAGGTTAACAGTGATATACAAAAACAACCAAAAGATCGCCATGATCAAAGCTACAGTTTCATTGTACCTCGTTTTCAAAAACTGCGGCATGGTAAATATCCTGTTCTTTAAATAAATGGGCATAAAAAATACCGCTACAATGATCAGTGATGCCGCAGCGAGCCATTCATATGCAGAGATTGCAAGTCCGAGCTTGAATCCACTTCCGGACATACCAATGAATTGTTCTGCCGAAATATTTGAAGCGATCAGGGAAGCTCCAATCACCCACCATGTGAGAGAACCTTCAGCCAAAAAGAAATCGGTTGAAGTTTCTTTGGCGTGCTTCTTCCTTCTATAGATCCATATCCCATAAGATGAAACCAAAACAAAATAAAACAGGAATACAATGAGGTCTGGGGTCTTAAGCATAATGAAAATTTAATCCTTCTTATTTACTTTTTTACACTGAATTTGTAAATCGATACCGTTTGATATTTTTTGCCTGGCTCTAAAACCGTAGTTGGGAAAGATGGTTGGTTGGGAGAATCTGGGAAATGTTGTGTCTCTAAGCAAAAAGCAGTTCTGAAATCATCCTTATTTCCTCCCTTCATCACATTTTTACTTTGCATAAAGTTGCCACTGTAAAATTGTAAACCCGGCTCCTGTGTGTAAACATTCATTTGAATACCTGTCTGGTCGCCTTCTATTGTAGCAGCGTGATTTAATTGACCACCATTATTTTTATTCAATACGAAGTTATGATCATACCCCTTACCATTTTTCAATTGCGCGTTACCGGTAGTATCAATCCTCTTTCCAATTTCAGCAGGAGTGGTAAAATCAAATGGAGTGCTCCTTACCGGTTCCAATTTCCCTGTAGGGATGAGTGTGGAATCAACCGGTGTATATTTATCCGCATTTATCCAAAGTACATGTTTGAGGATCGTTCCGCTGCCTTCACCATTTAAATTCCAAAACGCATGGTTCGTTAGATTCACGATGGTCTTTTTATCCGTTGTTGCTTGATAATCTATTTTCAACTCACTATTTGAAGTGAGCGTGTAAGTTACTTTTACATTAAGGTTACCCGGAAAGCCCTCTTCCTGGTCTTTCGAAAGATAATGTAGTTCAAGAGATGTATCTCCCTTTTGATCAGCATCAAAAACCTGTGACTGAAAACCATTCTTACCACCATGAAGCATATTTGGTGCATTGTTGGTGGATGAGGTATACTGTGTTCCATCGATAGTAAAGCGGCCCTTTGCTATCCGGTTTCCATACCTGCCAATCGTAGCACCAAAATAAGGCTCACTGGAATTCACATATTCCTGAACGCTATCGAAACCTGCCACTACATCAACCTGTTTTCCATTTTTATCAGGTACCCATAAACTCACAAGCCTTCCACCGTAGTTGGTTATTGCGGCTTTAATGCCATTGTTCTGCAGCAAAAAAAGTTTGGTGTCTTTGCCATTTATCTTCCTTTCAAAGGGCTTATTACCTGCAGTTTTAGTATCCATGGCGGTAGTTGGGTTGTTTGTGTCATTTGCGGAATTGCAACTGGTTACAATCACAGAGAAAAGAAAAAAATACTTGATCATAAATTAAATGTTCAATTTATAAAAAATGAAGTGTATGTAAGTGATAAATTTAATATTCCCGGAACTACATTTAGAAATTTATTTTATTCACCAGATGATAATTTACTTGCAGTATTTGTTGCTACAGGAATACCAAAATCGGGAGTTCCATCAGATTTCCAGGCAAATTTCTGTATTCTTGTGCTTATTGTAGAACCGCATCCTTGTCCATTTTCCGGCATCGGGTTCGCATGATAGATGATCCAATCTAACTTCAGTTTATTTATCGATTCGGAAAAACCTTACAGCGTTGTTATAAAAAATATCCCGTTTTTGTTGTGTGCTTAAAAAAGGAGCTGAATCAATGGCCCGTATTGCAGCTCCAATTGATTCCGGCCATTGCATCTGGTCAGAGCCAAACATAATGCGATTAGAAAACCCCGCATCCACCAATCTTTTTAAGTAAGTATAAAATTCTGCTTTGGGTATATACCAATCAATAACAGCTATGTCAACATACAAATTAGGAAAGGCATAAAGCATGGCAACCATCTCATCAAGCATTGGCCAACCTGCGTGCATTACATATAAGCGCAATTTTGGATGGCGTATCAATACTTCTTCCAGTAAAAGTGGATTACTTAAACGCGAACGATAATTGGTAGAATATGCAATACCCGGCGGGCCAAGTCCCATGTGAATGCCAATTGGTATATCATACTCTTCTGCAAGTTTATATAAAAGCTCCATAGCAGAATCTGATGCTGCAATACCCATATACTGGGTAACAATTTCAGCCAAAACTTTTACTTCACCTGATTTTATTCGTTGACGTAAACGGTCAATAAGATCAGCAGTAAATGGTTCGAAAGACTCATAGCCATTAATAAACCGGTCTGGAGCAGACATTTTCCACTTTGACACAGTTTCAGGTTTACCGCTGATTACAGCTTTTATCACATTGTATTTATTCATTGCAACCAAACTTTGGCGCAGCAAATTCTTCATT
>JBDUCQ010000056.1:0-16953 GCA_040003385.1 Ginsengibacter sp. | reverse complement strand
CATCCCCAATACTTTATTTTTGGTAGAACCTGATGGCAGCATTAACTACAATAATATCCAGACCTTTTCTTCTGCCGATTATGCATTCCTATTTTCGTTTGCTCAGAAAATTAAGGATGAAGAGAATAAGAAAATCAGCTTCGGCGTAAATGCAAAGGTCATCCACAGGAAGGTTGGAAAATTTGCCACAGCCTGGGGATTTGGCCTTGATGCAGGATTGCGGATGGAAGGGGAAAAATGGAGCCTGGGGATAGTGGCCAAAGATGTAACAACAACTTTCAATGCATGGACTTTCAGCTTTACTGAGAAGGAAAAAGAAGTTTTATACCTCACAAAAAATGAAATCCCTGTTAAATCTACAGAGCTAACCGCTCCCCGCATTACGCTTGGTGGCGCGTATAATTTCAGGCTGGGAAGCTCCGTCAATTTATTAACGGAAGCGGATTTTGATCTAACTTTTGATGGCAAAAGAAATACGGTGATCAGCAGCAATGCCGTAAGTGTTGATCCCCATATCGGGATAGAAGCTGCGATCAGGAACGTGTTCTTTGTTCGTGCCGGCATTTATAATTTCCAGAAGGCCCTGGCGGACGGGGATACCCTGAATCAAAAAAAAGTATGGATCTACCAGCCAAGTCTCGGCGCCGGATTTAAAATCAAAAGCGTGAGCATAGACTATGCATTTTCAAATCTCGCCAACCAGTCGAATCCTTTGTATTCACACATATTTTCACTTCGTTTCGACCTTATGAAAAAAGAAAAAGAATAAGCCAATATTTGCAAACCATGAAAAAACTAATACTCCCTGCTTTACTTGCGCTATCGTTGATTGGGTTTTCACAGCCTTACAATAACAGCTGGATAGATTATTCAAAAACTTACTACAAATTTAAAGTTGGCAATACCGGATTATACAGGATCCCTCAATCATCGCTTGCAAACATTGGTTTGGGCGGCACCCCTGCGCAACAATTTCAACTCTGGAGAAATGGGGAAGAAGTTCGGCTCTATACTTCATCAGCATCAGGTCCGCTCGCTTCTTCCGGTTATATAGAATTCTGGGGGTTGATGAACGACGGAAAAAAAGATACCAAATTATACCGCAATGCAGATTTCCAGTTGTCTGATCACTGGAGCCTGGAAACTGATACGGCCGCCTATTTTTTAACTGTAAACACCGCGGGATCAAACCTGAGATTTACGGATGTACCCAACAATGTATCCGGTACTTCACTGACGCCTGAAGCGTATTTTATGAATACCAAAGGTGTTTATTACAAAAACATGATCAACAGCGGGTATGCTGTTCCTGTAGGATTTTATGTTTATTCATCCTCATATGATATTGGTGAAGGATATACCAGTAATGATATAAGCCCGGGTTTCGACCTCACCGCGATCCTGGACAACATGAATTTATATGCATCCGGACCTCCTGCTACATTTAAGATTGGAGCCGCAGGCAACGCCATCAACAACAGGAATGTAAAAGTGAAAATTGCAAACACTGTGATCCTTGATGAGCCAATGCCATTTTTCAGTTATCTAAAAAGAACGGTAAACAATATTCCATTGTCTGCTTTTGTGAGTCCGGATGTAAACCCGGTCTATGTAGAAAATAGCCAGCCTACCCCGGTGGTAACAACAGACAGGATGGTGGTTTCATTCCTGGAATTAACATACCCTGCAAAATTCAATTTTAACAACAGTAAGGATTTTTATTTTACACTGCCCTCAACAGTCACGGGCAATTTCCTATCGATCGATAATTTTAATTATGGCAGTGCTGCCCCTGTGTTATTGGACCTGAATACAGGGAACCGGTATACGGCTGATATTTCAACACCGGGAGTTGTAAAGATCGTTTTGCCGGCATCTGCGGATACTCTTCGAAAATTTGTTCTCGTGAATGTTGATGGCTCTAATACAACAACTGTTTCAAATTTTATACAGCGAAATTTTATCAATTTTGGAAACTCTGCAAACCAGGCCGATTACATAATCGTAAGCAACAGCCTTTTATTCAACAACGGTTCGGGCATCAATTTTGTAGACCAGTACAAGTCTTACAGGAGTTCAGCAGCAGGGGGCAGTTTTAATGCCAAAGTTTTTGACATCGACCAATTGACCGACCAGTTTGGGTTTGGTATAAAAAAACATCCTTTCTCTATTAAAGATTTTGTACAATACGCTAAAAATAATTTTTCTCCTGCTCCTAAATTTATCTTCCTGGTTGGGAAAGGGATCAGTTATAATGAATATGCACCTCATGAAAATTCGCCGTTCGCTGACAGGTTAAATCTTGTGCCTACTTTCGGATATCCTGCTTCTGATAACCTTCTCACTTCAAATTATACCAGTATTATCCCCGACATTCCTGTTGGGCGTTTATCTGTTACAAAAGGAAATGAAATTGGCTATTATCTTGAAAAGATGAAACAATATGAAGCTGCCCAGGCTTCCGCCACTCAAACCGTTGCTGCAAAAGCGTGGATGAAAAATGTTGTGCACGTGATCGGGGGTGGTGACAGTGCAGAAAGTGACCTGTTTAATTTTTATATGAACAATTATAAAAATGTTATCCAGGATACTTTCTATGGAGGAAAGGTGGAGACTTTTTCAAAATCGTCAACAGCCGCAGTCCAGCTGATAGGCAGCCAGAGAATTGAGCAGCTCTTCAATGAGGGAATCAGCTTGCTGAGTTATTTCGGTCATTCATCGGCAAATACACTTGAATTTAATTTGAGCAGTCCTGAAACATACCAGAATACAGGAAGATATCCGTTTTTTAATGTAAGCGGATGCACGGCGGGAAATAATTATGCTTATGATACATTACGCAACCAGGGAATTATGACCTTGTCGGAAAAATATGTACTGTCAGACCAGAAGGGAAGTATCGGTTTTCTCGCCAGCACACATTTGGGCATACCTCCGTTTCTTAACAATTACAACAATGCATTTTATAAAAATCTCGGTGTTACATTATATGGCAGTTCAATTGGTGTGATTACCAGGGAAGTGGTTAAAAATTTGGGTGGCGCAAACCCATCAATAGATTACTTCACCCGCTTACACCTGGAAGAAATCAACCTCCATGGTGACCCTGCATTGAAAGTGAATCCTCATCCCAAGCCGGATTATGTGATTGAAGAACCGATGGTAAAAATAAATCCTACGATCGTTACTGTTGCAGATAATAATTTTACCCTGGTCATCGATATGCTGAATATTGGAAAAGCCATCAATGACAGTATCAGAGTGCTGGTGAAACGGCAATTACCGAACGACAGTATTGTTATATTATACAATAACCTGATACCGGCCATTAAGTATGCCGATTCTATAAAGCTTACCGTAAATATTAATCCCATCACGGATAAAGGGCTGAATAAAATCATCGTAGTGCTTGATGCGGATAATAAAGTGGCGGAAATGTCTGAACTGAACAACACGGTAACCAAGGAATTTTACATTTTCGAGGATGAAGTAAGGCCGGTGTACCCGTATAATTTTTCTATTATGAACCAACAGAATATCAATTTCTACGGTTCAACTGCCAACCCTCTTACAGGACAGAGGCAAGTTTTAATGGAGATAGATACCACTGAATTATTTAATTCCCCTTTTAAAAAATCATACAACACCAGCAGCGTCGGTGGGGTGATACAATTCACACCCTCCATCAGCTATACGGATAACACTGTGTATTATTGGAGAGTCGGAATGACACCTCTTACCGGTCCGGTCATCTGGAACAATTCATCATTTGTTTACCTGGCGAATGGCTTGAGTGGCTTTAACCAGTCGCATTATTTCCAGCATCTGAAGAGCAGTTATAAACAAATGAGCCTGGATGCTGACAGGGTATTCAGATTCAATGTGGTGCCCCGCAGCTTAACAATCAGGACCGGGTTATTTCCTTATTTCGGTTTCGACCAGATCAATGTTAACCTTGATTTCAATTATGTAGAACGCTATGGCTGCAAATATAACAGCCTGCAATTTTTAGTGTATGATTCTTCTACTCTTGAACCCTTGCTAAATTTTAATGTTGGCAGCGACGGAAGGTTTGGAAGCTGGCCCGTTTGTTCAGGTCCTACACGAAACAGTTTTGAATTTCCTTATGGAGACCCGACATACAGGAAAAGGGCCATGGATTTTCTTGACAGCATTCCAGCGGGTAAATATGTATCCATCACGAATTTTGGATGGACCGTAAATACTTCCTTCATTGATCAGTGGAAAGCAGATACACTTGCCCTGGGCAGTGGAAAATCGCTTTATCATAAATTAAAATCGCTCGGGTTTACACAGATTGACAGCTTCACAAGTAATAAACCATTTCTATTCCTGTACCTGAAAGGCGTGCCCACTTTTGCGCCAAAGCAGGTGATGGGCACAACCCCCGATCAATATATTGACCAGTCATATATATTGCCTGCTAAATATAAAAATGGGGAAATAGAATCTCCATTGTTTGGACCAGCAAAGGCGTGGAAAGAATTTCACTGGAGAGGAACTGATCTCGAACCGGCAATTCCTGATACCGTGCAGATGGAAATTTATGGCATCAATACTTCCGGTATCAAAGTAAAATTAGCGACTGTATACCCTGCTAAAGATACCAGCATTGCATTCATCAATGCGGCTACCTATCCATACCTGCAGTTGAAAATGCTCAACAGCGATCAGACGAATGCTACCCCCAACCAACTTAAGTACTGGAGGGTAAACGCAGATTATGTGCCGGAAGGAGCCATTGCACCCAATCTATTCCTGAAGATGAAAGACACCGTTGAGGTGGGGCAAAATATAGATTTCGAAGTAGCATTCAAAAACATCAGTGAATCGGCTTTTGATAGTCTCAAAATAAAACTGGTGATCACAGACAGGAACAATGTTCCGCACCAGGTAAGCCTTCCCAGGAGGAAACCATTGGTAGCAGGTGATACCCTGATCGTGAGCTATACCATCGATACAAAGGATTACATCGGAATGAACACATTGTATGTGGAAGTAAATCCTGATAATGATCAGCCTGAACAATATCATTTCAATAATTTCATTTATAAAAACTTTTTCGTTCATAGCGACCAGTTCAACCCGCTCTTGGACGTAACTTTTGATGGCGTGCATATCTTAAACCGCGACATTGTTTCTGCAAGGCCGCACATAATTGTAAAGCTGAAAGATGAAAGCAAATTTTTAGCTCTAAACGACACGTCACTTCTTAAAGTGCAATTGCGTTACCCTGATGGCACGCTCAGGACATTCAGATTCGACAATGATACTATGCGCTTTACACCTGCAAACCTGGCAACGGGAGATAACACAGCAACGATTGATCTCATGCCGAATCTCATTGGCAATGATGATGAGTATGAGCTTATTGTTTCAGGGAAAGATGCAGCCGGCAATAAAGCAGGAAATCTTGACTACCATGTGAGCTTTGTTGTAATCAGCAAACCCATGATCTCGAACCTGCTCAATTACCCCAACCCTTTTACAACATCAACTGCATTTGTATTTACGGTAACAGGGTCCGAAATACCGCAAAATGTTCGCATTCAGATCCTGACAATTACAGGGAAGATCGTCAGGGAAATCACAAAGGATGAACTGGGTCCATTGCACATTGGCAGAAACATCACTGACTTTAAGTGGGACGGCACCGACATGTATGGCCAACGACTTGCGAATGGAGTATACCTGTACAGGGTACTTACAAACCTCAATGGTAAATCATTGGAAAAATACAAAGCAGACGGCGACAATACTGATAAATATTTCACAAAGGGATATGGAAAAATGTACCTGATGAAATAAGGAGTTTTAAAAAATTGAACAGGGCTGTCTTAACCGGGCAGCCCTTTTTATTTGATTACCTTTGCCATCTTAAAAACACAATAAACTTTGGCAAAAATTGGCATCAATATAGCAACCGGCAGCCTGCAGAAAGAAGAGCTCATTGTAGGAATTGACCTGGGTACAACCAACAGCCTGGTGGCGATCATTCACCCTGAAACCCGGCAAGCCGTTGCACTGAGGGAACACGATTCGAGCTCATTGGTTCCCTCAGTGATAAACTTCGGAGATGCCGGAAGCGTGGTAGTGGGAGAAAAGGCAAAGGACCACCTCATCACCGAACCGCAGAACACGATCTTTTCTGCCAAACGGCTCATGGGGAAATCGTACAATGACATCAGGAATAAACAGTCTTTCTTCACCTATAAAATCATTGACGACGATTTGGATCATCTGGTAAAAGTTCAGGTGGGAGAAAAATTTTATTCACCCATTGAGTTGTCATCATTTATTTTAAAAGAACTCAAAGTGCGGGCTGAGCACATCCTTAAGACTCCTGTCAAAAAAGCGGTGATCACTGTTCCGGCTTATTTTAATGATACACAAAGACAGGCTACGCGCGATGCGGGCAGGCTTGCCGGGCTGGATGTGTTGCGCATCATCAACGAACCAACGGCTGCCAGTCTTGCTTACGGGATTGGATTGAACAAGGAGGACAGCAGGATCATAGCTGTTTACGACCTTGGTGGCGGCACTTTTGATATTTCAATCCTGAGGATCACCAATGGAATTTTTGAAGTCCTTTCTACCAACGGGGATACTTACCTGGGTGGTGATGATATTGACAATTCAATTGTGCGCTTCTGGATACAACAGTCTGGCATAGACGAAGAAAAATTGAATACGGATACACATTTTTCACAGTCGATCAGGTTGCTGGCGGAATCGGCAAAGAAACATCTTTCTCAAAATGGTGCATATAATGGTTCGGTGGGTGATTTAGCATTCAGCCTCAGCAGAGAGGAATTTGAAAAACTGTTATTCCCG
The DNA here is from genome assembly GCA_040003385.1 of Ginsengibacter sp. Lineage (GTDB taxonomy): Bacteria > Bacteroidota > Bacteroidia > Chitinophagales > Chitinophagaceae > Ginsengibacter. Next base: position 10,098 of record JBDUCQ010000056.1, on the reverse strand, counting down.
TTGATTGAAAAAACGATCACGAGCTGTAAAAATGCTTTAAAGGACGCCGGTCTCAAAGCAGGGGATATCAGTGTGATCGTTATGGTAGGTGGTTCTACCCGCATTCCCTTGGTTAAAAAAACAGTTGGGGAATTTTTTGGCAGGCCCGTCAATGATTCCATGAATCCTGAAGAAGTGGTAGCCCTGGGTGCTGCGTTGCAGGCTGATATCCTCGCGGGAAATAATAAAGATCTCCTGTTGCTCGATATTACACCGCTTTCTCTTGGCATTGAAACCCGCGGTGGCCTGATGGATGTGCTGATTCCAAGAAATTCAAAGATTCCGACCAAATCTTCCAGGCAATACACTACGCAGGTAAGCGGGCAAAGCGGCATCAACATTTCGGTATTCCAGGGAGAAAGAGACCTGGTGTCCGACAATCGAAAGCTGGCTGCGTTTACGCTGGGTGGCATCCCTGCGATGCCTGCAGGGCTGCCCAAAGTGGAAATATCTTTTTTGATCAATGCAGATGGAATACTCGTGGTTGCTGCAAAGGAATTGCGCAGCGGTGTTGAACAAAGTATAGAGGTACAGCCTCAATATGGCTTAACGGATGCGGAGGTTGAAAAGATGTTGCTGGCATCCATTACACACGCGAAGGATGACATTGCAACGCGAGCTTTACTAGAGGCCCGGACAGAAGGTGAGGAGCTGCTTGAAACGACAGAAAGATTTATACATAAGAATTCGGATGAAATGACGCGTGAAGAATTAATGGAAACCGCAAATGCTATGCAGGCGCTACAGTTGGCATTGACCATGGAAAATAAAGACCTGATTCAAACTAAGATCGAAGAGCTCAACAATATTTCGCGGCCCTATGCAGAGCGCATTATGGATGTGGTTGTTTCAAATGCCATGAAAGGAAAAGCGATCTTATAATTTCGTGACGATCCAGGTATCCTGTGATCCATGAATTGTGGTTGATAAACCTCCCTGTTTATATGAGAGCAATTTAAAATCGGCCAATAATTCTTTCATGTATATTTCCGGCTGAAAGGATGAGAATGTTCTTCCACCTTCATTTTTGTTGATGCGGTGGACTCCACGTCCTTCTAAATAAGATTTTTGTTCGTGCCCTGTGAGCTTTGTTTTAAAAGCGTCACCCTGCGAAGTTAATATCAGCAATCCGCCATGGTTTAAAATGCGGTGCATTTCTTTTATCCATTCTTTCTGATTTTCTTCAGACAGGTGTGTTAACACGGAAAGTCCAAAAATGACGGCAAAATAATTGTCTGGGATCTCGATGGGTGGTTTCAATTCATTCTTCAGGAAGGTTACGTCACCGATATTTTTTTTATTCCATTCAATGTAGGCAGAGTTATAATCCGAACCAAAAGCCTGCATCTTATTTTCCGAAAGCGATGGGAAGTGCCTGATGATCCTGGCCGGCCCGCATCCCCAGTCCAGTACACGATTTCCAGGTGCATTTAAATTCGCGTATTCATTCACCAGGGCCATGATCTCCCTTGCTGTTTCACGACCATCTTGTATGTAGGCATCATAATCAAGTGTATAAGTTTCATAAATAAAATAATCCGGTGGCAGGATTAGTTGTGGGTTTTTGTTTATAAATGAATTGTTCTTTCTGTAGTTTATAAATTTTTGCACGTAATATCTTAAACGGTCTGCCAACGCGGTCAATCCTGTTTTCCGGATGAAATAGCCGATCGTATTTGTGAACTGCATTATTAAAAATTAATCAGTAACCTGTTTTTGCCGGTCGAGCATTGGAAAACGACAGTATGACCAATAACAATACAGAAATCACCAGGGCTATCAATGAAACCACCATGGCTGCTTCTACTTTCGATGGGTTAAAGAAAAATGAAATTTCATTTTTTCCTTCTGCAAATGGTGCTGCCATAAATGTTGTTCCGTAAGGAATTATTTTTTTAGCTCCTTTTCCATCATGATAAAACCAATGCGGGTAAAAATTTTGCTGGTACACTACCTGCCCGGGATTTGACGCAATAAGATTAAATTTTAATTGACCAGGTGTAAAAGAAATAATCTTTAAACTGTCTGCGTATGGACCCAAATGAGTTGCCTGCCCGGGAATGCTGGTAAAAATAAACCCCTTATTCATGAGCCCTGTTGAACTGTCTTTCTCTATTTCATCAAAATATCTGATCGTACTATTTAAGAGGATCGGGTATGGAACAAGGGTGGTTGTTCCTAATTGCTTACTGTACATGCTCCACTCTCCAACAAGCCCTTTATTGTTTGCATCCAGTGTATCAGGTTTCGGGGGTGGCTGAAGCGCCGGTATTACAATTCCATGGGGAGACTTGTTCAAAATGGCCTGCACTTGTGAAACAGAGGATTTGCCAACCCCCGTAAAAGGAAGGTTCAGCAAGGTTGCAAGGCAAAGATCAACAACAGCGATTATGACCATCATTTTGTAATCAGAGTTTCTGAGGCTTCTTTTGATTCCCCATAAAATAAAGAGCTGGATAAGACCCTGTAACCACATTGTATCATAAAAGGTGATGGCATCAATACATGTTTTTAATTTTTCGGCAACAGTCTTTTGTGATAAAATTTCGTGAATATGATAAATGAAACTTTGGTGGGTTCTTGAAGTGTGGAATATTCCAACGAGGATGAGCAAAGCTATAATGATCTCGAAAAAATAATATACCCAAATAATTTTACCGCTGAACTTCATTTTCGATGCATAGCACCGGTTGAGCTGGATGGCACTGGCAAGGATAAAGGAGAACAGGGAAAATATGATGAATTCTCCATCAAGTCTTACATAGCTTATCATAGGAACGGTATGATAGGCAAGAGTTTTAAATATGCCGCCTGCCGACAACAATGAAAACAACAACCCTGTCAGTATTAAAAATTTTTGCCAGCTGTCTTTTTTCTGAAGAAGGGAAAAACAAAAAAACATTGCTAACGCCATGCCCGTGTAAACATTTCTCATAGAAATATCGGTGGAAAAAAATGAATCATTCTTTGTAATTGAAAGCGGTAATATAAAAGACAACCAGCTTTGCAGCGATGTGGGATTATGTAAAGAGTCTGGCAACAACAGCTTTTGCCCACGGCTGAAGTAAGGTAAAATATCGAGGTACCCTGTGATCAACCCTGTTGAGAGGAGGAGTAACAAGGCGAGCAGCAAAAAATTGCCGGAGGCGCTTGCAATCAGATTTTTTGTAACGGTCAGCTTTCGCTCATTTCTGAAAAATATAAATGCGGCCACAGCAATAAAAAAGTAAAGGGCACCTATCAGCAACCCGGGATGGGCAGAAGATACAAACAGGTAAAAAAATAATGCCGCTTTCAGGAGGTTCTGAAGCGAATGTTTTTGGGTTAATCGTAAATAAGACCACATGCACCAGGGCAGCAAGCCTGCCCCGCTGATCCAGTTAAAATGCTGGAGATGCCCAACATTATACCCACAGCACATAAAAGCCACACCCGCAAGCAGTTTGATCTTGCGATCTAACTTCCAATAGCCGCAAAGTTGGTACATCCCGATACCGCCCAGGAAAATATAGAATAAAATTTCCTGGGTAAATGTATAGGCATCGTATCCAACGGTGGATGCGATCAGCCAGGTGACGGGACTCCAGAACCCTGAGCTCATGTCGCCATATTGAGGTAAGCCAAAATTGATATAAGGATTCCACATGGGCAGGTACCCGGCATGGATGGACTCACTCATAAAAAATTTAGGAGGGAAATATCCATTGAATGCATCGTTCTTGATAAAAAATAAAAAGGTGGAAACAGGCAAGTATGCAAAGAACAGGATCAGCAGGAAAACCACGATTGTTTTTACAGTTCGGGAGTTCGAATTTGTGTAACCTTGCATTTTTAAAAATACATTTTTCCTTCCTGATGCCTGAAAGAAGTTTCGATGATTTTGATGAGTTCGCTTCGGATTACCGCGCCATTCATACAAAGAATATTGCAGTATCCGGTGCCGACAGCTTTTATTTTACGGAGATGAAAGTGAAGTTGCTACAGGAGTTTGAAAATAATGTTTCCATAAAAGTTTTGGATATTGGTTGCGGGGATGGAAGTACTGAGTTGTTCATGACACGGTATTTTCATAACTGGAACATCAATGCCATTGATGTATCTGAAAAAAGTATTGCCGCTGCAAAAGAAAAAGATCTTGCGGATGTTACTTTTCAATGGTACGATGGATCAAAAATTCCTTTTGTGGAAGATTCTTTTGATGTGGTTTTTATGGCCGGAGTTCTGCATCATGTTAGTTTTTCACTGCATGCGCAACTCCTTGCAGAAGTATACAGGGTAATAAAAAAAGGAGGAAGGTTTTATTTATTTGAGCACAACCCGCTCAATCCTGTTACACGGCACCTTGTGAAAACGTGTGTATTCGACAAGTCAGCCAGGCTTTTGTCTTCCAGTTATACAACCAGGGTATTAAAGCATTTGCAATTCATAATTGTAAAGAATCGTTTTATCATTTTTTTTCCGCGCAAGGGGATATTTTCAGGCTTTATTTTTTTGGAGAAATTTTTTAGCAGGATCCCTCTCGGTGGGCAGTATTTTATGGTAGCAAAAAAATAATGGATCAGTCAATATTAATTTTTTTATCCACGAGGTATAACGGCCGGTTCTTTGTTTCAACAAACAGGCTGGCAATATATTCTCCCAATAACCCGATGGCTAAAAGCTGGGTTCCTCCAAGCATCATAATGGCAATGATGGTGGAAGCCCAGCCAGGTACAGTATCTCCCTTAAAATAAGCAATCATTGCAAATATGCCGAAAGCAAAAGCAGCCAGCGAGATCACCAGCCCGATCAAAACGGCAACACGGAGTGGCTTAAAGCTGAATGCAGTAATTCCTTTAACCGCAAGCCTGCTCATTTTAGAAAATGAATATTTAGTTTTTCCATACCGGCGTTCAGGGGCAGTGAAGTTGAGGGTGGTTGTTTTAAACCCGATCCAGCTGAAAATTCCTCTTAAAAAAAGTTCCCTTTCTGAAAAAAGTAAAACACTGTTGAGCACCTTCCTGTTGAAGGCCCTGAAATCTGACCCATGGGGTTCAACATACGTATCCGAGATTGAATTGATAAAACGGTAAAATAATGAAGAGTATGCTTTTTTAAATGCACTTATATTTTTTGTTCCGATCCTTTTTGTAATTACGATATCGAAACCGCCCATTATTTTTTGGATCATTGATGGAATATAGGAGGGCGGATGCTGCAGATCTCCGTCCATGGTGATGATGATGTCACCTTTGGCATATTGTAAACCGGCCATCAATGCATTCTGATGACCAAAATTCCTGGAGAGCGAAACACATTTGATGTTTGGATTGGTAGAAGACAGCTGTTGTATTTCCAAAAGAGTGTTGTCTGTACTTCCATCATCAATAAATAAAATCTCAAACTCATCCAGGTACTTTTTGATCTCTTCAACCAACGGCAATATGTTTTCTTCTTCATTACAAACCGGAACAACAACAGAGATCTTCATTTCTTGATTATTGACCATAAAAATATATGCAATTCCTTCAGGAGTTGATATTTTTCTTTTGTATGTAAATATTAAACCTGCCGATACCAAGATGCCGGGAACGAATTGTATCCACCTCCGGATGATTCAATAAAAAAATGTCGCGTACGTTTTCAAAAAATAATACACACCTGATGCTGGATTTATTGATGATGTTATTATACCGGGTGCCACGCGTCATCTCTAAAAAATTTTTAACATCCGAAGCTTCAGTCTTACTGATGGTTAATGTGCTGTCAACCACAGGTTCTATAAATACATTTTTTCTAAAGCCGCCGATCTCAGCAGTCAGGTATGCCTTCACAGAAAGTGCCGGTTCACTCTGCCCTTTTGGTTGAGCCACAACCAGGATGGTATCGCCCGGGTTTGTATTTTCAATGATGGTCTTTAAAGCGGTTTTCACATCATTGCCATCTTTTGCATACCTGGTTGCATCCCTTGTCATCAACGTAATCTGTAGAAGAAGTATTGCGATACAAAAGGGTAAAAACATTGCGGGAAGCCATTTCAGCTGATGCCGGTGTACATCCATGTATTTCTGCAGGTAGAGCACCAGGAAGCCACTGCTCAATGTGCCTGGTAACAGGTATCTCTCAAATATTAACGACTTGGAATATAAGATCACCTGTGGAATGACGATCAGTAAAAAAAGCACAAAAAGGGGCAGAAAAAATTGTTTGATTTCCTGGTGCCAACCCGTTTTTTTACGCCAGCTCACAATCAACAAAAAAGCAGGCACAATGGCAATAAAATATCCTTTTGTGATGAGCAGGCGAAAGAGCGAAACAAGTAAATTATAAGGTTTAAAAGTGTCCTGATCAATCGAAACATATTCGATGAAATGGTCGCTTATTTTTTTGTAGTAGTAGACAATAGAGATCTCCGAAACGATCACAAGTGAAAAAAAAATTACAAGAGGCAAGTTCCGTTTAAAGGATGCCAGCCAACTTATTTTATTGTTGGATGCTTCCTGCCAGATCTTAAAAAAAAGAATGGCCGGAACCAGGATAATGAAACTTTCTTTTACAAAAGTGCTCAGCAACAAAAAAACGGCGAACACAAAAACGTTCCATTTTTTTGACCCATTCTTCTCTTTTAGTAACCTAACCACGTAAAATAATGCAATGCTTATTAAAAGCATACAAAGCGTTTCACTCATGCAATTTCTCCAGAAAATAACCCCCTGGTTCCCGGCCAGGATGAACAATGGGAAGAGGAACGACAACATGATCCCGGCATTTAACATCCTGGCAAACCGGTAAAAAAAGTAACAGCTGAAAATTCCCTGCAAAGCCAGCACAAGTGCTATCCCTGTGAATGAAGGATAGATCCATTTGGCGATGGCCACATAATAAATCATGGATAGGGGACGAAAGCGTAAAAAAAGATCCTCTTTCACGGCATGATAACTCGCATACAAAAAGGATGAGGAATGGTATTTTGCATTCAGCAAAATGTATGTCTGGTCATCTATCAGGTGAAAGCCTGAAAAAAAAGTTCCGGTAGCGAGCAAAAAAAGAAAAATGATGCATCCATAGACCATTAATAAGAGGAGATCGTACTGCTGATACCTATGAATAAAGTTGGCTTTCATAACATTGAAGTTTCAGCAGCAGATCCATCTATAGGGAAGATGAGAATTGATCCTCCCTTTCACCTTGCCTTAGATCAAGATAACGCTGAATGTACTTTCCCATGATGTCAAATTCGATATTGACAACAGTTCCGGTTTTTATTGATGAAAAATTGGTATGCTCATACGTGAAGGGAATAATGGCCACCCTGAAATTATCTATCCCGGTATTGAATGCAGTGAGACTGACACCATTCACACAAATGGATCCTTTCTCAACTACCAATGATGCGTATTCAGGATCAAATGAAAAGGTGTATTCCCAACTTCCGGCCTGCTCAGTTCTCATCAGGCATACCCCGGTACCGTCAACATGTCCCTGTACAATATGTCCGTGAATACGGCCATCGGCTTGCATGGATCTTTCCAGGTTGATCGTATCCCCCGCAAGCCAGTTAGATAAATTTGTTTTGCTAAGGGTTTCCTTAACGGCAGAAACACGGTGGGCTGATCCTGAAATTTCTTCTACAGTCAGGCAAACCCCGTTATGATTAACGCTTTCATCTATTTTTAGGGCCGTGGCCAGCATACTTTCAATCCAAAATACCTTATTGGTGCGATCCTGGTCAACTGAAAGGATGCGGCCTTTCTCTTCAATAATCCCTGTAAACATCCTGGATTGATTAGTAATTTTTGTAAGGATAGATAATTTATTTATCTTTGCAATCCCAAATAATTTTAAATAGTTCGTTCATGCTGATAATTGATTCTAAAGATTGCGAAAATATTGATAAGGCTTTAAAAAAGTATAAAAAGAAATTTGAAAAAAGCAAGGTCTTATTACAATTGCGCGAGAGACAGGCATTTATCAAACCGTCTATCAGGCGCCGTGGGCAGGTTTTAAAAGCTGTTTATAAGCAACAGATCGCCAGTGGGAAGATCGAAGTATAAGTTCGAAAGCCAGTTCATATTAGTTAACCGGTAACTTACAATTTGAAGTAACTTTGTAGTCACCGGTTTTTTTATGCCTTTCAGCGAAACCCCACCAATACAGGACTTTCTGGATCATCTCACCTTTCAGAAGAGATATTCCAAACACACCATTTTATCATATCAGAACGACCTCACAGCTTTTTTTAAATACATTTCGACTCAATATGGCGACATCTCTCCTGACAAGGTTACTGCCTCGATAGTTCGTACCTGGCTTGCTTCTCTAAAACAATATGAACTATCTTCCAGGAGCATTAACCGGAAGATCTCAGCGCTTAAATCTTTTTTCAAATACCAGTTAAGGTCGCAGAAAATACGGTTTAGCCCGATGACGGCGATCGTCTCGCTGAAAATAAGTAAGCGTTTACCATCATTTATAGAACAAAAAGAACTAGAGACCTTATTCCGGCATGTTGAGTTCCCGGCCACATGGGAAGGTAAAACCAACCGCCTGCTGCTCAGTATATTTTACCAGAGCGGGATACGGTTGACTGAACTAATCAACCTCAAAGTTTCCCAGGTGGATAAAAGCAATCGCACAATCAAGGTACTGGGTAAGGGAAATAAGGAGCGCCTGATCCCGGTGAATAAGGAACTGATGGAAGAGCTTTTGCAATATATTTCCTCAAAAAAAGACGAACTCGAAAACTTCGATGGCCAGTATATACTGGTGAACGGCAAAGGGAAAAAATTATATCCGAAATATGTATATACAGTGGTGAAAAGGTACCTGGGTGAGGTGACTACCAATGAAAGAAAAAGCCCTCACATATTAAGGCACAGTTTTGCCACGCATTTAACCAACAATGGCGCCGACATCAATGCTGTAAAGGAATTGCTGGGTCACAGCAGCCTGGCAGCCACACAAATTTACACCCACAATACCATTGAAAAACTGAAGGAGATTCACAAAAGAGCTCATCCAAAATCGTGAATAGCGTAAAATTTTTATTTTGAATAATACATACTTAATATTAACTTCAACAAGTGAAATTGCTGTCCTGTCATTCCGGAAATTCTACATTGCCCTTTGAACCCGCAAATACTACTTCTCACCTCTATTTTTCACTGATAAAATTTACGATGACTATGAACGTTAACATTCAGACGCTGCATTTTGAAGCAGACTCCAAACTGGTTATGTATGTCGAGAAAAAGCTCTCTAAACTGGCCCAGTTTCATGAAAGAATTACTAAGGTTGATGTGTTTTTGAAATTAGACAATGTAGTTCACAACATTAAAGACAAGGTTGCAGAAATTAAAGTACATGTACCACGCCACGATTTTTTTGTAAAACATTCTTCCAAATCATTTGAAGAGAGTTTTGATACGGCACTGGATTCTGTGATCACGCAGATCAAACGAAAGAAAGAAAAACAGGCAGCTTAATGCTTATATCCCCCGCCAGATGGCGGGGATTTTTTTTAGATTCCATTTCCGTTTTTTAATCGCATTGTAAAAAAAACCAGCAACAAAAATCAAAAAATACGCATGACAAGTTTTCCTTTTCAAAATTTTTGCATTAAACAAATTCCATTACCTTTGCCTTCCCAAAAAACAGGCCTGTACAGGTATGTTTGGTCGGAAAGTTCTTTGTAGCGTTGAGTTTGAGAACAAATGCCAGTGTAGCTCAGTTGGTCAGAGCAGCTGATTTGTAATCAGCTGGTCGGGGGTTCGAATCCCTCTACTGGCTCATCCGATTTTAGAGTTAAGATCTCAGATTATAAGTTATCCTGATAAAATTCATTTGAAATCTCATCACTGATCCCGGAAAACGATCTAAACGGGCAGGTTCCAGAGCGGCCAAATGGAGCGGACTGTAAATCCGCTGTCTTTCGACTTCAGTGGTTCGAATCCACTCCTGCCCACTGATATTTGAAAGCACAGTGGATAGACCCGGGGAACAGATCTTAAAATCTAAATCGTTATGCGGAAGTAGCTCAATTGGTAGAGCGATAGCCTTCCAAGCTATAGGTTGCGGGTT
>JBDUCQ010000055.1:0-17148 GCA_040003385.1 Ginsengibacter sp. | reverse complement strand
ATGCACAGAATGATCATACGACTATCTAATTTAGTTTTATTTTGTATAAATTTATTTTTCATTTAGCAATTAAAAAGTAACATTAATTCCACCGGTGAAAACACGTGGTAAAGCACCATCCGCGTTGCCCCTGTCTATTCCAAAAGAATAAGCATCTCCACCGTATTCAGGTGAGTAGCCGAGGTTGTGCTTCCAGGTTTTTAAATTTTGAACATTCACAAAAAATCTGAAATTTCTGATGTGTGCGTTCCGAAGTATAGAAGGATTTACGTTATAACCGAGCTGAAGGTTTCGAATTCTGAAATAACTTCCATCTTCAATTGCATAAGTGGATGGCACCCTGTTAACCGTGTGCTGAGCATCCACAATTGGGTAAAAGTTTGATGTGCCGGGTCCGGTCCATCCTTGTGTATAATATGCGGGGTAATTGTACACAGAATTTTTTTGTTCCGAAGTACCCCAGTACCTGTATATTTCGTTGCCGTAAACTCCGCCAACATCCACACCCAGGTCAAAACCCTTAAAACGAAGTGAAACGCTTCCACCATAAGCAAAGTCAGGGGTGGGATTTCCAATATCCCTCTGATCTTTGTCATCAACAACTCCATCGCCATTCAGGTCTTTATATTTAAAGTCACCAGGAGTTGGCGAGGAACCGGTTCCTTTGTATACCGGGGATTTTAAAATGTCATTATAGCTCTGGTACAATCCATCAACTACATAGCCGAAGAATGATCCGATCGGGTAACCTTCCTTTGCCTGGTTTGGCACCTGCGGATCAAGATTGGTAGGATAAGTCAATGCCACCACTTTGTTTTTATAAGTCGTTAGGTTACCGGAAATTGTTAAACCAAGGTCACGGGTGATATTTTGATTTAAGTTGGCAGAAAATTCAAATCCCTGGTTAAAAATTTCACCGGAATTGGTTAAAGTAGGTGACACACCTGCGGGTTTAAGAAAAGCCAGCAGGTTTTTAGTTCTTTTATTATAATAATTCGCTTCAGCATGTAATTTGCCGCCTAAAAATCCCATCTCTACACCAATCTCTTTTCCGCTTACTGTTTCCCATCTGAGATCAGGATCTACTAGGTAATTCGGATTAGCAACAGTAACTGTATTTCCAGCAAATTGAGCATTTGTATAACCTAAGCCCGGATAAGCGGGGTAGTCATTACCCAGTGTATTGAAATTTCCGAGTTTACCTATTGAACCTTTGATTTTTAAGACATCAAATATTTTTTGGCTGTTCATAAATTCCTCTTTAGATACCTCCCATGCTGCACCCACTGCCCAAAAATTCTGGAACTTCTTGCTATAAACACTGTTGATTCCACTTGCGCCATCTCTCCTAAATGATCCATTCAGGAAATATTTGCCCTTATAGTTATATAACATACGTACAAGTCCGGAAACGGTTGCGTACTCATGTTGTGCAGATGTAGGACTTGATGGTGTGCCGAAGCCGCTGCTGATGTACCAAAGCCTCTTTTCATCCGGGATCGGAACATCACTTGCCTGCTGAATCGTCTGGGCTGAGGTTTGGAAGAAGCCAAAGTAATAGTGAGTGGCGCCTGCTGTAAGATTAAAAGAGTGGTCTCCAATCAGCTTTTTATAATTTAAAATATAATCTCCCTGGAGTGTTCTTGTATTGTAGCCATCCTGGGAAAGATTGGTTGTTTTGTTATAAAGTGAGACCTGGTTTGCACCCGAGGCTGATGGGTTGTAGGTATAATAAAGTGGGGTATATTGTTTTTTATCTTCATTGGTTATATCCCCAAATACTGATGCCCGAAAGCTTAAATTTTTCGTAATATTATATTCACCAAAAAGGCTGGGCACAAAACGGTATCTCTTGTCGTCACGTTTGTTCCATTCATTTTCTACCACCATCAAAGGGTTATGCTCCGTATTTTGAATAACCGGAACGCCTTCGTATACATTATAATATCCTGAGTCATTTCCGTAAGGATTTTTGGCAAAAACAGATGAGGTACCTGTATTTATGATAGGCAGTGCTCTCCGTGCATTGTCAAGCTGGTCACTCCCGTAGGGCAACTTTTCCCGTGAGGCGATCAGGTTGAATCCAAACTTCATTCTTTTGCTCACTTTGATCTCCTCGTTGATATTGAAGCTTAAGCGTTCATACTTCACGTGCTTTACAATTCCTTCATCACCGGTATAACCAGCGCTCATGTAGAATTTATTATTTTCTGTTGCGCTTGCCACGCTGAGGTTTGTGGTTGTAAAATTAGCTTGCCGCGTAAGAGCATCAACCCAGTCAGTGTTACCAGTCCATCTTGGCAATTCATTGTTCACGAAGTCAGTATTCTTCTGTCCAATACTGGGATCAGGGTCATTCAGCCCGTTCGCAGCTTCCTGAGCAATGATCGACCTGAACTGGGCACCGCTGGCGAGCTGAATTTTATCAACCAGCTTTTTGGTTCCAAAAGTAGTATTCAGGTTTACTGTCAACTGGCCTGCTTTGGCTTGTTTGGTAGTAATTGCAATTACCCCGGAAGCTCCTTTCACGCCAAAAATTGCCAGCGAGGAAGGATCTTTTAAAATTTCGATGGATTCAATGTCACTTGGATTCAGAAAATCAATGTTGTCATTGAAGATGCCATTCACCACGTATAGAGGATGCGTAGAGCCTATGCTCACGGTTCCCCTGATCCTGATGTCCGGTGCATTCCCGGGTATACCATTGTTTACAACGCTCAAACCTGCAACCTTGCCCTGCAAGCTTGAAACAGGATTCACGTTGGGTTTATCAGCAACTTCCTTGCCGCTGATCTTTACAATGGACCCTGTAAGGTCCCGTTTACTGGCGCTACCGTAACCAATCACCACAACCTGTTCCAGTTCCTTGGTAGAAGCTGTTAACATAATGGGCAGGTCAGTTTTACCATTGACAAGAACTTCAGTTCTTGTATAGCCTGATGAGCTGATCACTAGTGTGGCATTTGGGTTGGGGACTGTCACAGTGAAATTTCCGTTGTTATCGGTGAAGGTTCCTTTGTTGGTTCCTTTTACAAGGACAGAAACTCCTCCCAATGATTCACCGGTAGAACTGGAAATTTTGCCGTTGACTACTGTTGATTGTGCAAGGAGATGCAACGGAGTTACAAAACCTAAGAGCAACAAGAGTAGTAGGGGCAGTTTTTTGGCAGTACGTTGGAGCGTAAAATAAAAAATAGTCATAATTTGTTTAGGATTAAGCTGAGCAATCATGTTAAAATAAGCATTCAAGAAGACAAGCAAAGATGAGATAAAGTTGCGTAAACTGTTAAATTTTTTTTATCAATTCGTTTTGATAATTTAAGGCGTAAAAACGGGGAAGTAATACGGCTTAAATGATGTAGCTCAGACCTTCCAGGGCAAGCTCTGAATTTTCAAATACGGTACATGCTTCATTTTTAAATTCATCCAAAGTTTCATACCTCGATGAGAAATGTCCCAACAATAACTTATGCACCCCGGCTTTTTTTGCAATCGTCGCCGCTTCCTTACTGGTAGAGTGATAGCGGTTTGCCGCCCTTTCCTTCAAAAGGTCCAGGTAAGTGGCTTCGTGATATAATAAATCAACACCTCTTATTTTTTCAACAATATTTTCATCATAGATCGTATCGGAACAGTAGGCGTATGATTTTGGGGGTGAGGCAGGTAGGGTCAATGTTTCATTCTTTATCAGAATATTGCCTGAAGTGATGTAATCTTCGCCCTTGTGCAGGTTATCAAAAAATGAAGGAGGTATTTTATATTTTTTTACTTCATCAGGATTAATCTTCCTGATGTTCTTTTTCTCCCTGAACAAAAATCCCCAGCATTCTATCCTGTGCTGTACACTGAAACACTGCACCTTCATTTTTTTATCCTCCATGATCACTCCTTCTGTTTGTATTGCATGGAAATGAAGGAGATACGGCAAGTTTGCTGTGGCAACCTTTAGTTGAAGGTCAATTATTGTTTTTAATTCTTCCGGGGCATATAAATGGAGATCTGTTTTTCTTCCCAGTAGCCCCATGCTGGTTAATAAACCGATCAGCCCAAAATAATGATCTCCATGTAAATGTGAAATAAATATGTGGTTAATTTTGCTGCGCCTGATCTTGTATTTATCCATTTGCATTTGTGTTCCTTCCCCACAGTCAATCAAAAAGATCTGGTCGCTGTTCTGAACTAGCTGCGCTGTGGGATGCCGGTCAAAAGCCGGAATAGCAGAATTATTACCTAAAATAGTGACCGCGAGCATAGTTAGGTATTTAGAATTTTAGCGTTCAAAAAAATAATTAATAATTATTAATTAATAATTATTGAAACTCGCGTTCGATCTCCTCCATTTGGACTATATCCCATGCTTCGCTTTCTGTAGGGGTAACATTCATTAGCTCAAGCCACCCCTTTTCATCCAGAAATTTCTCTACCCCAGGCTGTAATTCACAGATCACAAAGGACTGGTGATTATCATAAAATTTTTGTTGTATATTGAGTATGGCCTCTGCTGTTGTAGCCTCTGTAGTTATAACACAATCCATTTTGAGGATGATATTTTTCACGACCGTCGTGAGGTAAGGAAGCAATAGTTCTGATAGTTTCTCTGTCATATTAGCAGATAGAAATGGCTCTTCGATACGGATTACATCAAATTTTTCTTTGGTATCAATTTTGACTTTCATTAGAAGAATAATTTATCTGCGGTAATTGAGCAATGAAATAAATCACACAATTATTTCTTAAGCCCCAAAGATAGAATACAGGCGAGGAGTCACGACAACTATCATCCGAAAACGTACAAAGACTGTCCGGTTAGGTACTTATTTAACCTTTTTTTGTATGGTTTTCAACATGATGTGAATTGTTTGAGGGAACCAATCCTAATATATATTCGTTATTATTGTATAGACAACTAAACTCATTTAAATGGATAATAATTTTTCGGCTCAGGTTAAAGAAATTATTTCATACAGCAGGGAGGAAGCACTCAGGTTGGGGAATGATTTCATCGGAACAGAACATCTTGTATTGGGGTTGATCAGGGATGGTGAAAACACAGCAATAAAAATACTGAAATCGTTGAATGTTGACCTTTACCAACTACGCAAAGAAATAGAACTGGCAGTAAAAGATAAAACCGGAAAAAATATTGCAAACATCAATTCCCTTCCTCTTACAAAACAAGCGGAAAAAGTGATACGGATTACAGTACTCGAAGCAAAGGCAAATAAAAGCCCTTTAGTGGAAAGTGAACACCTTATGCTTTCCATCCTTAAAAACAAAGAGAATATAGCCACACAGATCCTCAACCAGTTTGACGTTGACTATGACATGTTCAAGAACGAGCTGGGTTATGTAAAAACAGATCCAAAAGCTGATTTCCAGGATGATGAAGGTGAGGAATTTGACGAAGAAAAAAAATCGTATGCCCAACAGCAGCGCTCGGCCAAAGGCGCAGCCAACCAGCCAAAATCCAAGACACCCGTTCTGGATAATTTTGGAAGGGATATTACCCGCCTGGCAGAGTTAGGATCTCTGGATCCGATCGTAGGCCGTGAAACTGAAATTGAGAGGGTTTCCCAGATCTTAAGCCGCAGAAAGAAAAATAATCCAATCCTCATCGGTGAACCCGGCGTTGGTAAAACCGCCATTGTTGAAGGGCTCGCATTGCGCATCATTCAGCGTAAAGTAAGCCGGGTTTTATTTGATAAGAGGGTCGTTTCCCTGGATCTTGCAGCACTTGTTGCCGGTACCAAATACCGTGGACAATTTGAAGAAAGGATGAAAGCAATCATGAATGAACTGGAGAAGAACAGGGATGTGATCCTTTTCATCGACGAGATACATACCATTGTAGGAGCAGGAGGGGCAAGCGGTTCGTTAGACGCTTCTAATATTTTTAAACCTGCATTGGCACGTGGCGAACTGCAATGTATCGGCGCGTCTACCCTTGATGAGTACAGGATGTATATTGAAAAGGATGGCGCTTTGGACAGGCGTTTTCAAAAGGTGATGGTAGAACAGCCAAGCGTTGAAGAAACGATCCAGATACTTACAAATATCAAGAGCAAATATGAGGACTTTCACAGTGTTACTTATACCGATGAAGCAATTGATGCTTGTGTAAAGCTCAGCGACAGGTATATGACTGACAGACTATTGCCGGACAAAGCCATTGATGTACTGGACGAAGTTGGTGCAAGGGTGCATTTGAAAAATATCAATGTTCCGGAGGAAGTGATTGAACTTGAGAAAAAAATAGAAGATATTAAACAGGAGAAGAACAAGGTTGTAAAAAGCCAGCGTTTTGAGGAAGCGGCGTCGCTCAGGGACACTGAAAAGCGTTTGCAGGAAGAATTGGAAAAAGCCAAAGTGGATTGGGAAGAGGAAAGTAAGCACCGGCGGTTTCCGATTGATGAAGAAGCAATTGCCGAAGTGGTGAGCATGATGACAGGTATACCCGTGAAAAGAATGGTACAGGCAGAAACAGAGAAGCTCAGGAGAATGGCTGTTGACCTGGCCGGGGCAGTAGTGGGACAGGAAGAAGCCATTCAGAAAGTGGTGAAGGCAATACAACGCAACAGGGTTGGGTTGAAGGATCCCAGGAAGCCAATAGGCACATTTATATTTTTGGGTCCTACGGGAGTTGGTAAAACAGAATTAGCTCGCGCCCTCGCAAGGTATATGTTCGACAGTGATGATGCATTGATCAGGATAGACATGAGTGAATACATGGAGAAATTTACTGTAAGCCGTTTGATCGGCGCCCCTCCGGGATATGTTGGTTATGAAGAAGGGGGGCAGCTAACGGAGAAGGTTAGACGTAAACCATATTCCGTCATCCTCCTTGATGAAATCGAAAAAGCACATCCTGATATTTACAATATCTTATTGCAGGTATTGGACGATGGACAACTCACTGACGGATTGGGAAGAAGGATCGATTTTAAAAATACGATGATCATTATGACATCCAACATCGGTGCCCGCCAGTTGAAAGATTTTGGAGATGGTGTGGGATTTCAAACCGCAAACAGGACCCAGAACGCAGATGAAAATAATAAGGCGGTGATTGAAAAATCTTTGAAACGTACATTCAGCCCTGAATTCCTGAACCGTATCGATGATGTAGTAATTTTCAATAACCTTTCACCTGAAAATATATTTAGCATCATTGATATACTGATGAAGGGTGTGACCAAGCGCTTATCAAATCTTGGATTCAGCCTGGAATTGAGCGAAGAAGCGAAGAAGTTCATTTCTGAAAAAGGGTATGACTCACAATTTGGCGCAAGACCCCTCCACCGGGCCATCCAGAAATACCTGGAAGATCCGCTGGCTGAGGAGATCCTTAATATGAATGTAAAGAATGGAGACGTGCTCATTGCTGACCTTGATAAGGAGAATTCAAAGATCACGTTTGAAATAAAAGGTGAGGTTAAAAAGGAAGCGAAGACCACGGAAGCTTAAAGTGAGCCGGGAGATTTGAGCCAGGAGTAGGGAGCCCTGAGTCTTGAGTGGGGAGTTGGGTGTCTTGAGTCGGGAGTTCGGAAACTTCTAATAATTAATTATCACGATAAATTTATTCTAACTACAAATCCCATCCGTAATTTGACGGATGGGATTTTTTTTATAGTTACATCCATCCATCTTTACTCAGCACAGCTACTGGCTCCGGACTCATGACTCCCGACTCATGACTGCCTCTTCGTTCCTCGAATTAACTCTTTTTTGTACTTATTCAATTTTATTTGACTTTTGTAGATATGGGTAAGAAAATCATTATTACAATTGATGGCTGGTCATCTTGTGGCAAAAGTACCCTGGCAAAGCAGCTGGCAAAAAAATTGGATTATACCTATATCGACAGCGGAGCCATGTACCGTGCCATCACCTTATATTTTCTGCGGAATCATATTGACTGGACGGAGACCAGGGAAGTGAAAGAGGCCTTGAAAAATATTACTCTCCAATTCATCCCGAACCCAAAAACACAACAGTCAGAAATCTATCTCAACAATGAAAATGTAGAGTATGTGATCAGGGACCTTGTAGTTGCAGAAAAGGTGAGTGATGTGGCTGCCATAAAAGCAGTCCGGTCATTTGCAGTGGCACAACAACAAAAAATGGGGGAGCAAAAGGGTATTGTTATGGATGGCAGAGACATCGGCACTACCGTTTTTCCTGATGCTGAAATTAAAATATTCATGACCGCAGACAGTACGGTTAGAGTAGAAAGAAGGTTTAAGGAATTGTTTGATCAAAATCCGAATATTTCAATTGAAGAAATTCAGACGAATATTGAAATGCGGGACTACCTTGATTCTCATAGGGAGGTAAGCCCTCTCCGCAAAGCTGAAGATGCCTTTGAACTGGACAATACCAATCTTTCAGAAAAGCAACAATTGGATTTTGCCATGCAGATTGTAAAAAAAAAGCTTCATCATCTGTAAGGATCAGTTAGTAAATTCAGAAATCACCTTCTCCATGCTTTTGGCGGAAGGATAAAATGAAACCAGTTTTGTGATGACTTCTTCAACCATTGCATCAGGGCAGCTGGCACCACTGGTTAAGCAAATTTTTACAGTTACTTTCTGTGGTAAAAATTCCCGGGTCGTTATTTCTTCTTTAATATGGTCATTGAAATGAAGAACCGTGTTTCGCGAAAGAATTTTCTCTTCCCCATTGATGAAGTAGGTGGGAAACTTTTCTTCACAGAGTTCGGCTAGATGTGATGTATTGGAGCTGTTATAACCACCTACAACAATGGCGATGTCTGCATCTGTTTGCAACAATCCATATACGGCGCTCTGGTTGTCGTATGTCGCATAACACAAAGTATCCCTCGTATCGGCAAATCTTTCCCCTATGGCATCCTCCTCAGGATTATATTTTTGGATCATCACTTGTTTAAGAAATTCGGCAATGGCAGTAGTTTCTGTTGCCAGCATGGTTGTCTGGTTGACCACCCCGATCCTCTGAAGGTGATCCAACACATTGAATCCTAAGGAATGTTGTCCCCTGAATTCATGGTAAAACTCATTTGCCGGCTTTTCCCCGGTGATGTATTTTGACAAAGCGATTGCTTCCTGCATGTCCCTCACAATTATAGTAGGTGCATTCAGGGCACTGTGACCAAAAGTGGCGCGCGTCTCTTCGTGCTCGGGTTTGCCGTGGACGATGATTGAATAATCATTCTTTGAAATTGCTTCTGCCCTGTTCCATACCTTTTCCACAAAAGGACAAGTGGTATTGTATTTTTTAATTTCAATACCTATGTCTTCCAGGGTTTGCTCAATCGCAGGGGTGGTGCCGAAAGCGGGGATGATCACAATGTCCTCTGCAGTCAGTTCATCAAAAGGTATAAGGGTCTTACCCATGGTATCCATCAAAAATTTCACTCCTCTTTCCTGCAGGTCGTTGTTCACCTTGGGGTTGTGTATCATTTCACTTAGCAAAAATATTCTCTTATCATTATTCTCATTTACAGTTCTGAAAGAGATATCGATTGCGTTCTCCACACCATAACAAAATCCAAAATGACGGGCAAGGTATATACGGATGGGCCCAAAGTCCAGTAAGGCAGGAGTAAAATCTTTCTTAAGCTTATCCCTTGTTTTGCGATAATTCTTTACAGCTGTAATGAGCGGGCTCCGGTATTCCAAAGGGACGTTGAACTGTTTCATGGTTGATGCTGCAAAGGTACAATCAGCCTGTGAGTTAACAAGAGGCGTACGCTGGTGCAGGATTTTTAAATTTGATTACCTTACTCCAAAAAAAGCATGAATGAAGCATTCTCTCACCCTGAATGGAGCTATAACTCAAATATTTACGAGGTGAATGTGAGGCAATATACCAGCGAGGGCACGTTCGCTTCATTTGAACAACACCTTCCTAGGCTAAAAGACATGGGGATTGAAATTCTATGGTTCATGCCGGTTACACCTATAAGCATGAAAGACAGGCTGGGAAGTATGGGAAGCTACTATGCGGCTCAAAACTACCAGGCCATCAATCCTGAATTCGGAACCCTGGAGGATTTTAAAAACCTGGTGGAGCATGCACAGGAGATGGGTTTTAAAATCATCATTGACTGGGTTGCAAATCATACTGGCAATGACCATATCTGGATAGATCAGCATCCTGATTATTTCGTTTACGATTCTGTAAGCAAAGAACTGATACATCCCCATGGCTGGACCGATGTAAGCCAGCTCAACTACGACAACCAGCAGATGCAGGATGCCATGATCGATGCTATGAAATTCTGGATCACTTCCTGTAACATTGATGGCTTCAGGTGTGATATGGCCCACCTGGTTCCCCTGGGTTTCTGGCTGCTTGCAAGAAAGGAACTTGAAAAAGTGAAGCCTTCATTATTCTGGCTTGCAGAGTGCGAGGAAGCCTCTTATCATGAAGTTTTTGATGCCTCTTATACATGGAACTGGATGCATAAAACAGAAGCATTTTATAAACAACAGGCCAGCTTGCACGACTTGCACACCTTGTTGCACTCATACAATTTGGATTTCCCTGCAGATGCCTTCAGGGTTTACTATACAAGCAATCATGATGAAAACAGCTGGAACGGAACCGAATATGAGAAATACGGAAGTGCAGTAAAAGTCTTGAATGTTTTCAGCTTTACCTGGAATGGAATACCGATGATCTATAGCGGGCAGGAATTGCCTAATAAAAAACGTCTGAAATTCTTCGATAAGGATTGTATTGATTGGGTGCCAGGGTTGGAGTTGCATGAATTTTATAAAACATTAATATCGCTTCGTAAAAGAAATCAAGCTTTGCGTGCCGGGGATGAGGATGCTTCCACAATCATGATTTCGACTAAATATCCTGATAAAATATTCGCTTTCAGCAGGCAAAATAAAGAGGAAGAAGTCATGGTGTTTTTAAATCTTTCTGCAGATGAGTTGGAAATAGAGCTTGATGCAGTTATTGCCAATTTTATAGACGTATTTTCCGGGCAGCCATGGCAGTCGATCCACCAGAAAACTTTGGTGTTGCCTCCCTGGGATTATAAAATATTAGAAAAAAATCCCTGATGCCACATCAATCTGTGATGACACCATTCCACATAACCTCAGGCATAAAAAAACCACGAAAATAATTCCGTGATTTTGATCATTATTTTCAATAATTATTCGAGTATCAGCGGGTATTCAAAAAGTTCATTAGTGCCTGGGTAAAATCCCTCAACCTTCAAATCTTTTGAACTTCCCAGGACATTTTTTAATTCTTCTACAGATCGTACATCTTTGCCATTTGCTTTTGTAATGATGAAACCGTCTTTCATACGGGTCTGGTCATCAATTACCCCTTTGTTGATCTTCTTTACAATCACACCCCCGCTCATCCCATATTCCTTTGCCTTCTTTGGATCAAGTGTCTGGAGGTCCGCTCCCAGCTTGTCGATCATTTCATCCGCTTTTACGATTTCATAATTGCCTGCATTATTTTTTAATGTAACCGGAACAGTATTGGGCACTCCATTTCTGTCGTAAGTTACATTTACCTTATCACCGGGTTTAAAGTTGCTCAGTTGTTCCTGCATCTCTGAACCGGATTCAATATTTACATTGTTGATCTTCCTGATGATATCTCCCCTCCTGATACCTGCCGCATTTGCTGCGCCATTGCTGGTGACCGCATTGATATAAATTCCATCAGCACCTGCAGGAACATTTTCCTTTTGTTTAGCTTCAGGAGACAATAAAGACGCATCAATGAATTGAGCGCCTAGAAATCCACGCTGAACACTGCCGTATTTAATGAGGTCGTTCACAACCTTTCTTACAATGTTTACCGGAATTGCATAAGAATATCCTGAATAAAATCCGGTTGGGGAGGCAATCGCCGAATTGATGCCAATCAGTTGACCGCTGGTGTTTACCAGTCCGCCACCACTATTACCCTGGTTAACTGCTGCGTCGGTTTGTAAAAATGATTCTACAGCCATTGCACGTTCACCATTCTTATCCCGGTTCAATCCCAAAGCCCTTCCTTTTGCACTAATGATACCTGCAGTAACTGTTGTTTCAAGATTCAGGGGATAACCAATAGCCAAAACCCATTGCCCGATCTTTACTTCATCAGAATTGCCATATAACATGAACGGCAGCCCGGTAGCATTCACTTTTACGACCGCCAGGTCGTAAGAAGGATCAGCCCCGATCACTTTGGCAGTATAGGTCTTTTTATTACTCAGGGTTACGGTCACTTCATCCGCTCCTGCCACCACGTGGTTGTTGGTAACGATGTAACCATCTTCACTGATTATCACTCCTGAACCCGAAGCCATTTGAGGAAGCATACGCTGCCTGTCACCATTTCCAAAAAATTGGTTGAACATGTCATCATCACCAAATAAATCTGAAAAAGGGTTTTTTTGCTTTGGAAGATTATTGTTTACCTGCCTGGGATTTGTTTTGGTTTTGATATGAACCACGGTGGGTGAGGCTGCCATTGCCGCCTGGGTAAAATCTGCCGGGCCGGCAGAAGGATTTCCATTCCCGTCAACAAAGCCGGCATATTTGTAATTCGCAGGGATGTTTGACTGGTACTTAAAATTCGGATTGTTGCTGTGATTGCTTTGTTCATACTTATGGTAACCTGTAATTACTCCTACGGTTGTGAGTGCACTGATCGCAATCGTTGATAAAATGTTTTTAAGATTCATCCTTCCTGAATTTAGATTTTAAAAAATATTATTAGGTTTCATTTTTATTTTCAATCAAACTATATGCCTAAGCATGTACAAATTACGAAGTGTTTAATCACTGAAATGAGCCTGAATTTACCTTTAACAATAAATTATTAGTAAGGTCTTCGTAGATAGGCAACGTAAAATTAAATCAGAAATTGTGTCAATTCAAAAGTGACAAATTTTGTAAAAGCCGGAAAAATTTGCATGCCGGTTTTACAACGATAACAAAAAAGCCATGGTATCCACTCCATCTGCATACGTAAACAAATCCGGATGCTGGGAGGTGCCAAAAGCATGGTACCCTTGTCCTTCTGCCCATTGAATATTGTTGTTTGCATCTAGGTGGTTTTTCACTTGTTCCGACGAGGTGTAAAAAGTATAATTTACCTGGCTGATCGGGGAAAAGAGTTCTTCGTTTTCAAGCAGTAAAATGCTTTCATTCGTCATGTAAAACAAATTATTCATGATCAGTATCGCCAGGTAATAATCGTAATTGTTTTTGTATTTAGGATGATCGCTGAAGTAATTATATTTCCTGAAAGCTGTGAGCAAGGGCACAAAATCATAACCGCCTGGCACAAACAGGCGGGTAACATTCCTGCATCCCAATCCAAAGTACGTGTGTACATCATCGGCCAGTAATTCCAGATCTTTTTCGGATTCATCACCCTGTAGTATGGCCACTGACGTTCGGTTTTGCCTGATGATGCTGGGCTTCCTGCCAAAATAATAATGAAAATATCTTGAGGTATTGTTGCTGCCTGTAGCAATGTAGCCATCACAATTGTTTAACCTGTCGGCAATGGTGATAAATTCATTTGTATCCGGCTGCAATTCAACGAGTTTAGCTACCAGGTGTTTTAATAAAATGTCATCCCTGGTCGATAATTTAAGCGTTTGGCGATGCCCGCTGATGAACACGGAAAGAAAATCATGAAATCCAACCAGGGGGATATTACCCGGCATTACAATTCCAACGTTCCTTGGTTGAATGTTGTCATCAAGGTGGTAATGATGAACCCAGTTCTCAAGTTTGTCTTTTTGCAGAAATTCATCCACGATATTGTTGGCCGAAAGATTAATAAAATCCTCAATGAACCAGCTGTTTTTTTTACCCGCTTTTTCTTTGGCCACTCGCCACCCGGGTGAATCACTTTTTATATATCGTCCGAGCTCGGTAACCAGATCGATTCTTTCACTTAAATTCATAGAGAATAATTATCTGTTATATATTTGTGATGTAAAAAATAAACACAAAATTCGTAAATAATCCTCAGCTTCGCTGAACTGTAAACCAATATAAAAAATGGCAATAAAAATAACAGATGAATGCATAAACTGTGGAGCTTGTGAGCCTGAATGTCCGAACAACGCAATTTATGAGGGAGGGGTTGAATGGGCGATTGCTGACGGAACATCTATAAAGGGTGTGGTCACTTTAATGGATGGCACGCAGCTGGATGCAGAGCAGAGAAATACACCCGTTGCAAATGATATCTATTATATAGTGCCGAATAAATGTACAGAGTGCCAGGGTTTCCATGAGGAGCCGCAATGTGCAGCTGTTTGCCCTGTTGACTGTTGCGTACCGGATGAGATGTACCGGGAAACAGTGGATGAATTACTGGCAAAAAAGGAAAAGCTTCATATGTAACCAGAAGGCCGGAAAGCCTGGCATGTGCAGATGATAATTCCTGCTGCAGGGCGAGGGTATTACAAAATACTTTCGCCTTTTTTTACATTCACTACCTCTATCATGAAAATAATATTTAAAATTTTTTATTTGTTGTTTCTCTGCCAGCTGGCGATGAGCTGTTCAGAAAAAAAAACCACTAAAGATATAGCCTCCAAACAACAGATGATAGAAACGGACATTGCCTTCTCGGATTTCAGCAAAAAGCATGGAATGAAAAAAGCCTTTATCGAATACATGGATGATGACGGGGTTTTATTACGCCCCAATCATTTACCCATTATAGGCGCTTACGCCATCGATTTTTTAACCCAGGTAAATGACTCTGCATATACGTTAACATGGAAGCCATCTGCCGGAACGACGTCCTCCTCCTCTGATCTTGGGTACACATATGGAATTTATACACTGCAGTTGCCTGACACAAGTTTACACGGAACTTATGTAACGATTTGGAGAAAACAACCAGATGGCAAGTGGAAGTTCGTATTGGATACCGGGAATGAAGGTGTTCAAAATACTGCGCAATCAACTGATTGATGGGAGATAAATTTTCAAAACATGAAACCAGCCATTGCTTTTGTTACAGGCGGATTTTCCGGCGAAGCCGGGATATCTTATAAATCTGCCATCACCATCGAAAACAATATTGACAAAGACCGGTGGGCGCTCTATAAGATCGACATTAACCCTGACGGTTGGTTTTATGAATCATCGTCGGGAGAAAAGATCAGTGTTGATAAAAACGATTTTACCATCCGGGTTGATGATGAAAAGATAAGTTTCGACGGGGTGCTTATCGGTATCCATGGCACACCCGGCGAAGATGGGAAATTGCAGGGATATTTTGACATGCTGCATATTCCTTACACATCCTGTGATGCCACTACTTCTGCGTTAACTTTTAATAAACGGTATACAGTTGCCGTAGCTGCGTCAAGCGGTATCAAAGTGTCGAAGTCTGTACAACTGTTCAGGAATCATTCAACAAACCCTGAAGAAATAGTGAAAAATTTGCGCTTCCCTGTTTTTGTAAAACCCAACAATGGCGGATCAAGCATTGGTATGTCTAAAGTAAACAACTCTTCAGAAGAGTTGGGGGCAGCCATTGAAAAGGCATTTATGGAAGATGACCAGGTCCTGATCGAAGAATTTATAAAAGGAAGAGAATTCACGATAGGAGTATTCAGGTCTAATGGCGAACTGATTGCATTGCCCATCACTGAAGTATGTTCAAAAAAGGATTTTTTCGACTACGAGGCAAAATACCTCGGCGCCAGCGAGGAGGTAACACCGGCTAAAATCCCTGAAAATATGGCCGAACTTATCCGGGAAGCCGCTACAAAAGCCTACCGTGTTTTTAATTGCAGGGGTGTGGTGAGGATCGATTTCATTTTCAATGAAGAGGAAAACATTCCATATATGCTCGAAATAAATACTGTTCCGGGACAAAGCGAAGCGAGCATCGTGCCGCAGCAGGTTCAGGCCATGGGGTGGACTTTACAACAATTTTATACCGCATTAATTGAAGAATGTTTACATAATTAAACTCTGAATGCTAAATTGCATACTCTCTTAACCTAATCTATACATTAACAGTGTTTAAATTTTTTGCCCGGCAACCATTTTGGGTTCATTTGATCACCGCAGTGTTGCTGGTATTTTTTATGGGGTTTATTTTCTTGCAGTCGCTCAGCTGGTTCACCAATCACGGGGCTTACCTGAAGGTTCCCGTGGTCAAAGGAAAAAATGTGGATGCGGCAGTAAAGTTATTAGAATCACAAGGCTTCGAAGTAGTGATCCAGGACTCATTATATTTTGATACAATACCAAAATATACTGTGATCAAACAGCTCCCGGAACCTGATGCCACGGTTAAAGCAAACCGTACAGTTTTTATAACCATCAACCGCGCTGTTGCACCAGACATTGAGATGCCAAAGTTGGAAGGATTGAGCCTGGTTTATGCTTTGGACAAGCTTGAACGTACGCATTTGAAGTTGGGGGATACCATATACAAACCCGATTTTATGAAAGGTTCTATTCTTGAGCAGCAGTACAACAGTTACCGCGTGGCACCAGGTACCAAAGTCCCATGGGGGAGCAGGATCAACCTTGTAATTGGTGCAGGATTACAACAGGAACAGGTATTGGTTCCTGAAGTCGTTGGGCTTACTTTCGCGGAAGCTAAATCGGTTTTAGAAGCAAAAGGAATAAGCCTGGCTGCTATAGTAGCCATGAGTACGGTTAAAGACACGGCAAGTGCATTTGTGTACAAACAAAATCCTGAGAAATTTGATAGTGATAAAAAACCAGTTTTTATGCAACCTGGTCAAACAATGGATATCTGGTTATCACCGGTGCCGCTGGACACGGACAGTATCAAAGTTAAAAATGAACAAGCACCTTTACAATGACAAACATATCTGCTGAAGAAGTTAAGCAAAGGCTGGATGCCGGGGAAAAAATGAACCTGGTTGATGTACGTGAACCTCATGAAAATGCGGAGTTCAATATCGGTGGAATTTTACTTCCGATCGGTAAGATCCAGGGCCTACAGATAGAAGAAATTGAAGATCTCAAAAATAAAGAAGTGATTTTTTACTGCCGGAGTGGAAACCGGAGCGGAACCAGCGCATTGATCCTTGATCAGGTAGGATTTACCAATACTAAAAACCTGGTGGGTGGAATGCTGGGATGGCAGGAAAAATTTAAGACATGAGTTTAGTTCTTAGTT
>JBDUCQ010000174.1:0-5085 GCA_040003385.1 Ginsengibacter sp. | reverse complement strand
GTAGACGCCATACTCTGAATAAAGTGTTTCTGGAAGAACAGGAAGGCAATCATAACCGGAAGGGCAAGTAAAACCGCTGCAGCTATCTTTACTCCCAATTGGCTGTCGGCCCTGCCACCTACTGCAAACAAAGTAACCAGCTGTGGCATGGTCATCAAATGCTCATCCCTGATTACGATCAATGGCCACAGAACTTCATTCCATGAACCGATAAAAGATAAAATGGCAATGGTCACCAATGTTGGTTTTATGTTTGGCCAGAGTATCCTGAAAATGATTCCCATCTCAGTACACCCATCCAACCTGGCTGCGTCGATCAGTGCCTGCGGTAAACCCTGGAAAGCCTGTCTGAACATTAAAATCGCAAAAGCACTTACTGCAAAAGGAATGATCAAAGCCATGAAGGTATCTACCAGGCGAAGGTTTACCATTGTAATATAATTCGGTATGAGGGTAACCTGGAAGGGCAGCGACATGGTAAAAACAATAATATAAAAGATCAATTGTCTTCCTTTGAATTGCATTTTTGCGAGCGCATATCCCACCACGGACCCGGTGATCAATACCAGTGAAGTGGTAAATACCGCTACCAGTATACTGTTTACCAATGAACGGCCGATTGGAATTTTAGCGATCATCTTTACGAAATTTCCAAATCCCGGGTGTGCCGGCCACACCGTCATCGTTCCTACCTCATTCAGGGGTGCAAGGGAAGCGCCGATCATCCAGATGAACGGGTAAATAAATGTGAGCGCGGCAGCCGTTAAGGCAACGTACATCGCAATTTTCTTTATGGAAATCTTCATCATTATACTTCTTTCTCAATAAATTTTTTCTGCAGTATCACTACCGTCATGATCATCACTGCATAAAAAAAGCCAAGGGTGGCTGAATACCCCATGTTGTAATATTGAAATGCCTGCTTATAGATATACAAGACCGCTGATAGTGTTGTGTTCAAAGGCCCCCCGCCTGTCATAATGTAGGGTTCGATGAATAAATTGAATCCTCCGATCGTAGATAGGATCACAACCATAAAAATAGTTGGATTGATCATGGGCAGGGTAATGTGATAAAATTGCTGCCAACGCGTGGCACCTTCCATTTTAGCGGCCTCATAATATTGGGTCGGTACCGTTTGGAGTCCTACCAAAAATAAAATAACATACAATCCAACATTCTTCCAGGTAGCCATGATGGCGATAGAATAGATCGCTACATCAGGGTTCACCAGCCAGCCAATCTTGTGAACTCCAAGTGGCATCAGCATCCTGTTTACCAGGCCTGAATCGAAACCAAGCAGCTGTTGCCACAAGATGGTTACGACCACACCAGAAACGATCACAGGCATAAAAAATGATGCCCTGAAAAAAGGCAATGCCTTGATCTTCTGGTTCAGCAAATACGCAAGGAACAATGACACCACCAATTGCAGCGGGATGTGAAGCAACAAAAATTTAAGAGTGTTCACAATGGCCTTCCAGAATAAACGGTCGTGGAAAAGGCGGTAATAATTACCGGTACCAATGAATTTCATCGGTGCAATAATGTTCCACTTATGAAAAGTGAGAAAGAAACAAAAGAAAACAGGAAACAATACAAATACCAGCACAAAAAGCAGGTAAGGCGATACAAGCAGGTATGGCAACAATCTTTTTTTATGCAATCCCCTATTTTTTGATGGTGCCACTGCGATGTTCATCTATATTAAATTAAATATTTTTGTGCGCTTGATGTTGCCGCTTCCGCTGTTCTCAATGATTCTACTGCATTGCTGCCGTCAATGATCCTAACATGATTCCGGTCCCTGATCCAGCTCCATTGATCGTTCATCATGGAAGTCAGCAATTCCACGTATCGTTTTTGCTTGTCTGCTGAATTTCCATATTCAATAGTAATATGGTCATCATAACTGATTTCTTTGAATCTTCCTTTCGATTTTTTATTGCCGCTGTTTTGTGTGTGGTGACTCATCGAAAAATCCCTGATCAGTTCGCGCAACCGGTTGAGCTGTTCAATTTCAAAAAGGCCATGCAATTTCATTTTTACGGGAACCCATTCGTACAAAGTAATTTCTCCCCGTTCAAATTGTAACCTTATTTCCTGGCGGTCCAAAACCGTAGGCTGATCAAATCCATGATAAAAATTAACCAGGCCGCCGGGATATAAAACCGTCGCCTGCACGCGATCAAATATTTCTTTACCTGTATTCATTCTCTGGAGTTGGACGGCATTGATTATTTTGCCGGTTCCAAGCCATCCTGTAAACATGTCAAAAAAATGAACCCCGTGTTCTATAAAAATGCCCCCGCTTTTTTGTTTGTCCCAAAACCAATGATCTTCGCCAAGGTTTTCATCGCTTGCATAGTTTTCAAAAAATCCATGGATAAAATCCCCAAGTATTTTTTGTTTTACGATGGTGCCCACGATCCCGTACAATGGATTGTACCGCTGCATGAGGTTTACCACGTACAACAATTGCTTTGATGAGGCCAGGGCCAGGAGCTCTTCTGCCTCAGTAGTTTTTAAGGCAGCAGGCTTTTCGCAAATTACATGCTTACCTGCAAGCAATGCTTTCTTTGACTGCTCATAATGAAGGTATGGCGGGGTGGCAATGTATACGAGATCTGTTTTTTTATTTTTTAAAAAATTATCCAGGTCAGGAAAAGTTTCAGCATTGCATGATTTGGCCAGTGCATTGGCTGTAGCCGGGTTGATGTCGGTTACTGCAATGATATTGATACCAGGTATACGCATAAATGCAGCTGAAGCAAAGGCGGCAAATCCACCTGCACCTACGATCCCAATATTTAATTCTTTTTTCAAATTGCTAATAAGTTTATTGATCCTGTTTTCCCAGTAATACATTTACGGCGGCTTCTGCATCCGCAATCGATTTTTCAGGGGTCTTTTTTCCATAAACTACACAGGCTTCATACTCCTGTGAAATAATATCGAGCACTTCAACGATCACTTCAGAATTATCGATCCCTTTTACATAGGGTATTTCCCGGGCGAAGGGGAGCATCATCGGGTTCCTGGTAAAATAATTTTTATAATATTCATCCGAATCAAGATTTTTCCTCCTTGGCAGCTGACCTGTTATTTCCAGTAACTGCAGGTCTCCTTCCTTGTTAGAAAGCGTTTCTATAAAATCCCACGCAACCTGCGGGTTTGAGCACGTATTGAAGATCACGATATTTTTAGGATCGGCATACGTATACACAGGGCCCACATGATCATCGGGGACGATGGGTTCAAAATAATCGAATTCAAAATTTCTTCCCGGGATGTTGTGGAGATACGGGATCTCCCAGGGACCGGTCCATTTTGTTGCGATCGTTTGTATCACAAACGGATCAGTAGAAGCCGCTGTATTCTCCCTTGAAAAATATTCCCTGGTGTACAGTGTCTGTAAAAAGCGGAATACTTCTACTGCATATTTATTGTTGAATGCCGCCTTGTTGTTTTTGATCAGGGGGGCGCCATCTGAAGCTGCGAGGTACAAAGTGTAAAAATTGAACAGCCGTTCGTACCAGATCACTTTGACCGCAGTGTATCCAAACCTCTTTTGTATTGTACTATTTTGATTGTTAACCTTGAAGATTTCAGCAGCATGCTGATATGCACTGTAAGTTTTTGGCAGCTCATGAATGTTATTGGAAGTGAAAAGATCTTTATTGTAGATGGTCATGATAGGATTTACTTTCCATGGCACCTGGTAGATATGGCCATCTGAAGAAGTGATTTCTTTTAGTACGGCACTGTCGCATCTTTCATGGATGAACTGCATGAAACCCTTCAGCGTATCCAATGCTACCAATACACCTGCATGTGCATACATTTCAACTGTGCCCTGCCACATATTGGCATAAATGTCCGGAGTAGTTTTGCCGACAACTGCAGCCAGTACCACTTCTTCACTTGACTGCCCTTCCGGAACGGGTTGCAGATGTACCGCTGATCCCGGGTGAGCTAAGTTCCATTTTTCTTTTATGACATTGCAAAGCTTTATTTCCTGGTTATTGTTTGAGCACCAGAACAAGAGTTCCTTATTTTTTACGCCATTATTTCTGCAGGAAACGGTGGCAAAAAAAACAAGCGATAAAACTGAATATACTTTGGATAAAAATGACATATACCTAACCGATGGTAAATATGAATCACCGACAAATTCTATAAGAAAAAACCCCGCAGCATTCATATTGCTGCGGGGAGGTGTTTCATATTTAATTATTCATTTAACTGATTAAAGCGATTTCTGGTTATTGAAAACCGATTTCACCTGTGGACCGTCTAATGCTATGTTGTAAAACATTACATCATCCATATCACCTGTCCAGAATCCACCCCAGGCCACCTGGAAGTCGCCATCAACAGTAAGGTATTTGTTGGTTGGAAGGTCTTGTCCAATCACCATATCAATATGATCAGCGACTGTAACTGCATCGCCTGGTACATCTGTCCATTCTTTCACGAGATCTCCATCAATATAAAAGTCCTCGACTCCGGTTTTGTATGTTACCACAAGGTGGTGCCAAGTATTTTCAGGCACCGCGATCCCCGCATCATCCCTGTCATAAATTGTAGTATCGGCAGTCGGTTTTCTAACCCTTACAGTATAAAATGGCAAATGACCGCCCTGGAGTTGAAATTTATATCCAAGCCAGCGTTTCATAGCAACCATGGTGTAGGTATCTGAGTTGATGGATCTTCCTGCTGAACTCCATTTAGCCCATACACTAATGGTCATTTGAGCTGGATTCAAACTGGCAGAATAAGGTACGTTGACGTTGGAACCATGGTCAAAATGATATGCCATACCAGCCCGGCCAAAACGGTCTGCGGTGGCAGCCAGTGTACCAGCTCCATAAAAAACAGCGCCGGTGGTTGCTACGCCATTGTTACCCTGGCCCGATGAATCGTTGGTATTGCCATTAAATTTCCAGAAGCCAATCAGGTTTGCCGCTGCAATCTCCTTGATCAGGTGTCCCTGGTAAGCACTAATTGCGGCTGCAAGCTGTGCCAGTGCATTATTCACTGAAGCCTGGCTTGCTGTTGAATTGTTATTCACAGCTACTGCAG
>JBDUCQ010000007.1:0-48994 GCA_040003385.1 Ginsengibacter sp. | reverse complement strand
CCGCTTGACATGATCAGGGGAATAAAATTGGTAAGTATGAGCACCTTTGCAAGCTCTTCATTGTAGTACGCCATCGCGGTTGCAGTGAGCATTTCGCTCAGGAAGAGAATGATGAGCCATCCCACACGCTTTTTGATCAGGCTGAAAAAAGGAGTTTCAAGGTATGGCTGGTCAAGTGCTTCAGCCCCACCTATTTTTTGTATGTCTTCGCTGAATTCTTCGTTGGTTACCCATAATACATCATCGATGGTAACGATGCCCACCAGTATGTTCTGATCATCCACAACGGGGAGGGCTACACGATTGTTCATCTTAAATGCCTGGTTGGCAATTTCCTGGTCATCATTCACATTGAGCGCGATAAACCTTTCATCCATAAGCTCAGACACCATTTTATCCGGTGCAGCTAAAATGAATTCCCTGATCCTGATATCATCAAGCAACTCGCCTTGCTTGTTTATCACATAAATCACATCTATGGTTTCTGTATTTTTTCCCACTTTGCGTATGATGTTCAGCACTTCTTCAACGGTGTTGTATTCATATACATACACGTAATCCGGGGTCATTAACCTGCCCACGCTGTTTTCAGGATATCCCAGCAAGGAAAGTGTAACTTTTCTTTCTTCGGGGTTCAGTGTTTTGATCAGCTCCCTCAAAACTCTTGTGGGCAATTCTGCCAGGAAAGAGGTCCTGTCATCCGGTGGCAGTTCATTCAGCAGCTCTGCTGTTTTTGCCGGGCGCAGCGCCTGTATGATACTCTTCTGCGTGGGGTGTTCAAGGATTTTGAATAAGCTGGCTGCACGGTGAATTGAAAGCTGTGATATGATGTAAGTTTCCTGGTCTTCATTGTCATAGATCAGTTCTGCCACATCACTGATATTCTGTTCATCCAGGAATTCGTGCATGCGCGCATCATCCTTAGCGGCCAGCAATTCTTCAAACTGCTCCTGTACGGATATTTTTTCTATGTCTGTAGACATTTTTCTGAGTTATTCCTTGATGAATTCGATTATTTTGCAAATTAATTTATTTTAATTTACTCCACTTTAATAAAATGATAAAGCCCTGTTTACTTGTAAGACAATCAGGCAAAAGAGGCCGTGGAGTTTTTACCTCACAATCCATACCTGCAAAAACTATCATCGAGGATTCACCGGTAATTGTAATGTCAAAGGAAGAAAGAATGATTCTTGATAAAACCTTGTTGCATGATTACATATTTGAGTGGGGAGCAGAAAAAGACAGGTGTTGTATGGCACTTGGTTACATCCCTGTTTACAATCACAGCTATACAAGTAATTGTGAATATTTTATGGACTTTGAAACATCAACCATCCAAATCAAATCAGTGAGAGCGATTGAAGCCGGAGAGGAGATTACGATCAATTATAATGGCAACTGGAATGACGGGAAAAGGGTTTGGTTTGCTGCAGAATAAAAAGTATATAAAGTAAATAAAGTATTTTAATTTGTGAAAACTAGTTATTAAAAAAATACACTTAACGAAAATATACGCATTTTATAACAGCATTGACTAACGCTACTTTAGTTACTTTATATACTTTATATACTCCATATAAATTTACTTTGAACGGCTCTCAAATTCCCTTCTAATGATGTTCAATGCTCCACCGGCCTTGAACCATTCGATCTGTTGTTCATTATAAGTATGATTCACAAGAATTGTATCAACTGTTCCGTCTTTATGACGCAAATGAATCACCAGGGGTTTGTTGACACTAAAAGCAGTGAGGCCTTCAATATCGAAAAGGTCATCTTCAGCGATCTTATCATAATCTTCTTTGATGTTAAACGTGAGCGCCAGCATTCCCTGTTTTTTTAAATTGGTTTCATGGATCCGTGCAAAAGATTTTACCAGCACCGCCCTTACGCCCAAGTGCCTCGGTTCCATGGCCGCATGTTCCCTGGAAGAGCCTTCACCATAGTTTTCGTCACCAACAATTATAGATCCGACACCGGCTGCTTTATAGGCTCTTTGTGTATCGGGTAAAGGTCCGTATTCACCCGTTAACTGGTTTTTTACAAGGTTGACTTTTTCATTATAAAAGTTAAGAGCTCCGATCAATAAATTATTGCTGATATTATCCAGGTGCCCACGGAATTTTAACCAGGGGCCAGCCATGGAAATATGATCGGTGGTACACTTTCCCTTTGCCTTGATCAGTAATTTTAAACCCGTAAGATCGGTTCCCTCCCAAGCGGGGAAGGGATCCAGCAACTGAAGTCTCTTGCTGTCAGGATCTACTTTTACCTGGATGCCGGTACCATCTTCAGCAGGCTTCTGGTAGCCTGGATCATCAACCTCAAATCCTTTAGCTGGCAATTCAAAACCAGATGGCGGTTCCAGTTTTACTTTTTCTCCCTTATCATTGATCAAAGAATCAGTAAGAGGATTAAAATTGAGGTCACCAGCAATGGCAAGAGCTGTCACAAGTTCCGGTGATCCAACAAATGCATACGTATTCGGATTTCCATCATTTCGTTTTGCAAAATTCCTATTGTAGGAGGTGACGATTGTATTTTTTTCCTGTTTTTCAGCACCTACCCTGTCCCACATCCCAATGCAGGGCCCGCATGCATTGGCAAAAACTGTTGCTCCAATTTTATTGAACTCGTCCAGGAAGCCATCTCTTTCAATTGTAAACCGTACCTGTTCAGAGCCGGGAGTTATGGTGAATTCTGATTTTAAATGCAGGCCCTTTTCTGTAACCTGCCGTGCAAGGCTTACGGCCCTGCTTATGTCCTCATAAGAAGAATTGGTACAGCTTCCAATCAAACCCACTTCAATTTTTGTGGGCCAACCGTTGGTGGCCGCAGCTTCTTTCATTTTAGAGATCGGTGTCGCAAGATCGGGAGTAAAAGGTCCATTGAGGTGTGGTTCCAAATCATTGAGGTTGATTTCTATCACCTGGTCAAAAAACTTTTCAGGAAAATTGTACACTTCCTGGTCAGCGGTAAGATGTTTTTTTATCGCGTTCGCAGCATCTGCAATTTCGCTTCTTCCTGTCGCCCTCAGGTACCTTTCCATGCTTTCATCATAACCGAAGGTAGAAGTAGTGGCGCCAATTTCGGCTCCCATATTACAAATTGTACCCTTGCCTGTACAGCTTAAAGATTTAGCGCCATCCCCGAAATATTCAACCACTGCACCGGTTCCTCCTTTAACAGTCAATATTCCTGCAACTTTTAGGATGATGTCTTTTGCAGATGCCCACCCGTTTAACCTGCCGGTTAATCTCACACCGATCAATTTTGGAAATTTCAATTCCCAGGGAAGTCCTGCCATCACATCGCATGCATCTGCACCACCCACCCCAATCGCTATCATTCCCAGGCCCCCTGCATTAACCGTATGACTGTCCGTGCCTATCATGAGCCCTCCCGGAAACGCATAATTTTCAAGAACCACCTGGTGGATAATACCTGCACCGGGTTTCCAAAAACCAAGGCCATATTTATTGCATACAGATGCTAAAAAATCATATACTTCACTGCTTTCATGCACGGCCCTGTCAAGGTCCGTTTTACTGTTGTCTTTCGCCATGATCAGGTGATCGCAGTGTACTGTTGAGGGTACTGCAACTTTATCCCGGCCGGCCTGCATGAACTGTAACAATGCCATTTGAGCGGTTGCATCCTGCATCGCCACCCTGTCCGGAGCAAAATCAACATAGCTCTTTGATCTTTCAAAAGCTTCTCCAGGAGTGCCTTTCCATAGGTGGGTGTATAAAATTTTCTCCGTAAGTGTGAGAGGCTTACCCGTTAATTTGCGGGCTGCCTCAACTTTTGCGGCAAATCCTTCATACATCCTTTTGATCATTTCTATGTCGAACACCATGAGCTGTTATTTAATTTTTTGATTTGAGCAGGAGTGAAACAGGTTGCGTCCAATCACCTGTTTCGAGACGCAAAATTAATTAAATCAAATGAGGGCTGCGTATAACTTTTAATTTTCTTTAATATTTTCACATGTTAAGGAAAAATATATTTTTTTATCTTCACACTATGAAAAAAATAAAGCTTTTGATAGAATGGCAGGTGTTTGGTGTGTGCAGTGCAATTGGAGAAAGAATGGGTATCGCTACCTCTGTGATCAGGAGATATTTTATTTACATTTCTTTTTTGACCCTGGGATCCCCGGTAATTTTTTATTTATTTATAGCTTTCTGGATGAATGTCAGGAATTATATTCAGAATTCAAAGCGCAATCCTTTGAAATACCTGTAATTTATAAACGGTCATTATCATTAAATCAAAAGTCAACAAGTCAATAAGTCAATAAGGCATTAAGTCATTAGGTTTCTGGTCACTGGAACCGTATTTTCCATCATGCCATAAGGTTCCAAACAATTAATTAATCATCAATAATTAATAATCATTGTCCTTGTTTTTTTTATCGGGTTGCTTTTTGGATTTATCTTCAGGTTTGACTGGCAACAACTTTGGATCTTTTTTATCATCGGGCAGTGATAAGCTCTTCTTGTCGTCTACTTTTTTTTCTTCAGGCTTTTTTTCTTCAGCCGGTTGCATGATGTCCTTGTATTCCGTGTCTCCTCCTTTACCTGGATATTGTTTATTCAGGTCCTTGAACTGATCTTTTTTGAATTCAGATTCAACTGGGGAAGCCATCTCGCTTCCTTCATAATCACCCGCCGCACCATTTCCCTGGTCATTAAAATCAGATCCTTCTCCTTTTTGAATAATGGCCGAAAAATTCTGATCGGCATATATCGGGTTATTGTCTAGCTCTGCGGGTTTTGTAAACTCTGCATTCGGATCAATCCCTAATTTTTTATCGGCATATACTTTTTGCATAAAGTAAGCCCATTCAGGCATTGCCATTTCATTACCTCCGTATGTCCACCTGATGCGTAAAAATTCATCATCACAACCTACCCATGCACCGGCAAGCAGCTGTGGCGTATACCCAATGAACCATCCATCTGTATTGTTCTGCGTAGTGCCTGTTTTTCCACCCATCTGTCCTTTGATGCCGAACCTGTCACGCATTGAATGGCCTGTGCCAAAATCAACAACCCCCTGCATCATCTTGTACATTGTATAAGCATCGGCTTCACTGATAATTTGCTTGGTTTCAGGTTCAAAAGCTTCGAGGATATTTCCATTCTTATCTTCTATGCGGCTGATAAATACCGGTTCAGTATTGAATCCTTTATTGGGAAACATAGTATAGGCGCGCAACATCTCTATGAGTTCCAGGTCAGCAGTACCCAGCGCAATCGAAGGAACAATGGGTATGCTGCTTTGTATGCCACATAAATGTGCAAATTCTGCGGTTTTCTTGGGCCCGATCCGGCTCATCAGGTCGTATGCACCTGCATTTAATGATTTTGCAAGACAGTACGCCATTGTACCCCCTTTGCCAGAGATCGTTTTATTTGCAAGGGTAATGCTTCTTCCTCCTATATAACTTTCAGGCGTTAATCCTGCATCAACCAGGGCCAAAGTGTATAATATCGGTTTAAAAGTAGATCCTACCTGCCTGTTGGCAGTTACGTGATCATATTTAAACCATTTAAAATCTATTCCGCCTACCCATGCTTTTACTTCACCGGTTATAGGATCCATTGCGGCAAAAGATGTTTGCATCATTTGCTTCAAATACTTGATTGAATCCAGTGGTGACATCACCGTATCTTTTTCGCGCGTTGAATTCCAGGCAAATATTTTCATATGAACCGGGCGGTAAAAAGTTTTTTTAATTTCAACTTCCTTCATCCCATCTTCTGCAAGTGATTTCCATCTTTCACTTTCTTTCATAGTACGGTCTAAAATATCCTGGTGGTTTTTCCATACATCTTTACCAAGCTGGCCATTGAATTTTTTTTGCATGGAGTTCATATGCATGATCACTGCTTCTTCTGCATACAACTGCATTTTAGGATTGATGGTTGTATATATTTTCAAACCATCTCGGTATAGATCGTAATTGCGGCCTGTTTTTGTATCTGTATGATCTTTGCACCACTGGTCGAGCTTTTTGCTGAGAACAGACCTGAAATAGGGAGCTATGCCCATTATATCGTCAAGCTTTTTAAATTTTATTCCAAGCGGTTTATTTTTTAATACCGCGGCCTCCGGTTCTGTTAAAGCGTCGTTGGTAACCATCCTCTCCAATACTAAATTTCTCCTGCTCAAAGCAGCTGCAGGGTGCCTCACAGGATCATACTGCCCAGGGCCATTCAGCATACCGATCAGCAAGGCAGCTTCATCGGTGGTGAGGAGGGCAGGTTCCTTTTGAAAATAAACACGTGAGGCATTACGAATACCGAAAATATTCCCCCATGGCACCCTGTTCAGGTATAAGGAAAGAATTTCCTGTTTGGTGAAATTTTTTTCAAGGCGAAGAGCAACGATCCATTCTTTGAGTTTATCGGTTCCTCTTTTAAGAATATTTCCATGACCCTGTCCTAAAATATTTTTGGCAAGCTGTTGTGTGATCGTGCTTCCACCCCCTTCGCGTCCCATCCCTTTTATGGCCCGTCCAATCGCAATGGCATCAATCCCAGAATGATCATAAAACCTCATATCCTCCGTTGCGATGAGCGCATCAATGGCATGTTTTGAAATGTCTTTATAATCTACGGCGCTCCGGTTTTCCGCATAAATTTTTCCCATAAGGGTTCTTCCGTCATCAGCATAAATTTCTGACGCCAGATTGGCCTGGGGATTTTCCAGTTCCTGGAGCGATGGTAATTTACCAAATACACCTATTTGTGCACTCAGCAACATGATCAAAAACACGCCGATTCCTCCTAAAACACAATACCATAAAAGCTTTACGGATTTTGAAACCTGAACATTCTTAAAGGGTTTGCGTCCGGATGCATAGTTATTGGACCTTTCGTTTTGCATTATTTTATTTTGAAGCTTAGTGGTTCAATTGCAAATATTGTGCAACAGTCCCTTGAGCAATTAAAAGTTAACCGGGAATTTAGAATGCAATAAATTTAGATACCCCTGCAAATCCTTATTTGATTGCAGAATTTCCAGGTTAGATGCCGAAATAATAAAGAAAGAATATTTTGCTGCAGGGAGCCATGATATCTCCGATCTTGAATCGTTTTTGATTTTTGCCGCATATTTAACAGCTGCATCTGCATCTTTAAACTGGTTAAATAAAAGAAAAGACCTGTCCTTTTCAAATGGATTTTTAGTTATCTCTATTGTTTGTCCATAAAATTTTTCGCGGTTATACCGGTTAAAGGCATTTTTTGCTTCATTGATGTATACGGGGTCAACTTTATCAAGCAGCATCACAACCAAATGAGGAACTTCCGGCGAAAAACTGAATCCACTTACAACAACAGGCGCTTCTCGTTTTGGTATCACAACTTTCACACTGTCTGTTTTTTTTGCAACAGGGTTTGTTACGGTTGGTTGTTGTTCAATGACGGGGTTGTCGTCTACCAGGATCCTGTCTTCGTCCTTAGCCCTCTCAATTTGCAATTTGCCAAGGTAATCTTCAATTGACTTGCGTCTTTTTAATACATCGATCAGTACAGTAGCTTTGGATGATAATGGCGACGCAGGGTACAGGTTAATGATGTTATTTAAAATTGAAGTAGCCTGGCTGTCCTGTTTTTGTTTTATATAATAAACAGCTTCAATGTACAAAAGCTGCGGGCTCCAGTAATTATTTGTGTAAAGGCTATCTGCCACCTTTTTCAGCTGCAACGCAGTATCGAATCTGCCTTCAATAAATAAATTATAAATTGACTGGTATTGTGTTGTTGCCGCATCATTTTTTACAGAATTGCTGACAGTGCCAGGGTGAGTGACGGCTTCAGCAAACTTACTCTGCTTAAATGCAGACAACAATAAATTTTTATAGTGAGCAGATTTGGAGATATCTCCAAGCTTTTGATAGCAGTAGGAAAGATTCATGTAAATCTCGCCACCATATAAGCTATCCGGAAAACGTTGTAAAGAAGATTCGTAGGTTTCTACTGCAGCCTGGTAATCTTCCAGGTTATCCTGGTATAATTTTCCCAATTCAAAAAGTGAAGCAGAGATCAATGCATTGGAAGCTTTTATTTTTTCAGGCGTAACTGGCAGGTTATTGATCATTCCTTCATAAGTGATGTCGGGAACACCGCTTCCCTGATTGTTCAGGTCATTGGTGGGCGTTGATTCCGTGGGGGCGTCCACATCTCCGCCATTGTTATTGGGCAATGTAACATTTTTGCCGGCATTATTGACCGTAGGAATGGCGCTGCTCCTTCTCCAGTTATCTGCATTTGCGCGTTTGCCCCACTTGCTCCTGAATTCGCTGTATCCCCTTGATTTTAAAGAAGCATTATAAAAGTACCAGTCACCATTCGGATTGTTCACTGCAAAAAGATCCGGGGATGCCTTCAAATTATCAAATACAAAAGTGGGAGTGTTGTTGTTAATTTCTTCATCTTTCAAACCACGTTCTTTGCCCAGCTTCCTGGCCAGTTTTTTCACAAAGGCTTCGCGATCAGCTAAGGGCATCATAGCGATCTTTTGCAGGCTGTCCTCGCGTTCAATTATAATTATTTTTGAAACGATTTTGGCGAGGGTACTTTTTCTTTCCTGCAAAAGTTCAACATGTTCAAGGCTTGGGTCACCCATTTGAAGGCTGTCATAATTTGCATAAGCAGCCCTGTAATTCTTCCTGTGGTAGTTCAGTTCGGCAAGCTGCAGGAAGGCCTGGTTCTTTAATGAAATATTCGTTTCATTATAATGAAGGCTCTTTTTTAAAAATAATTCCTGCATCAACGTGTCAGGCTTTTTAGACGCAAGTTCTGCGGCTGAATAAAAAATGAGATCGCGATAATTTTCATACTTATCCCGTTTCGACATCTGCACCAAAATAGCAATGCTGTGATCAATTTCTTTTGGGTCATCACTGTTATACATTTTAGCATTGTTCAGATTTGCATAAATGTCCAGGAGAGGATTGGTAGTGTGTTTCATCGCCCTTCCGTAATATTCAGAAGCTTTTTCTCGGTTTTTATTGATTTCGAACAATTGGGCCAGTAAAAATTCCCACCTGGCTTTGTCTTCAAGGTCAAGAGAATTATTGAGTGCCCTTTCCAGGTGAATAGCGGTACTGTCATACAAGCCTTGCCTGTAAAACCAATATGCATTTACCTCCTCCAGGTCAGGTCTCAGGCGTGAAGGAAAATTTGCATCGTTCTGCAGTGTATTGATCAGCCCGGCAGCATCGGGGTATTCTTCCGTTTCTATCAATGTTCGTATCTGCCATACCAACGCATCGTTGCGGCTTGGCGGGAGGGTAAAGGTTTTTTCCAGCAAAGTCGGGGTTTCCTTATTCGCAATGCTTATCGTGCTGCCGCCCCCATTTGTATTTGTGCCCACAACCATCTGGTCTTCATCCTTTTTTTTGCGTGGATAAAGGTTATAATTGATGAATTGGAAAGTCATTGCGGCCGAATCAAAATCTTTCTTCAACAGGTAAGCTTTACCGATCAGCAGGTAAAAATTATCAACCCAATTGGTCCGGAGGTCATGTAACAGGATGCCGGCTGTTGCCTTGTAAATGATTGAATCCAGTTCAGTTTTTTGAGCTGCAGTATTATCAAGAGAATAGCCGTAAAAAGGAAGCAGTTTCACATAATTATCCTGTATGCCATAACGGGCCCTGTCGATAACGGCATTGAGCTTATTTTTTGCATTGAAATAATAATTAAAATGACTGGCTGTGTTCTGGATGATCTTGCGTGGGATGGTAAACTTTCGTTGTCCCGTTTTTTCTGATTTCAGAACTTTGGTCTTAAACTTTTGCGGCTTGTCCTTTTCAAGGTCAATAGTGATCTTACCCAACTGGGCAGTAGCACGTGTGATTACCAGGGAACAAATAAAAAATAACAATGCAGCTCTTATGATCCGGTAACGCATGCGTTTAGGTAATTTTAAAAATAGAT
This sequence comes from Ginsengibacter sp., assembly GCA_040003385.1. Lineage (GTDB taxonomy): Bacteria > Bacteroidota > Bacteroidia > Chitinophagales > Chitinophagaceae > Ginsengibacter. Next base: position 39,035 of record JBDUCQ010000007.1, on the reverse strand, counting down.
TGAACAGCTGGTTTCAGCAAAAATATTTTAAAAATACGGTTATTTTAAAGTAATATGCTATTAAATAAGCATGCTTTATTATTTTTAACAAGCTAAAAAATTAATATGGCAATGGCTGATGCAAACAGTACGCTCAAACGTTTGCGCAACAGGTACAGGCTCCTGATCATGAATGAAGATACCTATGAGGAAGTAGTTGCTTTCAAACTGAGCAGGCTGAGTGTTTACATTGCCCTGAGCACCCTGTTCGTAATTCTTGTTGGCCTTACTGTTGCGCTCATCGCCTTCACTCCATTAAAATTATATATACCCGGTTTTGGTGATGCAAAACAAGCAAAAGATTACCTGGGTTTGAAAGTAAAAGCAGATTCTATTGAGCGCACACTCATCTACAAACAGCAGTACATCGACAACATTGAGAAAATCCTGAAAGGCAATGTCACCAGGCCTGATACTACCACGCTTAAACTGAAACCCGTTGAAAAAAGTAATGATTAAAGTTGGAAAAAAATTTTACTGATGGAGCCAGTCAAAAATAATAACAACAGCCAGATGTGGCGGTATGCCGGCCTTGCTTCCCAATTCCTGGTAAGCATTGGGATAGGCGTTTTTATTGGCGTGAAACTGGACCAGTGGATGAAACCCGGGTTGCCGGTTTTTGTATGGGTATTGCCATTGTTGATGATGGCAGGTATAATTTTCAGGCTGATAAAAGATACATCCAGTCGAAAATGAAAAACAACTCATCAATATTTCCGATTGTTGGATTATTTATTCTACTTACCATCCTGGTCCTGCTATTCCGCTCTGCATTGGAAAAGATGGGGTTTGATTTGATTTTTCTCCTGGTCTCGAATGCGCTCCTTTTTTTGCTGAGCCTGGCCGGTTTCAGTATACAGGCAAAGGCCATTCATTCGGAGAACCCCCAGAAATTTGTTCGCGGCGTGTATGCCTCCATGATAGTGAAGATGTTTGTTTGTATGATCGCTGTATTGATTTACATGGTGATGAACAAGGAGAAAATCAACAAACCGGCCTTATTTGCTTCCATGGTTATCTATATTTTTTACACGGTGATTGAAGTATCAGTTTTGATGAAAGCTGCAAGGAAGAATAAAAATGCCTAAAAAAGAAGCGCCGCTTGCTGAGCTCGGATCTTTTCTTCCTGCCGGAAGCCTGGATGACGTCATCGCATTCCTTCTAAAATATAAGGTTCATCTTACCATCACCAGGGAAAGGCAAAGCGTTTTGGGTGATTACCGGAATAAACATGTTCATTCAAACCACAGGATCAGCGTGAATGGAAACCTGAATCATTATTCATTCCTGGTTACACTGCTGCACGAGCTTGCCCACCTTCTCACTTACGAAAAATATGGAAACCGCATTCCGCCACATGGCAGCCAGTGGAAAAAAGAATATTCCATGATCTTATCGTCTTTCATGTCAAAAAAAATTTTCCCTCAGGATGTTGAACTGGCGTTGATGAAAAACCTTATCAATCCCACTGCCAGCAGTTGTGCAGACACAAACCTGATCAGGGTAATGAGGAAGTATGATGAGAAGAGTGAAAGGCACCTGGTGGAAGAACTGCCATATGGCGCTCTTTTTAAAATAAAGGGGGACAAAATTTTCCGGAAAGGTGATAAAGTAAGAAAACGTTTCAAATGTACTGAAATGTCAACCGGCAAAGTTTACCTTTTTAGCCCTGTGTTCGAAGTTCATAAAGTATCATGAAATTGAGGAACGATGGCAGGTACGGTAAGGATAAATAAAATAAGAGAATGTTGCTGGCCTGACCGGTTTCGAGCCATTTAATATATTATCTTTAAATTGTTAAATTATCAATGACTTTGGTACATTAAACCTGACCATTTGGAAGACATAAGAAAATACAATGAAGGGGAACTGGTCTCAATGCTTCAAAATGAAGATGCCAAGGCATTCAGCTATCTCTACGATAATTATTCAGCTGCTATCTATGGAGTGATTTATAAGATGGTGGAAAATAAGGAACTGGCAGAAGATATTTTGCAGGAAGCATTTATTAAATTCTGGAATAATTTTAAAAATTATGATCCTCTCAAGGGAAGGCTATTTACCTGGATGCTCAATATTGCCCGAAACCTTACCATTGATACATTACGCAGCAAAGATTACAAAAAACAGCATAAAATCTATGGGAATGAGAATTCCGTAAATGAGTTGAGTGATAAATCCCGCGGCATCGACCAATTTGATTCTTTGGGAATCAGAAAACACCTGACCTACCTTAAAAACGACCAAAAACAGATCATTGATCTGGCTTATTTTTCGGGATTGACTCAGGATGAAATTTCCAAAGAACTGTCAATTCCTTTAGGCACTGTAAAAACAAGAATGCGGGCAGCGATACTTGAATTAAGAAAATTATTAGAATACCGTTAATTGAACAGCAACGACATCATATCATCCGGTTTACTTGAACTTTATGCTTCCGGCCTGAGTTCTCCAGAGGAGAGCATCCAGGTGCAGCAATGGATAAAGGATTTTCCTGAAGTAAAAGCAGAACTTCTGGCAATTGAACAGGTTTTAGAAACATATGCAATGGTAAATGGCGTGATACCCCCTGCTGAAGTCAAAGATAAAATACTTCAGAAAATTGGGTTCTCCACTGCTGATAAAACCAACACAGGGATTCCCGCTTTGCAAAGCGAACTTTCCAGTTCTAAAATATACAGGATACCTGTTTATTTTAAATTGGCGGCAGCTGCCTGTTTGGTGCTGCTTGTTGGGAGCCTTCTTTTGAACTATAATTTCTATCATAAATACCAAAATGCCAGTTCAGATCTTCAGCTTGCCCAAAACCGATTGAACCAACAAAAAGAATTGACGGCTGGAATGAATAAAGACATGACGGTAATGACGGATAAATATGCATTGCCCGTTGTATTAAATGGTACGCCGCATGCGCCCGATGCGCTGGCAAAGATTTACTGGATGAAAAATACCGGTGAAATTTATATTGATCCTACAAACCTGCCTCAGGTGCCTTCTGGTAAACAATACCAGCTATGGGCCATCATCAATGGAAAACCTGTTGATGCAGGAATGATCTCCACACAACATGGAGTATTTCATATCCAGAAAATGAAAACTTTCGGAAAAGCCGAAGCATTTGCGATCACCATGGAAAAAGAAGGTGGCAGTCCAACGCCTACCATGGAAGAGATGTACGTGATCGCCAAGATCTGACCCATGAGGTTTTAACAATCCCGCTTTATCCCCCTTTTTATTGACTGTCTACAATACAATTAGTGCGTTTACGCCATACCGTTATTTAATATATTTTTTCAAAAATGAAATCCATTTCTTTTGATGTCACGTAGATGTATGCATACAAAACTTAAAAAATTAAAATTAAAATCATGAAAAAGTTCAAACAAATAGGATTGTTCATCCTTACTGCATTATTTATGAATGCATCATTTGCACAAATGGAAAAAACAGTGATGGTAGGCGGTGCAGCCATGTATCCATCAAAAACCATCGTAGAGAATGCTGTGAATTCAAAGGATCACACCACCCTTGTAGCAGCGGTAAAAGCGGCTGGGTTGGTTGAAACATTGTCAGGCGCCGGCCCCTTCACAGTTTTTGCACCTACCAATGCAGCTTTCAATGCATTGCCTAAAGGAACAGTTGAAACATTGCTGAAACCAGAAAATAAAGCAACGCTCACAAGCATCCTGACTTACCATGTAGTTTCCGGAAAAATATCATCCAGGGACCTTATGAAAATGGCAAAGTCGAAAAAAATGACAGAATTAACAACAGTAGCGGGTGGTAAATTATGGGTGATGAGAAAAGGTAATGCACTCATGATCAAAGATGAAAAAGGTGGCGTTGCCAACATCACCATCAAAGACGTTAACCAGAGTAATGGTGTTATTCATGTGATCAATAAGGTATTATTGCCTAAATAATTGCATGGACTAACAGATGTGAATAGGGGGTTTTTTTACTCAAGCGCCGGCGTAAGCCGGTGCTTTTTTTTTACTACGCCACAGCTTTATTCACCAGCTCTGCAGCTTCGCTCAAAAGAATGGCAGACTGCACTTTCAAACCACTTTTATCTATCAGTTCCTTTGCCACTTCTGCATTGGTACCCTGCAGCCTTACAATAATGGGGATCCCAATTGTGCCAATGGACTGGTAAGCATCGATCACGCCTTGAGCAACCCTGTCGCACCTTACGATCCCTCCAAAAATATTGATGAGGATCGCTTTTACCTTTGGGTCTTTTAAAATGATCCTGAAACCTGCTTCTACTGTTTGTGCGTTGGCTGTTCCGCCTACATCTAAAAAATTTGCCGGTTCACCGCCACTCAGCTTGATCATATCCATAGTAGCCATTGCGAGGCCCGCACCATTCACCATACATCCAACGTTCCCATCAAGCTTCACAAAATTCAGGTTAAACCGGTCTGCCTCAACTTCGGTTGGATCTTCCTCAGAAACATCACGCATGCCTTCTATATCCTTGTGGCGGATCAGTGCATTGTCGTCAATATTCATTTTGCAATCCACCGCTATTATTTTATCATCACTCGTTTTAAAAAGAGGATTTATTTCAAGCATGCTGCAGTCTACACCCAGGTAAGCGTTGTACAGGTTGGTTACAAACTTTACACAATTCTTAAATGACTCGCCGGTGAGACCAAGATTGAAAGCAATTTTTCTTGCCTGGAAAGGTTGCAACGCACCACCGGGGTGTACCCATTCTTTGTGTATCTTTTCGGGTGTTTCATGTGCCACATCTTCAATATTTACACCTCCCTCGGTACTGTACATCACCACATTCTGACCCTTGCCCCTGTCCATCAATACCGCAAGGTAAAATTCTTTCACTGCTGCAGGGCCTTCATAATATACATCCTGTGCAACAAGGACTTTATTGACGAGCTTACCAGCCGCCCCTGTTTGTATGGTTATAAGTGTGCCACCTAAGATTCTTTGGGCAATGTCTTTTACTTCTTCAGCATTCTTGCCTACCGCAACCCCACGTTGATCCGTACCCGCAATTTTACCTTTGCCACGTCCACCCGCATGGATCTGCGCTTTTACCACTGCAAAACGGCTACCATACTGCGAGTGAATCTGGCGATAGGCATCTTCAGCCTGCAACGCGCTGCTGCAAACAATACCTTCCTGCACAGGCACATTAAATCTTTTTAAAATTTCCTTGGCCTGGTATTCATGAAGATTCATAAAAACATATTTTGACGAAGGTAAAAGCAAATTGGCAAACCGGTTCAACTTTTCAACCATATTGATGGCAATGCATCTGGCTTTTAAAGGAACACCTTTGCTTTACCAAGCCGCTAACATTTTCTTGCCTTACCTTTGGTAGAATCTTAGTTGGTTTATGAAGGAACACATACTGGAAGCAATTCGCCACATCCAACAATGCTATCCGATCAAACCTTCTGTTGGGGTGGTGCTGGGCAGCGGGCTAGGGAGCTTTACCCATGAAATGAAAATAGAAAAGGAAATAGCCTATTCAGACATTCCCCATTTTCCTGTCAGTACAGTTGAAGGCCACAGCGGCAACCTTATATTCGGAGAATTGGCCGGAAAAAAAATTGTTGCCATGGCCGGGCGTTTCCATTATTATGAAGGCTACACTACCAAAGAAGTTGTTTTTCCCATCCGCGTTCTTAAATATCTTGGCATAGAAACACTCCTGATCAGCAATGCTGCCGGTGGAACCAATAGAACGTTCAGGGTCGGTGACCTGATGATCATCAATGATCACATCAGCCTGCTGACTTTAAATCCATTGCTCGGAAAAAATGAAGATGAATTTGGCCCGCGTTTCCCGGATATGAGTGAGCCGTATAAAGCAGGTCTCATTGACAAAGTGAGAAATATAGCGCAGAAAGCAGGCATTGAAGTTAAAGAAGGAGTATACATGGGAGTTACAGGTCCCACTTTTGAAACACGTGCTGAATATAAAATGCTCAATACACTGGGAGGTGATGCTGTTGGGATGAGCACAGTACAGGAAGTGATTGCTGCTAGGCACATGGGCATACCCGTTTTTGCAATGAGCGTGATCACTGATATCGGGATACGTGAAGAACACAATACCATTACGCATGCAGAAGTATTACAGGCCGCACGTGATGCGGAGCCAAAACTCACTTATCTTTTCAAGGAATTAATTGCTCAGCTGTAAGGCATAATTTTGATGAGGACAAATAATCAATACGAACCACCACGATGTAAAATTATTTTCTTCGTTCTTTTTATTCTTGCACCTTCACTTTTCATTCAATCCTTTGCTCAAAATGATGGGATCCTCGGTAAGGTACGCGGCAGGATGCAGAATTTTGGGCAGGCATCCGGCAAAACAGACAGTCTTGGTTTCCAGCACAGGGATGACCTGGCAGACTCGATTACGATCAGCTATAAGTTTCTTGATTCACTCAAATCCGAGCACCTTGATTCTACCCTTCACGATTTTTCCAACTTCTTTTCTGTTCCGGCTCATTATATCACATTGGGAAACAATGGCAGTGCCGGGTACCCCATTCTTTTTACACCCAACTTAAAAGCCGGGTGGGACGCAGGTTTTCATGCGTATGATGCATACAGGTATACCATTGAAGGAACTAAGTTTTATAAAACTACCAAACCTTTTTCCCAGCTCACCTATTTGCTTGCCTCGGGAAAAGAACAGGTCATAAAAATTTTACATACACAAAACATAAGATCCAACTGGAATTTCGGATTTGATTACCGGCTTGTAGCCGCACCCGGCTTTTTTAAAACACAGAATACCAGCCACAACAATTACCGGCTGTTCAGCAATTACACGGGAAAGAAAAAGAGGTATTCAGCATTTTTTGTGATTGTTGGCAATAAACTCACTGCTTCTGAAAACGGTGGCATCAGGAATGATTCTTTATTGTCGAATCCCGACAATGCAAAGCGTTTCACCATTCCCGTTAACCTGGGAGGCGATGCCCAATTCGGGTTTAATGTTTTTTCAACCAAGGTAAATACGGGCAATATCTATAAAGAGTTTACTTTCTTCCTGAGGCAAGGCTATGATTTTGGCAAAAGGGATTCCATTGAGATCAACGATTCTACCAAAGAGTACCTGTTTTATCCAAAGCTTCGTTTCCAGCATACATTTACTTACACCAACAATTCTTACCAGTTTAAAGATACCCTGGCGGGGCAGATCGATGCGCAGGCAGATTCCGGAACTTTCAAACGATGGTACGATACCACGCTAAGCACCAGCAAAGGGCTTTCTTATTTTCTGCAGGATAAATGGAAAATTATTACGAACGATTTTGTGCTCAGGCAATTTCCAGAAACCAAAAATCCGGCGCAATTTATTGAAGCCGGCATTCGTATTGAAAACATGGCAGGTTTTTTCACCACCGGCAGAAAGAATTATTATAACCTGGCGCTTCATGGAGAGTACCGCAACAAAACAAGAAATAAAAAATGGGATGCTTTGGCAAAAGGAGAATTTTACCTGACGGGGTTGAACTCGGGAGATTACAACGCTTATGCAACCCTCACGCGGTTCCTCAATACCAGGCTCGGTGATGTACAGCTTACTTTTCAAAATGTGAACCGCTCGCCCTCTTTTATTTTTGATAATATTTCTTCCTTTAACCTGGGAAATAACAGGACCACCAAAAAGGAAAATATCATATCATTTACTGCCGCCGCAGAAAATCCCAAATTCAGCATATGGTTCAGGAATATCTCCATCGCGAATTATACTTATTTCCTGAATTATTACCAGGCTGCTCAATATTCCAGGCTTTTTAACATTACCCAGGTAGAAGCTTCAAAAAGATTCAACATCACAAGGCACCTGCATTTATACAGTGATGCCCTGGTACAGCAGACCGATGGTGCAGCACCTGTAAAATTCCCGCTATTCTATACACGCCAGCAGCTTGCTCTTGAAGGCTTGTATTATAAGAACCTGAATCTCAGCACAGGCCTGGACATCACATATTATTCATCCTTTAAAGCGTATAATTATTCTCCTGTGATCGGGCAGTTTTTTCCTCAGGACTCCGTGACCATCAGCAACCGGCCTGTATTGAATTTTTTCTTTCACTTCAGGATTAAATCATTTACAGGCCTTGTAAGATTTGAAAATCTCAACACTGCAAATTTTTCACAGGGCTTTGGGTTTACTCATAATAATTTTGCTGCGCCGCATTATCCAACACCCGGTTTAATTTTTAGAATAGGGGTACAATGGAACTTTGTGAATTAAAAGCTTATGTTGCTTTTACTGACTGTTAAAAGTCGATGTTCCATTTCAACTCAATGTATTTCGGACTATTTTTGCATTGCCTCGTCTCATTTCCAGCCAAATCATGGTAAATCCAGAATTCAATGCCTGCTAAATTCTATATCATCAGGATTCTTCAGTTTTTGCTTTCCTTATTCAGGAAAAAAGATTGTTGTAAATGAAGCCGAATATTTCGACCACTGTTTTATTTTAATTTAAAACGTGTAGAAAAACCAACCGATACATACCAATCCGGTGAGACCGGTGATACACCAAAGCCGGAGGAAAAATCGATTTTGGAGTTGTTGCTGATATAGTAAGCGACTCCACCATCAATGTTATGTTGTGCAGCTTCGTGTTTTCTGAAGGATCCAAATGTTTCGATGTATCCGTACCATCTTTTTCCAAAATTGAGGCCCGGCGACAATGTATAAATATAAGAGGGGCTGCTGTTGTCAATTCCATCCCACTCAGCACCCAGATTATATCCCAGGGCGAAATTTTCAGACAATTCATTTTGGAGTGCCAATACCAAAGCAACAGAAGGTTTATTGATTTTATATTTCGGAGACGACAGGCCCGGTATTCCCACTTGAGCAATTAAAGATACCTGTGGTAAAAAATGCCCGGGCTGTAGTAGCGCCACTTTTGTTCCGATCTCCACAGGAGTAAAACCCCTTTCGTAAACTGTGCCTGTTGGTATCAGCAAATGCGAAGTAGAGGTGTAGGAGGTCAATAAACGGAGCTCTACTTTCTTTGAGATGCCATACCTGGAAAGGAGGGTAGGCACCAGGAGCTCAGAGACTTCACTGGTTACATGTGTAATGGCCAACCCGAACTCAAACTGCATCCATTGATCTGGAACTAAAAAAACACTTTCAGTTTGATCCGGCCGGTCGGTATCAATTGGTTCCACTTGGGCCTTCACTGTTGTGATAAAAATAAATTGAAAGAATATCCAAATGATTTTTTTTTGCACGGATGAAAGTTTTCAGGTTACTGCTCGAAATATGCAACTGTTCCTCCTACCCACTCTTTATCCATGTTATAGCGAACACCAATCATTTTCCCTTTGCTCAGCCTGGCAAGGTTGGTAACTGCTACCGGCCTTTCCCATCCATCTTTCCAGAAATAAAAGATACGTATCTCTGCTTTGGCCGGAATATCCGGAGTTTTGATCACATCTGCATATTTTACTTTTCGTTGCAGGATCCAGTTTTCAGGATCAAGCACATGGTCAATGTCCTCTTTGCTTACATCAATGATGACCCCTTGTCCTGCGAACGAAAAAAGAGGTTTCAGCACGAAATTTTCAAGATCCTCGGGCATTTGTTTTATGTCATTCAGGAAGAAAGTTTCGGGTACATACGGGTTACTGATAAAAGGGAGTGTGTATTTGCTGATGCGGTAAAACCAGTTAGGGTGTGGGACCCATTCAACATCTAGGTCCCGGGTGATGTCAACGATGGTTCCAAGATTTTCCTTCTGGTTCAGCAATTCATCGAAGATCACCCTGTTGTAAATTCTTTTGATCTCTGTTTTTTTACCATCTCTGTCGTAATACAATTTATTGCCTTCCCGGGTGAGCTCGGTGAGGCAAACAAGCGGGATGCCCAGGTAATCCTGTGTACAATAAAAATCAATTTTCGTTTTTTGTTCATGAGGCTTTATTTCCAGCAACACCACATTTTCCACCTCATGATCCCCGATGATGATCTCCCGGAGCAACTGTATGTATGACTCTTTATTGTAGCCATTCAAATAATTGTCATAATTCGCAGGGATGTGAAAATGTTTTTTCAGCACCTCGGGATAATAAACCTGGTAGGCAAAGAGTGACGGGAATCCCTGCATCTCTATCAGTTGGGGTTCTAATTCCCCTGCTTCATTTTCGCATATTCCAAAGTCGAAAACGATAAAGTGCGTATGTTCATTCTCGTTAGGCACACTTTCATTTTCAGGGATGGCCCTCGCGGTCAGGTTTTTAAAATTTTTATCTGTGATCACGTCAACAATTGCTTCACACGCGCCAATCATTTTGACTGTAAAATCCTTCGGAATGAATAAAGGTGTTTCTGCCACCCTGAAGAGTGTGGCACCGGGGTGCTTGCGATCAAGGTCTGCAAGGAAAGCATGGTATTTGTCAGATGTAAAATCCTGGTTGAACCTGGCACGTTGTTCATTCATCATATGAAATGAGTTTTACCAGATAAAAGTACCTATAAATGCGGAGCAGTGAGAAAGTTGCAGGAGTAAAAAAGAAGGAGTGCCTGTACATATTGATACCTAATAACTAATACCTAACACCTAACACCTGTTATGCTTCAACAGCCATAAGGTGTTCAACCGCGATGTTCAGAAAGTTGGGAAGCACGTGTGAGTTGGTCCATGAAATTTTATCCGGGTCATTCAGGTGGTCGATCATTGAAATCCATTTTTCAAGTCCATAATTTTCAATCACTGTTTTTTTCTTTTCTTCCGTCTGTAAGTACATGCTCATGCCGGTTGCATCAGCTTCAGGATGAAATTGAGTTCCGAAAAAATAATCATTGAAACGCATGGCCATGATGGCTCTTTCCAGGGGAACGTGTGCTCTTTCTTTTTCAATACACAGAATTTTTGCCCCACGGTATAATACATTCATTTGGGGCTCAACCACCTGCCAATCCCGGCTGTCAACGGCATAAAAAGGATCGCTTAAACCCCGGAAAACAGGTTCATTTTTTCCGTCTTCCAACAAATGTATCGGGAATACTCCAAAGGCAGTCGATCTTCTCTTACAAACATTTGCCAGTTTCCAATGCCTGCAAACGAGCTGGAATGAATGGCAAATAAAAAAAACAAACTTTTTTTGCGGTTCTTCATTTCCAACGTTCCATTTTTCGACTGCATCCAGCCACTTAAAATAAGCATCCTCCCAGTCGCTGCCTTCACTATCCAACGGGCTGCCCGGGCCACCCGTGCTGATAAATATATCATAGGAAAGATCGGGTACCTGGCATTGTAGCCTGACGTCGAACTCATCCCAGCTGATGTCAATATTATTGCTCTCTCCAAACTGGTTGAGTATCTCCCGTATGCATCTCATTCCCTGGTTTTCCACCCCCTCATAAAGATCTAGGATAGCAATTTTTATTTTTTTTCCACTGTTCTCATTCATAATATACAAAGGTACTAAAGGAAATATAATTGGACACAGAAAGCCCAATGGGTATTGCTTATGGATTGAGTGTATTTGGATCAAAGGTTTGTATGATCCATTTGACAGTGAAACTATTATTTAAAAGCAGGAGAGGTTTCACTGACCCGATCTATAATCGCTACGCGATAACAAATATCTTATTAAATTTTTCTACCAAGCTTAAATGCCTACGGCATAATAATAGTTATTATTGTAGTTTCTAATGCAATTGTTGTAGTTGACAAGACTATAACCAGTTTTATAAAAATGATTGTGTATCGGTCGGCAGTTTAAGCACTCATGCTACTTTGTAGATTTGCGAAGCAGTCATAGGTTCTTCTTATGTGGGAAGCAATTTTCAATATTTCATTTACCCAAAAGAATTTTGAAACCAATACCTAAATTGGATAACAAGTTTGTGTTCAGGTTAGCGTTTAGTGAAAAAGTGTTTCCTTTTTGATCGAAAAATGCAGGGGGATTTCCCTCGTAATCTGTTTTATAATGGGAGTATGCAACATTTATAATATTTGGAATCAATATTTCAATTTGCATTCTATTACAAATCCCATACGAAATTCCCGGAATAAATGAGAGGAATGCTCCATCGGTCACAGTTTTAAAACCCTGAACGTTATTCTGTAGATATGTTTGCATATAATTTGAGTGTTCGTAACCTGCATTCAGCTCTCCAAAAAAATAGAAATCCTTTATTAATTTTTTGTACTTCCGGTAAAAAATTCCTGCACCGAACTGGGAGCTTTTTATACTATCGGACGTATTAAAAAAATTGAACTTCGAATACCCGTAAGAGAGGGTTATTCCCACAACATTGTTTTGTTTTACAGCTTTGCCAATTTGCAGATTTCCATGGAAGGATTTGCTTTTTGAATTCTGTAAATTTTGCGCATCCTTGGTACTGAAAAAATTGAAACTGCCGCCCAATAGAAACTTTCCGGTATTGATCTGCGAATTCGCAGGTATAATTATCCAAAAAGAAATGGCGAACAGGAGTAAAATTTTTATTCTCATTGCAGGTAATTTGAACAAATAAATTACAAATCCCTGACGATTCATCTGGCCCGCATACTTTTAACAACAGATTACAAGAAGAACCGGATATACCGGCAACAGGAATAAGTGGAACTTCGATTCTTTGGGTAAGTGTACAATGGAAATTCCAACTTCGAAAAAGAGGACAACCAATCGTACCTAAGCTAGAGGTTTCAAACGCCGTATAAAAACTGGGAATGGATATAATCCACTACATCCACGAGGTTCTTGGTGTTTTCATATACTTTTAATTGCCTGTCGGCTCCGGTGCCCTCTTCCAGCATTTTGTGAACATGGCTGATGGCATGCCTGCTGTTCAAAGGAGTGATCACATCATCTATAAAATCGAGCAATTCATAAATAAGCACTCTTGTATTTACTTCACTTTCTTTTCCGAAATCGATCATGCTGCCATCGATCCCGTACCTGCCTGCCCGCCATTTATTTTCGTTGATTAAAATTCTTGGATAGGTGATAAAGTTCAGGTTTTGTAACCGGAGCTTGTACAGCTTTGCACAAATACCCTGGAATAAAGCAGCAATGGTGATTGTTTCCTGCACCGTCATCGGTACATCACATATCCTGAATTCTACCGTGTTGAAAAATGGGTGTACGCGCAAATCCCACCAGATCTTTTTCGCATTGTCAATGCAATTGGTTTTAACCAGAAGCTTGATATAATTGTCGTAAGATTCGATGCTTTCAAAATAGTCGGGAATACCGGTCCTTGGAAATTTATCAAAAACTTTTGTGCGGAAGGATTTATATCCTGTCAATCTTCCTTCCCAAAATGGTGAATTGGTGCTCAGCGCATAGATGTGTGGTAAAAAATACCTGGCCGAGTTGGCAATGTGAATCGCCATTTCGCGATTTTCCATTCCTACGTGTACGTGCAACCCGAAGATCAAATTACTGCGTGCAGCCTCCTGCAGTTCATTCACTATTTCACTGTAACGTGCATGATCTGTAATCAGCTGGCGCTCCCAGTGGCTGAATGGATGCGTGCCTGAAGCGCCAATCCATAGCCCGAGGTCGCCTGCAATGCCACTGATCGTTTTACGTAAAGTTGCCACATCCATCATCGCCTCATCTATATCCTGGCAAATATCAGTACCCACTTCCACAACTGCCTGGTGCATCTCTGCTTTCACCTTGTCTTTGATTACCTTCTGTCCTTCATGGACGATCTTTTGTTCATGGCTTTTTAATTCCCGGCTTTCAGGATCTATCACCATGTATTCTTCTTCAACACCCAGCGTAAAATGTTTATATGAAATTCCACCCATGGTTTTTTATTTGAAAACATTATGGTTAAAAACAGAATTTGACAGCCTAATCTTTTTTGTCAATAGAGTTTTTTTTTCGCACTGCTTCGTTTTATGAATTCTCCCCAGGTAAGGTTGTCCTTTCCTTCTTCCTGTGACTGGGCTTTTTCGATGGCGAAATTTGCTGCAGTTTCTACCACCCATTCAAAATTTTCTTCCCCTACACTTTTCACTTCAGCATCTGGGGCAGGGTTGCAAAAGTCAATTGCATAAGGCACACCATCACGCAATGCAAGCTCTACCGTATTAAAATCATAACCCAGGTAGTTGCAAATGCGCAATACAAGATCTTCCATTAAAGCGTATCGCTCTTTGTCCGGCTTAAAATCAGCAACATACCTCAGGTGATGCACGTTGCGTGGTTCATAAGGCATAATGCGGACGTGTTTGCCGCCAATACAATAACAGCGGTAGTATTCGTCAAAGATGATCTCTTCCTGTAGCATCATCACAAGCTCTCCTGTTTCAGCATGTTTGGTAAAAAAATCATCCATGTCCTTTAATTTATAAACACTCTTCCAGCCACCGCCGGCAAAGGGCTTCATATAGGCAGGGAACCCAACGTACTCAAAAATCCCAGGCCAGTCCAGGGGGTAAGCTAAATTTGAAAAAGATTCTTCACTAGTGTCTACCGGCATATCACGCGAGGGAATGATCACTGTTTTAGGCACAGGCACGCCGATTTTGGTTGCAAGCGCATTGTTAAAAAATTTTTCATCCGCACTCCACCAAAAGGGATTATTGATGACTGCCGTTCCGGTCAATGCTGTGTTTTTTAAAAAGGCGCGGTAAAATGGCACGTCCTGCGAAATTCTGTCGATGATTACTGCATAACCGCTGCTTTCTCCCTGCATTACTTTATCGATATGAACAGCTTCTGCTGTGATTCCTTTTACATTTTTACTGTTCACCCGGGCAATAAATGCATCAGGAAAGCTTCTTTCCTTGCCGAACAATATGCCAATCTTTTTCATGGAATTATTTTTAATTGTTTGCTGTATGCGCAGGGGTCAAATGTGTCCAAATATATTTTTTCGCCTTCAATAAAACAAATGTTTTTGGAAATTATACAGATGTCATAGATTTCCTCATACTAATGCGTTTCTATAAATCTTTGGAACTGATTTTGCTTATTTTTGATTTTTATGCAAACAGAGAATTCAAGGTGTGTCCTCGTACAAAACCATATAATTTCATCGTTACATCTTAACAGGGAGGTACTCATTGATTTTTATATACCGTCAAACATTCAGTACAACCATGTGAGCCTTCTTTTGATCAACGATGGGCAGGATCTTGTAAGGATGGGTTTTGAAAATATCCTGGAAGACCTGTATGGTGCACAGAAATTGAAGCCACTTTTGTGTGCAGGTATCCATTGCGGCCCGGACAGGAGGAATGAATACGGTACCGCAGCACACCTCGATTTTAAAGGACGTGGCAGTAAAGCAATTGCTTACAACCGGTTTATTTTTGAAGAGCTCCTTCCATTTACACGGAAACTATTTGCGATCAGTTCTTTTATCGAAAAATCTTTCTGTGGTTTTTCTTTGGGTGGCCTGAGTGCTTTGGATATCGTATGGAACCACCCTGTGGAATTTTCAAGGGTGGGTGTTTTTAGTGGATCATTGTGGTGGCGTTCGGTTGGCCAGGATGATATTTTATTTGATGAAAACAAACACCGGATCATGCACATGCAGATACGCAATGGTGGTTATTATCCATGGTTAAAATTTTTTTTTGAAACAGGTTCCAAAGATGAAACTGCCGACAGGAATAACAATGGCATTATAGACGCCATTGATGATACGTTAAGCTGTATAGAGGAATTGGTACTGAAAGGATATAGCCTGGACAGCGATATTATATACCTGGAAATGAAGGATGGCAAACATGATGTACCTACATGGGCAGAAGCCTTTCCGGCATTTCTTCAATGGGGATGGGATCCTGAGGAAAGGTGAGGAGTTTTGAGGGCTAGTCATTAGTCAATGAGTCATTGGTCATTTGTCATTCGGTCATTGGGCATTTTCTAAACTTTCTAAACTTTCTAAACTTTCTAAACACCTAAACCCCTAAACATACACCGTTCTTCATAAAAAAAAAGTCCCCAGTAACCGGAGGACTTTTTCGTATGTGCATTAACGTTATATCAGTTGAACAGGTATCTGATTCCAATTTGTCCCTGCCATCTTGAGAATGTAGTTGTATTGTCCTGCCAGCTGCTTGAGAATGGTATTTTATTAGCTGCATCCTGGTAAGGGAAAGAAAACTGAGGTTTACCAACATTTGGATCACCCGCTGTTTTTACCAAACCTTCAAACTTGAGAAAGCTCGCTGCATTCTGACTGGTATTAAATGGAGTTGAGAATATTTTACCAATTCCCCAGTTTTTATTCAGCAGATTTCCCAGGTTGATGATATCAAATGACAAGCGCAGCGTGTGTTTGCTTGTACCTGTTTTAAGATAGAAGTCTTGTGTAATATTCAGATCCAGGTGCTTATAGTATGGAAGCACCACCCCGTTTCTTTCGGCAACCTCGCCCCTGTGTGCTTTCATGTATTTGTCCTGGTTGATGAAATTATTCAGCTGGTTCCAGATCTCATCCGGGGTTCTCGTATCGGTCACCGTTCCACCGCCTGTGTTTACAGGAACGAGAACGATCTCACTTTGACTACGCGGTATATAAATGAGGTCATTATTACCCCCGGTTCCGTCGTTGTTTACATCACCACTGTAAGTATAGGAACCTGCAGTTGTAATGGGCAAAATAGCACTGGTAGGGCTGGGAGCAATTTCAAAAACAAGGCCGATGGAAGTTGCATAGTGTTTTGCATATTCCTTCCTGTAGCTTGCCTGTGCGATCAATCGGTTAGGTTGATAAAAATTAGCGAACCCTAACTCTGGAGCATTTGGATCATTTTTAACCGGCCTGTCTCTCCAGCTGCTGGCAGCGATTGAACCTCCATCCTGCAGGCTTTTTGCCTTGCTGTGTGTGTAAGCAACGCTGGTATTGAAATTCCTGAATGCTTTTTGAAGTTCAAAAGTCACTGAATATGAATATCCCTTTGAATAATTTTTCAGCAATATGGCACTGGAAATATTCGGATTGGATACAGTGGCAGGCGGAGGGGTGCCACCATAGATCCTGGTTCCTGAAAATCTTATCCTGTTATCCGGACCGGCCAATGGAGTTCCTGTGGCCGGGAGGTTTACATTCTCGTAATTCACAGCATGAAGGTCTTTTGAATAAGTTCCTTCAACTGTAAATATGATATCCTCCGGAAGCTTTTGATCAAAAGCCAAAGTAGATTTCAACACCTGGGGATATTTGAAATCTTTATCAACAACCACCAGGTTATAAGAAGTGTTGATGGCGCCTGATGAAGGGCGGTAGGCATTTATGTTTGAACTGAATGGTAAGTTTTTAGTTGAGATGGACCCAAACTGAACTCCATTATTGCTTGCCTGGTTGCTTACCCAAACAAACGGCGGCGGGCCGGAAAATGATCCAACACCACCACGAACCTGGGTTCTGCCATTTTTAAATACATCCCAGTTAAATCCAACTCTTGGTGAGATTAGCAGGTTTGTAGCTGGCTTTTCACCAACATCATAATGCTTTCCGTCCCTGAAGGTGAGTGTTGGAACATTTGGATTGCTGTCGAATTTATCCTGAAATACAGGGAGGTCTAAACGGAATCCGTAGGTAATAGTTAGGTTGTCTTTAACCCTGTACTTATCCTGGGCAAAAAATCCCAATTCTGTCACTCCAATCTTTGCAAAGGGGAATGTACCGTCTTTTGTGAGAGCATACGAAAGGTTATAGCTCCTTGCATTCGAATCGCCTTTATTCACGCTGTTGTAAAAATCAGTAAGGGAATTAAATATGAATGCCCCTTCATAATTTGGAGCAAAGCCATTCTTAAATGTCTTCTTATAATTTTGCGTTCCCACTGTTATTTCATGCTTTCCCGCATAGTAGGTGTAAATATCAGAGATCTGAAAAATATTCGTACTTAAGAGATTGTTGTAGGTAAAGGGTTCGTAGCCAAACGACGTATACGTTTGTCCCTGGCCGTTAAGGATATCAACCAATGGAAAATCGCCACTTGCCTGGGAAGACCTGAAATCACGCAATGCGGTATATCCTACCTGTAATTTATTGTTTGATTTGTTGCTGATTTTTGTATTCAATTCACCAATAAAAATATTGAAATTGTTATTGATGGTATACCCGTTGCCGCTGAAAGGAAGCCCGGTATTGCTGGGTTGCCTTGATCCTACTGCACCGCTGTTGCTGGCTGTAATATCACGCAATGATTTCAGGTAATTGTATTTGATAGTAAATGTATTTGATGAATTGATATTCAAGTCAAGCCTTACTGTTAATTTATCACTGTTTGTCCTGTAATCGTACCCCTGGTATTCACCCGGATTGTAACCGAATTTAGATTGCAAAAAGCTTTTCAATGCGTCAAGCGTATCCGCAACAGCCTGGGATACTACTCCCGGAACTGCGGTTTGACCAGGTTTATTGGCCACCAGTGTTGTAGCCGGTTCGGTTTTTCTTTCCTGTTCTCCGCTGATAAAAAAGAAAAGTTTATTTTGAATGATCGGTCCGCCAATAGAGGCACCTCTGAGGTTGTATTTAAAATCTGATTTAGGAATTGTTTTATTCCTGATTTTATAACCCTGCAGATCGGGGCCTCTCAAATAAGTATAGACTGATCCTTTGAACTGGTTGGTTCCACTGCGTGTAACCGAATTTACTCCAGCTCCGGAAAAGCCACCCTGCCTTACATCGTACGGAGAAATGTTTACCTGGATCTGCTCGATTGCGTCTATACTTATCGGCTGAGCGTTTGTTTGACCACCCAGTGTACCTGACAGGCCAAATGCATTATTAAAATTAGCTCCATCTACCGTTACATTGTTATATTGGCTGCTCCGTCCTCCAAAGCTTAAACCATTTGAGGTAGGGCTAAGCTTCGTAAAATCCTGAAGGCTACGGTTGATCGTTGGCAACCTTTCAATCTGTGACCTGCTGATAATTTCCTGGCTGCCTGTGTGGCTGCTGTTGAAAATTTTATCAGCACGGGAAGAAGTAACCACAACATTGGTCAGTTCTTTTGTTTCTGCGATCAGCTTAAAATCTGCCCTGTAATCCTGCCCCAGGAGCAATTGGATGTTTTCTTTTTTATCCGATTTGAAGCCGATATAAGTTACATCTATCTTGTAAGGTCCACCTACTTTTAAATTGGAAAGATTGTATAAACCATCTTTTCGGGTAGTGGTTGTAGACCTTGTTCCGGTAGGTTCATGAACTGTTACCACGGTTGCTCCGCTGAGGGGTATGCCATTTCCATCTACAACTGCGCCGTGTATTTCAGAGGTCGTTTCCTGTGCAAAAACACTCAATCCTGTCATTGCACAAACAAGGGTGAGGATATATTTAATTTTTCTCATAATTGTTTTCAGGTTTTGGCAAAGGTGAGGTAAAATGGAATGATTTAAATTCGATTTTTATTAACAAATTGTTATGGCTCCTCCTGCATTATGTGCAAAAAAAAAGTCCGCCCGCCAAGCAGCGAAACGAACTTTTATGTAACTGTATCTATGTACTTACTAAAAGATATAACGAAGTCCCAATTGCATTCCCCAGGTGCTTATCGTATTTACATTTTGTTGAAATGGAGTGGTAACCAGTTGCTTGTTGAATTCAGTCCAGGTAAATGATGCCTTGCCGGTGGCATCGATCGCCTTGAGGGTAAGCGGGTTGTTTACGGTTGTCAGCTGTTTAATGCCCCAGTCTTTATTGACAAGGTTCGGAAGGTTGATCACGTCCACGCTGAATTCAAGAGTATGTTTTACTGAACCCGTGTTTACAATGAAATCCTGTAAGAAACGCATGTCCAACCGATGATACCATGGAGTAAAGACTGAGGACCTTTCTGCATATTGCCCTTTGTGCCTTGTTAGATATGCACTGTTGGCCACAAACTGATCATAAGCCAGTTGTTGGGCGGCAATCGAATATTTAATCGAGTTATCTGCATTTTTTACATCCACAAAATTGATGTCCTTCCCACTTTTATAAATGTACATAAGGTCTGATGCATTATTTCCGTCCCCGTTAATATCACCCCCAACAATAAAGCTGTAATTGGCCTGCTTAGCACCTTCATAAAATAACGAAATAGTGGATGCAAAATGTTTCGCATATTCCAGCCTGTAAGACAATGTCCCTATCAAACGGTGAGGGATCACATATTGAGAATTATACAACTCTTCATTGTTGGGTGTACCCACATTCACGATCGATTGCCATGCTGATGTAGCCTGTGATCCCGGGTTAGGGCTTATTTCTGTAGCTAATGTGTAGGTATAAGCTACCGCGCCATAAAAGCCATTAGAAAAAGCTTTTGCAAGCTGTGCAGTGGAAGAAAACGAATAGCCTTTCCCGGTATTTTCTAAGACGATAACTGTTCCACCCCTGCCGGTGCCTGCGAGATTTGGATAAACAAATTTATTTGCAGCCGTTGTTGAGGCCGGATAATATAAACGGTTGTCTTCGCCCGATAACCTGCCCGATGGATCTTTTAAATTGGCGTTGCGCATTTTTACTGCGTTGATGTCTTTGGTATATAAAATGTCGGCGGTTAAACTAAATCCATCTCCCAATTGTTTATCGAGCCCGATATTGGTTCTGAATACCTGTGGAAATTTAAATTTCGGATCTATAAGAACGAAACTTCCGGGCGCTTTAGCTGCAACAGTGGATGGAAATTTACCAATATAGCCGTCAGGGTTCGGGTTAAAGGTGATGCTGGAAAGTCCGGCTGTTGTATTGATATTGGCTCCTGTCTGGTAAACACCGCTTCCGCTGGGCATGTTCGTTAAAAAAACAAAGGGGATCTTACCGGTAAAGATTCCGGTACCACCGCGTATCACCAGGTTTTCATCATCAGGAACTTTCCACCTGAAACCTACGCGTGGCGAAATTAAAATTTTTGCCTGCGGCCATTTACCCGTATTGTAGCTCATGAGATTGCCATTTTTATCAGGAAATTTTAAATCAGTAATTGCAGTATTTTCCAATGGCTTTTTGAGATAAGTAGGAACATCACCGCGTATACCATAGGTGATCCTGAAATGGTTGTTTACATTGAATTCATCCTGCACGTAAGCGCCCAGCTGACCGAGTTTCAGGTCTGCAGAAAAAACTTTTGGCTGGCCGGGCACCAGGGAATAAGTATACGCGAAATAGGCAGGTGGCAGATCTTTTTCAAAATCACTCAGGCTGTTATAAATGTAGTAGCTTTCTGATCCTCCCATAAAGGCATTGCCCACTCTTTGGTATTCATATGTTGCACCTGCAGTAATATTATGTCTCCTGGTACTATAGCTGAAGTTTTCGGTAAAAGTATATACGTCATTGATCACCTCGTTGTTCCTTGTAAAGGGGTCGGTTCCGGCACTCATATAGTTTCTTCCCTTGGTTACCCCCGCAACAGTTCCTTCTGCATCAAAAATTTCAATTGTTGGGAAAACATTACCAAGACCATTTCTTATGTCATTGATCTTAGTATAGGCCAGTAATAGCTGGTTGGATACCCGGCTGTTGATATTAGAGTTCAATTCCAGGGTAGCTGTTCTCACTTTGTGATCAGTGATATAATTTGAATTTGCAAATGCGATGGACTGATTGCTGTTCCTGTTGTTGGGTAACCTCGTAATTGGTTTTGTCGGATCCTGTCCCCTGATCACGAAACCACCGGCGCCGCTGTTGGGTACGCTGCTGCCGTTCACTGCACTTTGATCGGACCCTTTAAAATCGCTTACTTTCAAAACAAGTTTATGAACATTGTTGATATTCCAGTTTATTTTAGCGAGTATCTTATGATTTTTGGTAACAAAATTCGGAAGGTTATCATACGGTCCCGCATCATAATTATACTTGGTTTTCAAAATATCCCTGAATTTATTCAATGAATCAACAGGTGAAGCAGACAGTGTACCGCTTGAAGTAGCACCTGTTGGAACAAAACCATTATCAGATGGCTTGGACGTATTTTCTGATTCGGCATTGATAAAAAAGAAAAGTTTGTTTTTAATGATAGGGCCGCCTATACTCCCTCCATAAATTTTTGTTTTTTGCGGAACCTGTGTAAGAGTAATATCACCCACGTGCTTGCCATTGAAACTCTGGTCCCTGTAGAAAGTATACGCTGTGCCATGAAATGTATTGGTTCCACTTTTGGTTACTGCATTGATTCCTGCCCCTGTAAATCCTGATTGACGCACATCATAGGGAGCAATGTTCACTGCAATCTCATCATACGCATCGATTGAAACAGGCGATGCGCCACCGCCAGGCTGTGGATCACTGCTCAATCCAAAATTATTATTCAGGTTTGCACCATCAACCTGCAGGTTGTTTAACCGGCCATCACGACCTGCAAAATTATTACCATTGGCTTGTGGTGTGAGTCTTGTAAAATCTGTGATGTTCCGTGAAATAGAAGGAAGGGTGGAGATCTGCCTTGAATTAAAAACTGTACCGGCACCGGTTTTATTCCTGCTGGTGCCGGCTCTTGAAGTTGTTACCGTTACTTCCAGCAAAACATTTGCAACAGTAGACAGTTTCACTTCTGCTATGTAGGCTTCACCCAAATTCAAGTTTACATTATTAATCGTTTGAGCCGTGTAACCCACATATTCAACCTTGATTTGGTAAGGTCCTCCCGACCGGGTGTTGGGAATATTAAAATTTCCATCCTTATTTGTAATGGTGACATATTTAGTTCCGGATGGCTGATGTATTGCAGTGACTGTGGCACCATCCAATGGTTTCAAATCCGCCGTTTGTACAACCCCGGTGATGCTGCTTGTAGTTACCTGTGCAATGACAAGGCATGGGGAAACAAATGCAATAAAAAGGGGGAGTAGTTTTTTCAGCATCATAACAAGTTAGATTTACTGGCAAAGAAAACGAAATAAAGTTGAACATGACTTACCACTTATTCACAGAATTCACTTGGCACCTGTAAAATACCTATACACATAGCTTATTGTTTCAAGAAGATTCTGAAATTGAAGTTGACAGGTAACCCATGCGTTCGGGCATCTCCTTATTTTTTGACTTTTGAAGATTGCTATTCCCAATTAATAAGATGCATTATGAAGAATAATATACATGAAAATTTTCCTTCAACCCCTGTATAAACCCGTTACCCCCTCAATCCTTCGTATCTTTGCCGATAAAAAATTGCAATTATGCTGGATACCATAGAAAGTGCTGTGAATGATATAAAACTGGGGAAACTGGTGATCGTGATTGACGACGAAGACCGTGAAAATGAAGGTGATTTCATTACATCGGCAAAAAATGTAACCCCTGAAATCATCAATTTCATGAGCAAATTCGGAAGGGGCCTTATATGCGCCCCGATCGTGGAAACAAGATGTGATGAACTGGGACTTGAGCTGATGGTAAATAAAAATACTGCGCTGCATGGAACACCCTTTACGGTGAGTGTTGACCTTTTGGGACATGGGTGTACAACAGGTATTTCCGCACACGATCGTGCCAAAACCGTGCAGGCACTGATCGATCCGTTAACAAAGCCGGAAGATCTGGGGCGTCCCGGTCACATCTTTCCATTGAGGGCAAAGGCAGGCGGGGTGTTGCGCAGGGCCGGACATACAGAAGCTACAATTGACCTTGCTAAAATGGCGGGCCATGGGGAAGCGGGGGTATTGGTGGAAATTATGAATGAGGACGGAACGATGGCAAGGGTACCTGAATTGAAATTGCTCGCTAAAAAGTTTGACCTTAAAATTGTATCTATCAAAGACCTGATAGCATACAGGCTGAAAAATGAATCCCTAATACATGAAGACGTACGGGTAAAAATGCCTACGAAATATGGTGATTTCGAACTGATTGCCTTTAAGCAAATCAATACCGGTGAAGAGCACATGGCATTGAAAAAAGGAAGCTGGAAAAAAGATGAACCCGTTTTAGTACGCGTTCATTCGAGTTGCATGACCGGCGATATCCTTGGTTCCCTTCGCTGTGATTGCGGAGAACAGTTGCATGCCGCCATGAAGATGGTGGAAGCTGAAGGCAAAGGAGTTGTACTGTACATGAACCAGGAAGGACGTGGCATCGGCCTGTTAAATAAATTGAAGGCTTACAAATTGCAGGAAGAGGGAAGAGATACTGTAGAAGCCAACCTGGACCTGGGATTTGCAATGGATGAAAGAGATTACGGAGTGGGTGCACAAATACTCAGACAAATGGGGATCACCAAAATAAAGCTGATCAGCAACAACCCTCGCAAACGAGCAGGCATCAGCGGTTACAACCTTGAAATCGTTGAGACCGTACCCATAGAAATGGAAGCAAATAAGCACAACAAAAAATATCTCGAAACAAAAAGAGATAAGCTGGGGCATAAGATAATGGCGAAGAGGTAGGCAGTATGAGGTATGAGGTATCAGGCATTAAGATTTAGAAATCAGGTAATGCAGAAGTAAGCTTATTCGAGTTTGTAAAATTGAGCTTTTCCCACCCCTTCCTTTCGGGAAGGGGCTTTAGTGAATTCCTTCACATTAATTCTGTGATGTGGGGATGGGCTTTGGATGAGCTTCCTTACTTTCCGCCAAATAATTCAGTAAACGTATTGAAATCTTTCCTGTATGAGAGCTGTACTCCTGTGCGGTTGTGACGGGTAACTCCAACAAGATCACCTGTATTGGCGTCACTCCTGTTAAATCCTACCACCCTGAATTTTCCATCAGGTGTTATAAGATATTCAAAAGAAACATCAGGAGTGAATAGAAAATTCGAACTCGAATTGTTACTTGCCTGTATGAGCTTATAATCTACGTTGCCGCCAAAATTGATAAGCAGCCTGTTCTTTAAAAAAGTGGTTCTGAATCCAAAATTCCCAAGGTTCTGTATTTGTTTTTCGGTGATGCCCTTTTCAAAATTAAAGTCTGATGTATTGATATTGGTATACAGGTTTACCTGGTCTGTTTTTAATAATTTTTGCAGCCAGTTGTTGAGCGAGGATGAAAGTGTGCTCGATAAGATTTGCCCAACCGAACGGAATACAAAGTTGCCGGTATTGTTTGTACTGAATAAACTTTGTTGCTCTGTTATAAAAGTATTGAAAAGAAGAAGGGCAGTCACCTGTTTGTTGAGCTGGTTTTTATCTGCCTGGAATTTTGTTTTTAAATACTCGTTGGCAATCGGGTCGTTCTTGAGTGGATTATCAAAAGGGAGTTGAAATTCAAAATCAGGCCTTGGATCTTTCAGCGTTCCTCTCAATTTAAAAATTATATCCACGTCACCTCTTGCATTGCTGAACCCGGTACTTGTGAGTATGCTTGAAAGATTTACCTGGGTTGCCCTGTACAATGCATCAATATTCAGATTTGCCAGGTAAGGGTCGCCCTGCCATTCGATGTACCCTGATTGTAAACTGAAGGGAGTTTTCAAAAATGTTTGAAAGTTAAAAGTGTACTCACCCTGTTGAACATCATATCGTCCCCTGATCGTCAAAGGTTCTTTTGTACCCGCTGTAATGTTCAACCTGCCGCTACCCTGTGCCTTGATGATGTCTTTGGTTACCTCGTCCAGTATCACGTCGATCTTTGCAAACGGATTGGCGTTGAGCTCCATGTCAACTTTGATATTCGCTTCCTGGTTTGAAGAAAAATCATTCTTCATTTCGCGCCCAAGCTTGATAAATTCTATATAAGTTATTTTACCTGATTCGGCAGTTTCGCTGGTGGGCAAATAAATATGGCTGCTGTCTGTAGGCTCGCCACGGATCACCATTTTCATATCATTGACAGGACCGTTTAGCGACAATTCCGCACTGCCGATCACGTTGCCATAAAACTGGTCATTGTCTTTAGAGGTTGTATTCAGCAGCAGAAATTTTGAAGGATTGCCATTCCTGCTATCGGTGCGCAACCGCATTTCATTAAAATAGAAATTGTCGAAAAAAGTATGGTACAATTTTCCACTGAGTGTAGCAGTATTATTTAAAGTGTCACGAATTTTAAGAGTTCCAAAATCTATTTCATCAGTATTAAAAGTGATGACTGAATTATTTTCAACGATGTACCGGCACCGGGTATAATCAACGGTCATAGATGCATCATTCAGGCTAACACGGCCTGTAATTTTTGGATCTTTGCCACTGCCCGAAAAGTTAAGATCGCCTGAGGCAGTTCCGCTGATCCCGCTAAAAATGCCTGACAGGTATTTGTCAAGGAAATGGATATTTGAATGATTCAGATGAATTTGTCCTTCCAGCTGGCGGTTTGTTGAGTCGGATGGTTTGTAATTCAGCTGTGCAACAAAATTGTAGAGTTCATTGTCGGATATAGCATTCACAAATAAGCCCGGAGACTTGCCACTGTAATTCCCGTTTAATTTTAAAACACCTATGGAATCGTTCTCAAAATAAAACTGGTCGATCCTGGAGTCGAATTCTGCATTGAGGTTTTTGAACGGATCAGAGATTCTTACATTCCCGGTGAGTAAGCCATCAATGTGCGGGGATTTAAGAACGAACGGAACGATATCGCCGATGTTTAAATTTTTAAAATCAACTACCACATCATTTGTATTTCCTGTAGTGGAAGGTTCTGTGGAGATGATCAGCTCCTGTTTGTCCTGCACAAATTTTACTTCACTTGCAGTAAGGATCTTTTTGCTCAGAACAAGCTCTCCGCCTTTTTCAAGTATCCATTTTTTTTCATTGATCACAAAGGAAGACGGGTTGAAATATAGTTTAAAGCCATCCGATAATGTTTGCACCCTTACCGAAAGATCAGCTTCATTCAAAGTGCGGCTGGCTGCCGTTTTTATACTTACATCCGAAAGGTCATTCCGGGCGCCGATCACTATTTTTGTATTGGGGAAATGCAGGCTGTCGTTGATCACAACATCCTCAATCTCGTTGTTGAGTTTGAGTGAGTCCAATGTGCCTTTTGCTGTCAGGCTGGTATTGTAGAAATTTATATTGCTGTAATTAAAGAGGGGCACCGTTGTCTGCATAAACAAAGTGTTTTTCGACAAATCAATGTCGCCATTGATCCTGCTGTTGTCGAAGCCCTTCAGTTTGTTGGTGATTAGCGAAATATAATCACTGATATTTTTGGTTTTAATGTCGAAGCTGAAATTTTGTTCATGAACATTGCGGAATGGTTTCCTGATATACGCCGGGTAATACCGGTTGAGAAAAAGCTGGAAAGCATCAGGCAATTCAAGAATTTTAAAATTGCCGGTAACACTGGCATCCAGCTCATTTGTTTGAACAGTCAGGTGTTTTTTGTCATTGAAAAAAAAGGAACTGATCGTAAGCGAATCAAAAGATAATTTTTGATCACCTGTATGCAGGGTGGCATCATAGATCCTGGCCGATCCAAGGAAATTGTCAATATTATTTCCTGAAAAATTCAGGTTAAATGTTCCTGTTAATGAAAAATCATCGTTGGTTAAATGTAAATTTTTCAAATTGAGTTTTCGAACCCCGGCTTCAAAATTAAATTGCGGTTCCCTTAGGTTAAAATTTATTGAGCCCACGAGCCCATCAACTTTCAGGTTGGGATCGTCTATGCTTACCTCACCTTCAAAGATCTTTTTTCGCAAATTCCCCTTTGCGGTAATACGCTGGTAAATGTAGTCATTGAATTGAAGCTTTCCGATAAAGCCGTCGACGGATATGTTCATCGTTTTTTCGGAAAAACCCGTACCGGACACTTTCCCGTTGAATGAAATTTTTCCCAGCTGGCTGTTGTCAATAAATCGTCCAAGCTGGAAATCATCGGTCACAACGTGTCCTGAGTAAACGGGAGATCCTTTATCAGGGAATTTCATGTTGAGATCGGTTTTTAAAGTTCCGATGCTTGTAGTTAGTACGCCATATGTAACAAAATCATTGATAAAACCCAGGAAGGTTCCTGAAAATCCGATATTACCCATGGCAGCGAGATCAGGTGTAGTGATTTTTTTAAGCTGGGGCACCAGGTTGACCATCTCGGCATATGAAGTTTTGAGATCCCTTGAGTGCAGGTCAATATACATATCACTCATGTAGGGAAGTCCCCGGATGGAAACATCGCCATTAAAATAATTGTTGTTCCCGGAACGTATAATTATATTTTTCCCGTACAAATTATCAATGGTTCCATGCGCCTGCCCGCTGATCAAAAATTTCCTGGCCCATCTCCCTGTTTCCGGCGCAAAAAAAGAAAGATCATCACTGCTTATTTCGCTGTTCACAAAATTTGCTTCCAGTGTAACTGCATGCATGAAGCTACCCATGTCCCTGTTGAAGCTCTTGTACTTCATGGCATAATAATCTGTAAAGTGGCTTTTGTTTGTAGTAAGATCAAGCCCTTTGAATTCCATGATATCCGGCGTAAACCGGAGGCCGGCAATCAATTTTTTAACTATTAAGCCAGATCTTTCATTTGCGGAAAGATCAATCTTAGCAGTCAATGTGTCCTGGATGAACTGCAGATTTTTTACTGTACCGTTGATGGATGTAAACCTGATATGATCTTCGTCAAATAGTTTCTGGGCAGATACTGGATTTGAACTTTTGGTTACAAAAAAAGATCCGTTCTTTATTTCAAGATTGCCAATCGCGTATATCCAGTTTTCAGAATTCCATTGCAGCCCGGAAGGGACATCATCAGCAGGCTTTGCCGGGCCATGGGGGTTTTCGGGCCTTTTGCCATCGTAATCTGTCTGAGAGAACACAGGCTGATCCAGCACAAGGGTGTTGATTTTGATAGTATGGTTATGGGTATCAAAATCATCTGTATATAAATTAAGCTTGTTCAATGAAAGCAACATATCCTGCCCGATCCATTCATCCTTTTCAACAATTCTGATCCTGTTGAATTCTACTATTTTGAGATCAAGCTTCACTACATTTTTTGAAGTATCGGTTTTTTTACCAGGGCTTGAAAAATAATCAGCCAGGAACTGATAATTCCATACTGAGTCTTTCCTGTTCATGTTGATGAGAGCGTCGTCAAGTGCTATGTATTTTAAAACAATATTGTCCTTGAAAAAAAACCAGTCCGTAATATTTACTTTAGCCGAACCCGCATACAAAAGAGTATCATTTTTTTTATCAAGAATCAGCGTTCCTTCCAGGAGCATTTTATTGAAAAGACCAAAGTCTACATGTTTGATCGACACTTTAGTGTGCAGGTTTTTTGATAATTTTTTGGTCACGCGCCCTACTATCCAGTTTTGGAATGGGGACGTTTGCAATAACAACCATAGTACCAATACGAGTACAAATATTGCAAGCACGCATTTTAGTAATATATTCAGTACTCTTTTCAGGGAAAGACAGTTAAGTTGTAAAATTACTTAAACCACTGCGACAGGCAATTCGTATCGAGTTAAGAATAAACAAAAAATATGAATTAAAATTATTTTCATGCAAAAAATAACATCAGGACTTTGTGCTTTGTTCATGATAACCATTGCATTTTCGCAGCCGAAAGTACAACTTAACGACAAGCTTGTTTTAGTGATACATGGAGGAGCCGGCACCATATTAAAGAGCCAGATGACACCAGGAAAAGAAGCGGCATACACGATTGCACTTCAACAGGCTTTACAAACCGGTTATGATACCTTAAAAAAGGGCGGTAGTGCACTGGATGCAGTAGAGCAGGCTGTGAAATTTATGGAAGATTCTCCGTTGTTCAACGCGGGCAAAGGCGCAGTATTTACGAGTGAAGGTAAAAATGAACTTGATGCCGCCATTATGAACGGCGAAGACCTTAAAGCCGGATCAGTCGCTGGCGTTACTACCATCAAAAATCCTGTAACAGCTGCAAGAGCGGTGATGGAGAAAAGTAACCATGTGATGATGGTGAGCAAAGGCGCTGAGGATTTTGCAGGCAAAACCGGGTTGGAAATTGTTGATCCATCCTATTTTTTTACTGAAAGAGCGTGGCAGAACCTGATTAAAGCGAAGCAGGAGGATTCCGTTAAAAGGAATGAAAGCAAAAAAAGCCCCGGTGCTTTCATACAGCCTGGAAATCCTGATCGCAAATATGGAACAGTGGGCGCGGTTGCGCTAGACCGTTATGGTAACCTTGCTGCGGCTACTTCAACAGGAGGCATCAGCAACAAAAAATATGGAAGGGTAGGAGATTCACCCATCATTGGAGCAGGCACTTATGCAAACAATTCAACCTGTGCAATCAGTTGCACAGGGTCCGGCGAATATTTTATACGTCTTGTAATGGCAAAAACTGTGAGCGACCTGGTTGAGTTCAAAAAATATTCAATTGTAAAGGCGGCCAATGAAATGATCATGAAAATACTACCCGGTATAGGCGGTGACGGCGGATTGATTGCGCTTGATAAAAAAGGGAACATTGCAATGCCCTTTAATACACCTGGGATGTACCGTGGATTTATCAGGAATGATGGATTAGCCGTGGTGAAAATTTACAAAAACTGATTATTTAAAATAATATCCTACTGAAAGGCTCAGCATCCTGTTGCGGATGTCACTGTCAATATCATCATTATTTTGGAGATCAGTGAGGCTGTATAAATAGGATATTTCCAAAAGATAACTGTGGTACCTGTAGCCGATGTTGCCTGTGAGGCCTGCATCATACCGTCCGTAATCTCCAAATCCGAACACTATTTTATTTTCCGTCAGAACGCCATTCTTATCTGTGATTTTTTCTTTTCCGGTGATCGCAAATCCTACAACAGGCCCGAAACCCACGATGAATGTTTGATTGGAAGTGGTTGGAAAATCAAATGACAGTGCCGGAACAATATCAATATAGTGAACTGTATTTTCAATTTTTGATACGAGGCCATCGGTTGGGACATACGCATATCCGCGCCTGTTGTAGGCGATATAAGGTGAAAAGTGCAAAACACCATCAAACCAGGTTTTGAATATGATCGCTGCACCATACCCAACCTGATACTGAACTTTTTGGTGTACACCTTTAGCAATGATAGTTGCGGTGCTGTAATTAAACCCCGCTTTGATTCCCAGGTTGCTTTGTGAATTAACTGTCAGGAGGAAAAAAAAGGAGATCGCCGAAGTAACTAATTTCTTCATCAATACAGATTGGTTTTAATAAAAATTTGAAATTAAGGATTAAACTTCCAGGATTTGCATTCGTTGGAATAATAATTGGCACTTATGCGAACGTAAAACAAATTTTAGTTTAGTCCACGGTCCACAGTCGACAGTCCACATCGATCATTCAGTTTAGGTGGACCACCCAGATTATTCGAACATAGATGGTGAAATACGGTGAGGATAAATCAAAGGAAATTCCCCTGTATTAAAAAACTTTCTCCAGTAAAATGATCTGCTGTCGACAGTCGACCGTGGACTGTGAACGCAACGTAAATTTTTCTGGAACAGAACGCCTTCAATAGCCTTCAGCGGAATCGTCGCCTCTTTTATCGGCAACTGCCTCCAGCTTTCCCGTGGCATGTATGAGGATGAGTTCCGTTCTTCCGATTGGCGCCCGTTCCGTGATCGTGTATCCCATCTGAGTGAGTTGATTGCGAACATCCTGTGGAAATTCTTTTTCCACATCAATCCTGTCAGGCAACCACTGGTGATGAAATTTTGGGCGGTTAACCGCATCGGTCGCATTTAAATTGAATTCTAAAATGTCCAGCAAAGTTTGATATACGCTGGTTGTGATCGTGGTTCCTCCGGGGGTGCCTATCACAAGAAACGGTTTATTATTTTTCAGCACAATGGTTGGCGTCATGCTGCTCAGCATTCTTTTGCCAGGTACAATTGCGTTCGCTTCTGCTCCTATAGCACCGTATAAATTGGGAACTCCTGGTTTAGCACTAAAATCATCCATCTCATCATTCAATAAAAAGCCGGCTCCGGATACCACCGTTTTACTGCCATACGAATTGTTGAGGGTGGTCGTCACTGAAACGGCATTTCCTTCCCTGTCATAAACGTCAAGATGGGTAGTTTGTTCACTTTCTTTTAAATTTCCCGCAGAGATACTGGTGCTGTTGCCTGCCTTAGCTGGATCAAAATCTTTCATTCTTTCATCGAGGTATTTTTTACTAACCAGTATTTTCTCAGGGACCTTTACAAAATCAGGGTCGCCGAGGAATTTGGCCCTGTCAGCATAAGCTCTCCTTTCTATTTCTGTCATCAGGTGTACAGATTCTGCTGTTTCAAAATTCATTTTTGCAATGCTCCTGCCTTCCGTCATTTTCATCATCTGCTCTAAAATAATACCACCACTGCTTGGCAGCCCCATGGTAAGTACTGTAAACCCCTTGTAGGCAAAAGAGATCGGCTCCCTCTTTTTTGCTTTGTAATTTTTGAGATCTTCAAGTGTAATGATTCCTTTCCCCCGGTTCATCTCTTCCACGATGAGTTTTGCTGTGGTCCCTTCATAAAATTCCCTTGCTCCTCCGTCCCTTATCCTACGCAAAGTTTTGGCCAGGTCTTTCTGGATCAGTGTGTCACCCGCCTTCCAGGATCCTCCCGTAACAAAGACGGGCGATGTCGTGTTGAGAGCCACAAACTGTTCGCGGTTATCATTGAAGCTTTTTGCCTGGCCTTCGCTGATCACAAAACCATTTTCAGCGAGGTCGATGGCAGGCTGGATCAATTTTCTAAATGCAAGGCGCGCATATTTCAGGCTGGCATACAAGCCCGCAATTGTACCAGGCACACCTACAGACAAGTGGCCGTCCAGCGACATTTTCGTCTGTGGTACACCGTTAGCATCCAGGTACATATCACGGCTGGATGCATGCGGGGCAGTTTCCCTGTAATCAATTGATATATTTTTACCACCCGCCAGGTGAGCAATTAAAAATCCACCACCGCCTATGTTTCCGGCCCCGGGATATACAACCGCCAGTGCCAGTTGTGTGGCAATTGCTGCATCTATCGCATTGCCGCCTGCTTTCAGCATCATAACACCGGCTTTGCTTGCCAGGGTATGTGCTGAAACAACCACGCCGTTTTTGCAAATGATGGTTTTGGTGATGCCATATTTAAATCCATTTATTTTTTGATTGACGGCTAAAAGTTCATGTTGTCCATTTGACACAATGGAAAAGAACAACAGCAGGATTGCAGCAAAAAGTATTTTGGTCATCATATCTAGACTGAATTTAGGTTTTTTAACCAATCATAACTTCAGTAACTTTAGAAGTTATCACAAAATAACCTTTAAACAAATATTATGAGAACACTTATCCATTTTACAAAGACATTCATAAGCATTATTATTTTATTATTCTCACTCACAATGGCACGTGCTCAAAACGGTACCATCAAAGGCGTGGTGCGCGATGAACACGGTCCGCTTGCGGGTGCTTCCGTTTCCGTTGAAGGGAAAGGCAAAGGGACTACCACGAATGACAATGGTGAATACCAGTTACAGGTGGCACCCGGACATTATACGATCGCGATTACCTATGCAGGATTTCAGCTCAATACTAAAAGGGTGGAAGTAAAAACAAATGAAACGGTTACGCATGATGCCACTATGGCAATTGCAACAGCCGGTGAGGAGATCGTTGTGGTAGGAAGCCGTTCTGCGGGCCGCACAAAGCTGTCTACTCCTGTCCCGGTTGACATTATCCCCATTTCGCAGGTGATCAATGATATCGGCCAGGTAGACCTTAACCAAATACTGAATTTTATTGCGCCTTCTTTTCAGTCTTCAAGACAAACTGTTGCAGACGGAACGGACCACGTTGACCCTGCCCAGCTGAGAGGCCTTGGAACAGACCAGGTTTTGGTGCTGATCAATGGCAAGCGGCGCCACCAGTCGGCGCTTGTTAATGTTAACGGAACCATCAACCGGGGGCAGGTAAGCACAGACATGAGTGCAATTCCGGCAACTGCGATCGATCGCATCGAAATACTGCGCGATGGTGCTGCAGCTCAATATGGTTCGGATGCAATTGCTGGTGTGATCAATATCATCCTGAAAAAGAAAACGGGTTTGCTGGAAGCAGGTGTAAGCTATGGACAATACCACACTAAATATGATAAAAATTATGCCCTCTATAAAATCAATAATAAATCAGACGATCCCTCTGTGCGGGTGAATGACGGAGGCACTATCCAGGCTTCTCTTGGTTATGGATTTGTTGTGGGAAAAGGTTACCTGAATCTTACAGGAGAATACATTCACCGGGATGGCACCAATAGAACCGGTACCTATACAGGAGCTGTTTATCCGAATGTGGGAGGTGTAAACAGGGATGATTCGATATTAAGCGCAAAAGGCTTAACCCGCAATGCTTTCGACATGCGGGTAGGCAATTCAGCAATGCATGGCGGTTCGGCATTTTTTAATTTTGGTTATCCTGTTGGTGAAAAAGGAGAATTGTACCTGTTTGGAGGATACGGCAAAAAAAATGGTGAGGCAACAGGTGTTTACCGGTACCCCAGCGGAATTCCAGGCAACGCTAAAACTTACGCGCCAAATGTATTGTCAATTTATCCAGATGGATTTTTACCGGAGATTCATTCAGAGATCATGGATTTTTCAACTTCTGTTGGTTTCAGGACCATGTTTGGTCATTGGAATTTTGACCTCAGTAATACTTACGGCATCAATAAATTTGATTTTGGTGTTGAGAATTCTCTGAATTATACACAGTTTGCTGTTTCAAGCAATAACCAGTCGAAATTTGATGCAGGTGGATTAAAATTCTTTCAAAACACTGTTAACCTTGACCTTTCCAGGAAATATGGAGTTCTGTCAGGATTGAACGTTGCAGGAGGTCTTGAGTACCGTTTAGACGGATTCGCGATCAGGAGTGGTGAAGAAGCTTCCTATAAGAATTATGATGTAAACTCAGGCGCGACACCAAGCGCACAGGTGTTCCCGGGATTTGTCAATTCGCTCGGTGGAGATAAAACAAGAGATGCAAAAGCAGTTTACATTGACCTGGAACAGGATTTCACAAGGAATTTTTTACTAGCAGGCGCTTTACGTTTTGAAAATTACAGCGATTTCGGATCTACTCTAAATTATAAACTGGCGGGGCGATATAAAGTCACCGAAAATTTTAACCTGAGAGCTTCCATCAACTCAGGATTCCGCGCACCATCCCTGCAACAACGGTATTTTGCGAAGACAAATACATTGTTTGTTTCACAGGGTGGCAACCTCGTGCCTGTACAGTCCGGCACCTTTACCAACGATAGCCAACCGGCACAGATATTGGGAATTCCAAAATTAAAAGAAGAAACCAGC
The DNA here is from genome assembly GCA_040003385.1 of Ginsengibacter sp. GTDB lineage: Bacteria > Bacteroidota > Bacteroidia > Chitinophagales > Chitinophagaceae > Ginsengibacter. Next base: position 3,861 of record JBDUCQ010000007.1, on the reverse strand, counting down.
CATAGTTATTCCGTGGGTGTCACTGCCAAACCATTTGCAGGATTGGAAGTCACCGTGGACGCTTACCAGATTGACATTGACAACAGGATCATCCTGTCTAATAATTTCGGGGGTGGCAACAATGCTCAATTAAAGGCCCAGCTGGATGCAGTAGGTGCCAGCACTGCCAACTTCTTCACCAATGCAATTGATACCCGCGCCCGTGGACTGGAAGCCGTACTTTCATACAACAAGGTGTTCATGCACAAACAATCCTTGCGCACCACACTGGCAATGACATTCATTGACAATATCGTAAAAAAAGGGTCTGATGGCAAACCGATCATTCATGCTTCAGACATCCTGGTGAGCAGCGGGCAGCTTGCAAATTATTTTAACCGCGAAGACCAGAGCCGTGTTGAGGTTGCAAATCCAAACAATAAGATCAGCCTTACCTTTAATTATAAGTATTCAAAATTCGGTGCCATGCTGAGGATCGTGCATTTCGGAAAAGTTACTTACCTGGATCCAAGCATCAACCCTGACAGCACGCAGAAATTTCCTGTAAATGCATTTACCGGCCAGAAAGAAACATTGGACCAGACATTTTCATCTAAAACAGTCACCGATCTTTCCCTTTCTTACCAGGTTTTGCCCCAGATTTCTTTTACACTTGGAGTGAATAACCTGTTTGATGTATACCAGGACAAGCAGGCACACAGTGGGAATATGAGCCTTGGCCGGTTTGTTTACAGCCGTCGTGTTGAACAAATGGGATACAATGGCGCCTATTATTTTGGCAGGGTGAATATTTCACTGGATACAAAAAAATAAAAAAAGTTGGATTTGCAACTGCTTAGAATAAAATAAAACACTTTGCACTCCTTCCTACTTCGCCGCTATAGAAGATTGGAATTTTGAAACGAAAAATATTTTCAAAACCCAAATTAAAATCCTGCTCAATTTGAGCATTGAAAATTGAGTGTTGAATCTTGAGTATTTGAATTAAAATATTAAAAAGAACGAATACCGGGTAGTAGCTACTACCCGGTATTTTATTTAAAAGGTGAACCACCACTCAAAGTATGTATTACATTCGTAAAAAAAATTACATCCGTATGCGCAAAATATTATTGTCCGCAATTATTTTTTGCTTTCCATTTGTATCCAGATCTCAATCGCCTAAAATATATTCTTCAGCCGAAATTCTGTTACAGTTAAAAAAACTCAATGTTCTTGGCTCTGTTTTATATGTAGGTGCACATCCTGATGATGAAAACAATTCATTGCTGCCATACCTCGCCAACGAAAAAATGTACAGGACGGCATACTTAAGTTTGACGAGAGGAGACGGGGGGCAAAATCTAATTGGAGATGAGCAGGGCATTGAATTGGGCCTGATAAGAACCCAGGAGCTATTGGCAGCAAGAAGGATCGATGGCTGTGAGCAGTTTTTCACCAGGGCTTTTGAATTTGGTTTCAGTAAAAGCGCTGAAGAGGCATTAAGAATATGGGATAAGGAAAAAATATTGAGTGATGTTGTCTGGGTGATCAGGGAATTTCAACCGGATGTGATCATAAAAAGATTTCCAGGAGATGCGAGGGCGGGGCATGGCCATCATGCTGCTTCCGCCTTATTGGCTGATGAAGCCTTTTCAGCCGCCGCCGATCCTAAGAAATTTCCTGAGCAATTCAAATATGGCGTTACCACCTGGCAGGCGAAACGGATTATGTGGAACACTTTCAATTTTGGCGGCAACAATACGACTTCAGAAGACCAGCTGAAAATTGATATAGGCGGGTACAATCCGCTCATCGGTAAAAGCTATGGTGAAATGGGCGGCGAAGCAAGAACGATGCACAAAAGCCAGGGCGAAGGAAGGCCCAGGCGCCGGGGACAATTATTTGAATATTTTTCAACAACCGGGGGCGAGCCCGCGAAATCAGGACTTATGGATGGGATGGTAACGACCTGGGACAGGTTGAAAGGAGGAGAGGCGATCTCATCAAAAATCAATGAGATCCTGAATACATTTCAGCCGGGCGACCCGGAAAAATCTATCCCGTTACTGGTAAACTTATATAAGTCCATCCAGGCACTTCCACCCGGGGGCAACTGGCAAAATAAAAAGTTGAATGAAGTACAGCAGCTGATCGTAGAGTGCAGTGCATTGTATGTAGAAGCTACTTCTTCCCAGCCCAGGGTTGTGCAGGGTGATACGCTCAGGATTACAGTGGTGGTCAACCAACGAACACCTGTAGACGCAGTTTTAAAAAGTATCCATATAGAGAATTTTGATTCTACTTTCAGCACAAAACTTCCCTTTAACCAAAACCTGGCGATCAGCAAGACCTTACCCGTTGACGCAACAAAAAAGATATCACAGCCTTACTGGCTTGAGTATCCCCTGGTAGGGGGAACTTTTGAAGTCAGGGACCAGGCCATGATCGGCAAAGCCGAGAATGATCCATCGTTTGAAGCTACCCTGGGAGTGAATATTCTTGGCCTGGACCTGGTGATCAAACGGCCTGTTCTGTATAGGGTGGTTGATCCGGTAAAGGGTGAACTCTATGAGCCCATCCCCGTATTGCCGAAAATGGAGGTCAATTATACAAGGGAAAATTTTATCTCGTTGAATGGTTCGCCTGTCAGTGCACAGCTTCATTTCAAATCCAATTTAGAGGATACAGGCAAGTATACGGTTGTACAAAAATACTCCGGCAAATGGAAAAATACCTCGCCCTCCGCCAGCTACGCCACGGATGGCAACCAAGAATCAGTCCGAGCAACAACTTTTTCGCCGGTAACCAATGACATCAATACAACAGAACAAATCAGCATGGAAACCACCAGTACTCACTATAACGGGTACACGAAAACGATCGCGTACGATCACATTCCCGTGATCACGTATTTCCCTAAAGCGAGGGCCAACCTGGTAAAGCTCAATATAGTGGCAGCCAGAAAAAAAATAGGTTATATCCCGGGAGCCGGAGACAGGGTACCACAGGCGCTGGAACAGATGGGTTACGATGTGAAGAATATTTCGGAAGCAGATATTACCGATGATCACTTACAGCAATTCGATGCCATCATTTCAGGGATCAGGGCTTATAATATATACGAATATCTCACCAATAAACATGATGTACTTATGCATTATGTTCAGAATGGAGGCAATCTCATTGTACAATATCTGAAGAGCAACCAGGTAGGCCAGAAAAGGGTATCAGTAGGGCCATACCCTTTTGTGATTGATGGCGGTACAAGAGTTACCGAAGAAGGAGCAAACGTAAAATTTTTGTTGCCGGGTCATCCTGTTTTGAACTATCCAAATAAGATCACCAATAAAGATTTTGAGGGCTGGGTGCAGGAAAGGAGCACGTACCAGGCAGTGCAGCTGGATCCGCATTTTGAAACTCCCCTCGGGATGGGAGATACCGGGGAAGCACAGAGCAATGGCAGTCTCGCTATTGCAAAGTTTGGCAAAGGAAATTTTGTATATGCATCCCTCGTTTTTTTCCGCCAGTTGCCAGCCGGCATTCCCGGCGCATACAGGCTGATGGCTAACCTGATTGCATTACCGAAAAACTAATAATATTACTGTGAGCAGCGATGAAAAAAAATATTGGAAGAAATGGTATGCGACAGTCTTGTTTTTTTTACTGCTCCAGGTTTTAGTTTATTACCTGATCACCCGGCATTTTGGGCAATTGTGAATGGTGAATGGTGAATTGTGAATGGTGAATCGGTGTCAGTTATATTCATGGAAAACAATCGTGAATATTGACTCCGACTAATAAAAAATTTAGAAGATTTAGAAAGTTAGTTTTTAGAAAATACCAAATGACCAAATGACCAAATGACCCAATGATCCATTG
>JBDUCQ010000173.1:0-5142 GCA_040003385.1 Ginsengibacter sp. | reverse complement strand
ACTTATTTTTTTACTTTAAAAAAATTTAAATTCCAGTCAATGAACGCAGCAAAAATTTTATGGATTGATGATGAAATGGAAAGTTTAAAATCCCAGATACTTTTCCTTGAAAATAAAGGGTACCAGGTAAAATCGCTGAGCAATGGATTTGATGCAGTCGATTTCGTGAAAGAGAACGAAGTAGATGTTGTGCTGCTGGATGAAAGCATGCCCGGCATCAGTGGCCTGGAAACACTTCAAAAAATAAAAGAAATTAATACCCAGATTCCCATTGTGCTGATTACAAAAAATGAAACCGAAAACCTCATGGATGAAGCAATCGGCTCGCAAATCACCGATTACCTGATTAAGCCTGTGAATCCAAACCAGGTATGGCTTTCTTTAAAAAAGATCATCGATAATAAAAGGCTCGTGGCGGAAAAAACGACTTCTGCCTACCAGGAACAATTCCGTGACCTGTTTATGGCCCTCAACAACAATCCCAACTATAATGAATGGATGGAAATTTACAAAAGACTGGTTTACTGGGAACTTGAAATGAAAAAAAGCGACAGTCCAGAAATGCAGGAAGTATTTCAATCGCAGAAAGCCGAGGCCAATACGGAATTTTTTAAGTTCGTATCAAAAAATTATGCTTCCTGGGTAACAGACCAGGCGGCGCATGCCCCAATCATGAGCAATACACTTTTGAAATATAAAGTGTTTCCACACCTGGAGAAAGGTACGCCAACCTTTTTTCTATTGATAGATAATTTACGACTTGACCAATGGAAAACGATACAACCGATATTCGCTGAAAGTTTCCGGATCAATGAAGAAGATACATTTTATTCAATTTTACCCACCGCCACGCAATATTGCAGAAACTCAATTTTTGCGGGTTTGATGCCCATTGAGATAGAAAAGCAATTCCCGGTTGAATGGAAGAACGATGATGAAGAAGGCGGCAAGAATATGTTTGAAGAAGAATTTTTAAAGGCGCAGTTAAAGCGTCTGCGCAAGACCGATATTAAATATTCGTACACCAAGATCGTGAACAATCATGATGGGCAAAAGCTGGTCGACAACATTCACAACCTGCTGCAAAACGACCTGAACGTCATCGTATACAATTTTGTGGACATGCTAAGCCATGCAAGAACTGAGATGGAAGTGCTTAAAGAACTGGCGAGTGATGAAGTCAGCTACCGTAGCATAACCGCATCATGGTTTGAACATTCGCCCCTGCACCAGGCATTAAAAAAAATTGCTGATAAAAAAATAAACCTCATCCTGGCAACCGATCACGGTAGTGTAAGGGTTAACAGGCCAAGTAAGGTTGTAGGAGATAAACAAACAACTGCCAACCTTCGTTATAAACATGGCCGTAATCTTAATTATGAGCCTAAAGAAGTGCTGGCCTTTCGTGATCCAAGGCAGGCAGGACTCCCGGTCCCCAATGTAAATTCTTCTTTTATTTTTGCAAAGGAAGACGGTTATTTGTGCTATCCCAACAATTACAACCACTTTGTAAATTACTACCGCAATACTTTTCAGCATGGGGGTATCAGCCTGGAAGAAATGATCGTTCCCGTGATCCGGATGAGTAGTAAGGCGTAACAGATAACACGACGATACAGGGAGCAATTTCAATTTTTTACTGATATTCGCATAGCACGCGCAAAATGAAATACAATCAAACAGTATTGAACAAATTGGAAAAGATCCTGGCAGAAACCAGCTATGTGGTCCGCTATGAGCGCGGTTCATTTCAAAGCGGCTATTGTATCCTGGAAGAAAAAAAAGTGGTGGTGCTGAATAAATTTCTGAATACGGAAGGAAAGATCAATACGCTTATCGACCTCATTCCTTCCCTGAAGATAATATACGAGGTGCTCACGGTGGAATCGCGAAAAATGTTCGACGAGGTGATCTCCGTGCATTCACTCAATAAAAGCTAAGCATCAATTCCGTCCATACTCCGAAGCCGATTGCCAAGACACTCTTTTAAAAGAAAGACTACTCACCAAAAAAATCTGTGCTGTGAACCGTTGACTGTCGACTGTGGACACGGTCGAAGGCCCCGCAGATCATTCTGCTCAAAGACTAATTTCAATCATATGATCAGGCTCAACGTGGAATTGGAACTGCTTTACTGTGGACAATGGACAGTGGACTGATAATTGCAAAAGTTATTTAGCTTTGGCAGTGAGTTTCCCGCAACTACAAATTACTTTCCTGGGCACCGGTACCAGCAGCGGGGTCCCTATGATTGGTTGCAGCTGCGAGGTTTGTCGTTCTGATGATAAGAAAGACAAACGTCTCCGAAGCAGCATTCTTGTTGAAAGCGCTACCACCCGCCTGGTCGTCGACACTACTCCAGATTTCCGTTACCAGATGCTGCGCGAAAATGTAAAGAAACTGGATGCGGTCATTTTTACCCATCCTCACAAAGACCACATCGCCGGACTTGATGATGTAAGGGCATACAATTTTTTTTCACGAAAGCCCATGGAAATTTTTGCCAACGCACTCACAGAAGAAGCGCTGAGAAGAGAATTCGTTTATGTGTTCGCAGAAAATAAATACCCGGGTGTTCCCCGTGTAAATTTGAATACGATCGATGATGAACCTTTTTATGTGGGTGATATACTGGTGGAACCCATTGTTGTCTATCACCTGAAAATGCCCGTGCTGGGTTTCAGATTCGGGAGGTTCACCTACATTACTGACGCCAATAGAATCGAAGAAAGTCAAAAGCAAAAGATTGCCGGGAGCGATGTGATAGTTCTGAATGCATTGCGGCAAGAAAAACATATTTCACACTTTACCCTCGATGAAGCGGTAGGCATCGCATCAGAACTGAATATCCCTACCGCTTACTTTACCCACATCAGCCACCAGATGGGTACCCATGCATCAGTAAACAGCCGGCTCGCGGAAAATTATCAGCTTGGATGGGACCGGCTCGTACTCCATGTATGAGATTTTTCTCATGAAGGGTTCAGACGTCATCCTTACCTTTTCTCAAAGAAGTAAAATGTGGAAAGCTTTCTTAAGAGAATACCTGTATTTTACCAGGAAGGAACGCACCGGTATTTTTTTGCTTTTGTTCCTGATATTGACATGCATTCTATTTCCATTCTTTTTTCATTTAATCATTCATCCAAAAACGATCCATGATCCGGGATTTGAAAAGGAAATGGAGTCATTACAAGTAATTGGAGACGACAGCGCTGACGGCAGGTACGCAAATAAAAGGGTGGCAAAGGAAAAATATTTTGCTGGAGAATCTTCAGCCAGGCCTCACCGTTTCTCCGGCGGCGAAAATTTTAATTTTGATCCCAATACTACTTCCGTTGAGGACTGGGAGCGATTGGGCATTCATCCAAAAACCGTCCAAACCATTCAAAAATATATATCGAAAGGTGGCCATTTTTACCACCCGGTTGACATCAGGAAAATATGGGGATTGCATGAAGATGATATTAAGCGTTTGCTCCCGTACGTTAGGATCAATAATCCGGGCAGTATTCCAGATCGAAATGAACCATGGAAGCATGAAACCTTTCACCATGAAATTCATTTCCGGGAACAAACTGCTGTACCGTTTGACATCAACTCTGCAGATACCACATTATTTATTTCACTCCCCGGCATTGGTTCTAAACTGGCGCAACGAATCATCAGCTTCAGGGATAAATTAGGAGGATTTGCATCCATTGACCAGGTAGGTGAAACATTTGGACTTCCCGATTCGACTTTTCAAAAAATAAAACCGAAGCTGTTATTGCACGACCCCGTTGTTAAAAAATTAAATATAAATTCCGCCGGTATTGATGAAATGAAATTGCATCCTTACATCAGGTACAATATCGCCAACGCAATATTCCAATACCGCACTCAACATGGAAATTTCAATTCCGTGGAGGAGCTTCTGAAAATAATGCCTGTTACCCCTGAAGTTTATAGTAAGCTGCTTCCATATTTAACAATTAGATAGGTTGCCATTGTTGACGTCCAGATTAACTAACGCCCATTAGTATTTCGTAAATGGTTTATCTTGCGCCTTAAATCACAACAGATGGATTTTTCTACCGATGAAATAACAACTCAAGTTGCGCATACCGCCCGTGATTTTGCGCAGCAATACATCAAACCGCATATTATGGAGTGGGATGAATCGCAGGAATTTCCCATAGCCGTTTTCAAAGAGATGGGAAAGCTTGGGCTGATGGGTGTACTGATCCCTGAAAAATATGGTGGGGCAGGTCTTGGCTATTTCGAATACAATTCCATTATCCAGGAAATATCAAAAGTTTGTGGTTCCATTGGTCTGTCGGTCGCCGCGCATAATTCTCTTTGCAGTGGACATATTATGGCATTTGGTGATGAAAAGCAAAAACAACAATATCTGCCCAAACTGGCCACAGCTGAATTTATCGGGGCCTGGGGGCTTACGGAACCAAATACCGGCAGCGATGCGGGTAATATGAAATGCACCGCTGTAAAAGACGGCGAAGGCTGGGTGCTGAATGGAACAAAGTGCTGGATAACACACGGTAAGAGCAGCGACGTTGCCGTAGTTATTTGCAGGACGGGTGAGCCAAGAACGCGCGATAATTCCACTGCATTTATTGTGGAACGTGGCACCCCGGGTTTCAGCGCCGGGAAAAAAGAAAATAAATTAGGAATGAGGGCGAGCGAAACCACAGAAATGATCTTTGACCATTGCCGGGTTTCTGATGGTGCACGCATGGGTAACATTGGTGATGGCTTTAAACAAGCCATGTATGTGCTGGACGGTGGAAGGATTTCTATCGCTGCACTTTCGCTTGGCATCGCCAAAGGTGCGTATGAGGCGGCGCTCGAATATTCAAAAGAGAGACAACAGTTTGATCAGCCAATCTCGAATTTCCAGGGAATATCCTTTAAGCTTGCAGACATGGCCACTGAAATTATGGCAGCAGACCTGCTCATCAATAAATGTTGTGATCTTAAATCGAAGGGTGAAAGTGTGACCAAAGAATCAGCCATGGCAAAATATTATGCCAGTGAAACTGCTGTAAAGGTTTCCACTGATGCTGTTCAGATATTTGGGGGCTATGGCTACACGAAAGATTTCCCGGTTGAAAAATTTTATCGTGACAGTAAGTTGTGTAC
>JBDUCQ010000006.1:0-49539 GCA_040003385.1 Ginsengibacter sp. | reverse complement strand
TCAATAATTTAATTATCAATAATTAACTGCTCCTTCCTACCACTGCCTATTATCTTGCGATCACAGGCACAGAATGAACCGCAGCAGCCATCTCGTTGATGAGCTGTTCATTTTTTTCAATCGCATTTCCTACAACAATCACATCCGCTCCTGCTTTACAATTCATATAGGCCTTTTCTGGTTCGGTGATCCCACCTCCTATGATCAATGGTACAGTTATTTGCTGGGCTACCTGCATGATCATGCTTTCAGAAACCGGCCTTTTTGCGCCGCTCCCGGAGTCCATATAGATTAGTTTCATACCCAGCATTTCGCCTGCCATTGCCGTACACATGGCAATTTCATTTTTATCAGCAGGCAATGGAGTTGCATTGGAGATGTACGAAACCGTGGTAGGAGCTCCTCCATCTATTACCATGTACCCGGTGCTCATGATCTCAAGGCCGCTCTGTTTCACAAACGGAGCACTTACAACATGCTGCCCTATCAGCAGTTCCGGGTTCCTGCCACTGATGAGAGAAAGATACAATAGGGCATCCGCATACTTTGATACTTGTGCAGGGCTTCCGGGAAAAAGTATGACAGGAGTATCGCAGGATTTTTTTATGAACTGTATACATTCATCAAGGTAATTTGAAATCACAAGGCTTCCACCAACCAAAAAATAGTCAACGCGGGCATCTAAGGCAAGACTGATCAAATGATGCATTTTATGGTCATCAACCTTATCCGGGTCAATCAAGACTGCAAAAGATTTTTTTCCAAGCTTTTTTCTATCAACCAATGAATTATATATCCTGTTTATCATTCTGTTACCCCGTTAGTATAGATGCAAAAATGTAGAATTTTTCTTTCTTATTAAAATTAACGAATAAAACTAGTTAATTGCTGCGATAGTAGGAGCAGGTTTAGTAGGTTTAGAAAGTTTAGAAGGTTTGTAAAGCGCTTATCAATTCGTTATTGTAATTTAAATTTCAGCAGATGCCTTCACTAAACTTTCTAAACCCCAAATCAAAAATTAGGTACAAATTGATGGTTATACCAAACCTTCCAACGCAAAGCAAAAGACAAATACGAATTGATGAATACCTAAACCTTTTAAACCCGAAATAAAAACAAATACAAAGTGAATGGCTCTCCTAAACACCCTAAACTCAAAATAAAAGTTAGAAACAAACTGTGACTCCCTAAACTTTCTAAACCAATTTTATGATCGATGTTTCCAAAGAAGTCAAATTCAAAACTGCCCGGAGTGGGGGTAAGGGAGGACAGAATGTGAACAAGGTAGAAACTATGGTGGAAGGGAATTTTAGTATACAGGAATCAACCATGTTTACTGATGAGCAAAAAGTATTGTTAATGCAAAACTTGGGCAATAAATTGTCTGCTAAAGGATTGTTGCAGGTAAAAAGCCAAACAGACAGGACACAATTGGGCAACAAAGAAAAAGTGACATCCAAAATGAATCACTTACTAAACCAGTCATTGCGTGTACCCAAAAAAAGAAAACCCACAAAACCTACTGCCGCCGCAAAAGAAAAACGAATTACAACAAAAAAGAAAACCGGGGAAATAAAGGAGGGGAGAAAAAAAGTGCGGCATTGAAAAAATCTGGTTTAGTTGAACAGTCAATTCATACCTGGTTTATTATTTGGGTTTACAAGTTTAGAAGAGTTCTTACATTATCTGAAGAAATTTGGTGAAACGGTACTAACTAAACTTCTAAACCCAAATAATACAGTTGTTTTGAATTGAATGCTTTACTAAACTTCTAAACTCTCAAATACACAGTTGTACCTAATTGAATGCTTTACTAAACTTCTAAACACTCAATTGCTTAAATTCGTTTAAAATTAGCCCATTCATTGAGCAGCATAAAAAAATTGGCCGGTCAAACGGTATGGTATGGTGTTAGCTCGATCGCAGCCAGGTTTTTAATTTTTTTACTCACCCCTTATTTAACGGCAAAATTATCCGGTCCAGGGTATGGCGATGTCAGCATTATCTATGCAGCGATCCCTGTTTTGTACGTTTTTTTTACCTATGGCCTTGAAACTGCATATTTCCGGTTTTCACAAAAGGAAGAATTTAAAAATGATGTTTACAGTACAGCTTCCATCTCCATTTTTGTAAGCACCCTTGTTCTAACAACCGTGCTGATACTATTACATACTTCATTTGCTCATTTGCTGAAGCTGGATGCGCATCCTGAATTCATTACCTACAGTGCCATCATTATTGGCCTGGATACACTCACTACCCTTCCATTTGCTAAGTTGCGCCAGGAAGGACGCCCGAAGAAATTTGCTTTCATAAGGATCGTGAGTATTCTGATCACCATAGGCCTCACCTATTTTTTTATATCCGTCTGCCCGAAATTAATTAGTCGTGATCCGCACGGTTTTATTGCCGGTGTTTATGTAAAAGACTACGGTGTAGGGTACTATATCCTTTCCAATTTAATTGCATCCCTTGTCACCTTGCTGTTGCTGTCCCGTGAATTATTTTCGTTCAGTTGGAATTTCAATAAGGTTGTATGGAAAAAACTGATGATCTACTCATTGCCATTAATTATTGTTGGATTTGGCGGAATGATCAACGAAACTTTTGACAGGCTGATGCTTTTGTGGTGGGCACCCGTGCACGGAACAGATGCTGCAAAAAATGAAGTAGCCATCTACAGTGCATGCTATAAACTTTCATTGCTCATTACACTTTTTATCCAGGCTTTCAGGATGGCAGCGGAACCGTTTTTTTTTAAACAGGCGGAAGGCCAGAATCCAAAACGCGTGTATGCCCGGGTGATGAAGTTTTTTGTGATCGTGATCACCGTGATGTTCTTATTTGTAGCACTGTACCTTGAGATATGGAAGTATTTTATCCAAAATAAAAATCTTTGGGAAGGTCTGAAAGTAGTGCCCATATTACTTTTGGCAAATATGTTCCTGGGCATTTATTACAACCTTTCTATCTGGTATAAGATTACCCACCAAACAATTTCAGGCGCTTATATCACCATGATCGGTGCTGTTATTACACTGGCAATCAATTTTGCTTTCATTCCTTTTTTTAGTTATATGGCTTGCGCCTGGGCCACATTTTTTTGTTATGGAAGCATGATGGTTCTTTCTTTCGTTTGGGGACAAAAGCATTACAAGATACCGTATGCGTGGAAAAAATTATGTGCATACATTGTGATCGTAGTGATGCTGTATTTTGTTCACCAGGCTGTCATCTATTTCTGGAGCAGCCGTTATTTAAATCTTGCTGTTGCCACCTTTTTAATATTCCTTTATTTGTGGTTTATAATGACCATAGAAAGAAAAGAGTTCCAGAAATTACCGGTCGTCGGAAAATTTTTTGGATCGCCTGAATCTCCATAGCGCCAAAGAATACCTCCATGAAAAGATTGCTTAGAAATTTATTCGGCCCTATGCTAACACGGCTTGCGTCCAATGCCTCCGCGCCTGATAAAACAGTAGTTTTTAAATCCCTGAGCCGGTTGCTGCGAAACCTGAAAGACCGTCCCGGGAAAAGGGGATTGGCACTGGATGTAGATTTCACTACAGCTAAATTCATCATATTCAGTGATCATCACAAAGGGAACAGGGACCACGGTGATGATTTTGCGAACAATGAACCCAATTACATGGCTGCAATGGAATACTACCTCGCACAAGGTTTTACCTACATCAATTTGGGTGACAGCGAGGAGCTCTGGAAATATACCCCGGAACAGGTGATTTCAAAAAATATCAACCCGCTGAGGGCTGAAGCAAAATTTCAGCAAGCTGGGAGATACTATAAAACTTTTGGCAATCACGACATTACCTGGAAAAATAAGCTTGATGTTATCTGGTGGTTCAAGAATATTTTCAACCTTCCCCTCACTGTTTGGGAAGGAATGCTACTCAAAACAATAGTAAACAACAAACCCCTTTCAGTTTTTTTAACACATGGACACCAGGGCGACAAAATGAGCGATAACAACTCTTTCAGTACATGGCTGGTAGCACACATCTGGCGACCCATTCAAAGGTACCTGGTGATAAATGTAAATACTCCAGCTAAGGATTTTGTATTACGTGACAGGCACAATATCATGATGTATGAATGGAGCAGTCACAGGGAAAACCTTTTGCTGATTACCGGCCACACACATAAACCTGTGTTTGCGTCCGGTTTGTACTCTGATCATCCCAACAACACCATCAGCGAGAGTAAGATCATGGCTGCGGAAAAGCGGAATAAATTGAAACCTTGTTATTTCAACAGCGGCTGCTGTTGTTACAATGACAGCGATATTACTGGAATTGAGATCGCGGAAGGAGAGATTCGCCTGGTAAAGTGGCACATCCAGGATAAGTCGTCCGGCCGGATCATACTAGAAAAAGTATCCCTGCAACAGCTGGTGGAAGACATGGCTCTAAAATAATTTTCTTTTTTTTAAAATATTCCCACCTGTGATTCGTCATCCGTATATATGGCGAATGGGTTTGGCATAACTGCAACAATGACTGAGGACCAAAGAAACAATACTGCTCAAACGATTAAGGAGTACAGCAAACGGCTTTTTAGTTTTATCAGGCAAAGAGTAAACAGCACTGCTGACGCAGAAGATATTTTACAGGATGTTTTTTACCAGTTTGCAGGAAATACCACCCCCATTGAACAATTGACAGCATGGCTTTTCAAAACGGCCAGAAATAAAATAACAGACAACTACCGGAAAAAAAAACCCGAACTCCTCGAAGACATTTTCAGTATAAAGGAGGATGAAGAATTTTCATGGCAGGATATATTGTTCACAGACGATTCAGACCCTGAAAAAATTTACCTGCAGCAGCTTTTCTGGACAACTCTTAATGCAGCGTTGGATGAGTTGCCACCCGAACAAAAAGAAGCATTCGTAAAGCATGAACTGGAAGACGTTCCATTTGATGAACTTGCGAGGCAAACGGGGGTTTCGGCACCTACTCTTATCTCGCGGAAAAGATACGCGGTTTTACACCTGCGGGAACGGCTTCAATTGTTGAAAGATGAATTATTAAATTATTAAATTAAAGTTATGAATCACAATAAAAGGTTTTGGTTTCGCAAAGGCATCGCATTCTTCCTGATCTTTATTGGCGCTATCCTGTTATTTAGTTTTGCCATTATGAAGCTTTGGAATGGAATCCTGGTGCCGGTAGTTCATGTTTCGGCTGTTACGTATGGCCAGGCCCTGGGAATTTTTATACTTTCCAAAATATTGTTCGGTGGCTTTAGGGGTGGATGGGGAGGCAGGCGTGGTTACGGTATGCGCGGCATGCAACAGAAATTTGCGAACATGACCCCTGAAGAAAGGGAAAAATTTAGATCAGAATGGAGAAGCCGTTGTAGCAACTGGCGTGGAAACCGCCCGCCTGCAGCCGATCCTGTGTCTTAATATTTAAAGTACAAATGTGTATGGAAATTCTTGTATTTAAAACCAACATCAGGTATAAAAAAGAAATCAACGCTATTCGGCCGCACATGGATAGTGAGCCAAATATTACCAAATGGAATGTTGACCTTAAGGATGTAGACAAGGTATTGAGGATAGAAACCAAATCCCTTTCACCGGTTTTTATAGAAAGCCTGGTTCAAAAAGCTGGGCATTATTGTGAAGAGCTTAAGGATTAATTGGTCTGGGCAATGGTGAATTGTGAATCAGGAAGCCGTCTTTGCGAAAAGTGGGAACAGTAACTAACCTAAGTTGATATTCTTGCTAAGTAAAGACTTCCAGAAAGTGCCTCCAATGCTCTCAAAGACGAACACTTGCATCGCAAAGGCGGACGCCTCGGCTGGCAAGCAGGAAGGAATAATCAAACGCGTTTTTAAGGCATTGCGAAATATGCGTTTACGCATACACGCTAGTCTTTATCAAAGCTTTCATGGGTTCTCAGGAACGCGCTTCGTTTAGGAGCAGGCATGATCGAATTTAAGCCTTTCACTCCCTTCCAGATCACCTCGCTGAATTCCTGGTCAGGGATGCGGTCCTCTTTGGAAAGATCAAATTTAGCACTGCGGTCAGACAGTTCATTTCTTACCATATTTTTTTTAGTGATGTCCGTTAGCGGTGCCAATGCAGTAAAGGGGGTAAGATCACTTTTGGAAGTAAAGCACCGCCACATGGGTTCTGCTGCTGCATCATACTGGCTCATCGGTGGTATTCCCAAAATCAATTCGATCGTCCTCAAAAGGCCTGTTGTTGAATAAGGGGTATGATCCACAAAATTTCTGCGTACATAAGGGCCGGCAATATAGGCAGTACTCCTGTGGGCGTCCACATGATCCGGCCCATCCTGGGCATCATCCTCCAGGATAAACACAACTGATTCTTTCCATACAGGGCTATGACTCAGGAAATCTATAAACATTCCTACGGAAAGATCATTGTCGGCAACATGGGCAAAAGGTGTAGGGCGGTGAAGGCTCATTCCTTCTGTATGGTCATTGATCAAACGCAAGGTATTTAAGCGGGGCAATGCATTGGCGGCAACCAATGAATCGAAATCCCGTTTCCATTGATTGACGCGTGTAGTGTCTCTGATGCGCTGATCCCAGCTTGTGTAATAGGTGCAGTAATGGCCTTTGAGAACCGGTATATTCGGTTTGTAATCATCGGCGAATTCACCATACGTTCTGTAGCTAACACCAGCCCTATTACAATGATCCCAAATGAACCCGGTTTTATTGTTCGCAATTACCCTCGTTCCTTCTGCGTCATATTCTCCTCCCCGCCCGCCATAACTTGTCACCCAATTTTTTTCAAGATAATCAGTGGCATACCCTCCCATGCTCCAGTTGTGCCCGTCTGCGCTGACTTCTCCATCAACATAAAAATTATCAAGTAACACAAAATCATTGACCAGCTTATGCTGGTTTGGAGTTACTTTTTGGCCAAACAATACAAGAGCAGTATCACCATTTCCTTGTTCTACATCTCCAAGTACCTGGTCGTATGTGCGGTTTTCTTTGATGATATAAAATACATACTTGATCGGTGATAAGCCCCCGGTTTTTTTTGGAATGGGATTTCCATCTTCACCGGAGGTTTCTGTTTCTTTCAGTTTTGTATAAGGGGTATTGCTGTATACTTGTTTGGAATAAGCCACGAGTGCAGAAACAGAAGGCTCATCAATGATGCTCAATGTTCCTTTGAACAAACCCGCGATGTACTGTTCTTCCACAAGCTGTGTCGTATCACCATGATGATAACTCAGCTTTGATGCTGTTACAGTTGGATTTGGTCCATTCGGGTTTGCCATTGAATTGAATCCTTTGCCATTAGCCACGTATATTTTTTTACCGATCACCTTCACACAGGTAGGATACCACCCTGTAGGAATAAAACCCTTCGCCTTGCTTGAACCGGGAACGGATACATCAAATAAAGCTAAACAGTTGTTGTCAGCATTGGCGATGTACAGTGTTTTTTCATCTTCGCTCAACGCGACCCCGTTGCTGGTTGAACCGGCAGGCGCCGAAGGAAACAATGATGCTGTAAGTGTTTCTATCACCTTTTCTTTTCGTGTGCTGACCACAGAAACTGAGTTGTCGTTTGCGTTTGCTATGTATAAATATTTGCCGTCTTTACTTTCACAGATGTCATTTGGGTTGTCACCCACCGTGATCTCCGTGGATATATTTTTATTCTTTGTGTCGAATACTAACAGTTTATCACAACCCCAGCATGTGATATACAATTTTCTTTTATCCGGTGAAAGAAGACAGGTATAAGCTTCTGCCGGGAGCTGGTGCTGGCTGATGATCTTTTTCGTGTTGAGGTCCAGGACGTACAACAAATTGTTGTCCTTCGTTACCACGTACAACAAGTGCCTTGCATCGTCCAGGTCGATCCCGCCAGGGGAAATTTTTTCGGGCCATTTTTTACCCAGTAAAATACTGTCCTTAAACCGCAGTTTGTTGTGATCGATTGAATACTGTAATATCCTGTTGTCATTTCCACCTGAAACAAATAAATTTTTTTCATCAGCGCTAAACTTAAGTCCAAGCCACGACTTTGGTACCAGTATATGATCGAGGATTTTATCCGTACGTACATCGATCAATTGTATTTCCTGTATGCTTTGTCCATTATTTGTTACCGCCATTAATTTTTTGGAAGAGCTAACTGCAATATTCAACGGAAGATCGCCCAGGGGAAGGGTTTTCCCTGCTGGGGTCAATCGCCAGCCATTGGGCAATGTCACGCTTTGTTGCCCATATGAAAAAATCAAAATGAGCATTAACGGAAAAACTAAGGAAAGCTTAAGCATATTTTTTTGTTTGGCAACCCCAATATCCCGGTTGCGTTTTTTATGGAACCAATACAGCCTGCAATTTGTAACACTAACAAGTCTTTACTGGTTGCAAAACTCGCTAATTGTGCATTCTTTACCGTGGTCTTAATTTAAGTTAATGTAAAATTATTGAATAGGAATTTTTGAGTTGCAATTTTATTCATAAATAGCCTAACAATGAAAAGCAATCAATTATTATTAGTTGCTTCTACGTAGATGGGGTTGGAATTTGAGCAGACTAAATCAGGCAGAAATATTTATTCATATTTTTTGTAAAGGCTGTAAAGGATTTTTTTATCCTGCTCAGTCACTACGCTGCTACTGTCCTGTTTTTCAAAATGTCGTTTGAAAGCCTGCATCGCCGCGGCGCTGTCTTTTACATCATATCCGATGATCCGCAGCGCCTGAAGAGTAGAAAAATCTGCCGGCACGCTGATGCGCGTGGTATCATCATACCATAATCCAAAGCCCTGGTCTGCCAGCTGTTTCCATGGAAAGAAAACACTAGGATCAACTTTTCTTTTAGGTGCAATATCTGCATGGCCAATAAAATTGGCTGCTGGAATATTGTATTTCTGTTTCAACGCGCTCAAAAGCCGGAGCAGGGTTTGCACCTGTGATTCCGGGAACATTTCAAACCCGTTGTTATCAAGTTCGATCCCGATCGATGTAGAGTTCACATCTGTTACATTTCCCCATTTACCTGCACCTGCATGCCATGCCCTGAGATAATCATTCAACATATGGAAAACAGTGCCATCACGGCATATCACATAGTGAGCGCTCACTTCGGTACGCTTCAGGGTAAATGTCTGCAGGGTTTGATCGCAGCTGTTTTGCGCGGTGTGGTGAATGATCACAAAGTTTGGCTTGCGCATTCCGAAATTTGTTGTACCCACCCAGGGGGTTACGGTGCCAATTGAATCTTTTAATGGTGTTTGCCGTAATTGCCGCGCAAATGCTTTTACCTGCTTCCTGTATATTTTATTGGTGGGAGCGTATTTTGAACTCGTGCATGAAAAAACAACGCCGGTAACAATGGTGACATATGCAATGAAACGCTTCATCCTGCAAAATAAAAAATATCAACCACAGCTTATTTTTTTGTTGAAAGAATTACAATGAGTGCGGCGTCAGGTTTAAAGGGTAGATTCCTCTCATTAATTTTGCATGATGAAAAAATCATTGCAATCACTTGCCTGGTAAGCGAAGTGATCCAATGGAACACCTACCAGATTTAAGGATTCTGCAAGGTTTTCGTTTGCGCATGGTGGTAAGATGGACAATTCCCGGTTCCAACAAGGGTTTATGATGAAACGATAGAAGTAATGCAATCGGCCGTAAATAAAGCAAAGCTCGGAAATTCGGAAAAACAACAGGCCTTAAATCAACTTTTTTAATGCTACCTTAAGCGTCATACCTAATACTTCATACCTAACACCAGGGACCACTTCAATAATCACTGGCTGTGTCTAAAATCTTCATGGCATTTTCATTAAGCTGAAGGTCTGCAGCCTTTACCAGGTTATCCAATTGTGCCAGGCTTGTGGCACTGGCTATCGGCGCGGCAATCGTTGGCTTTGCCATCAACCACGCAAGTGAAACAGTAGCCGGCGTAGAGTCCAGGCGTTCCGACACTTCATCCAGAGCGGATAAGATCCTGTAACCACGCGTGTTTAAATACTTATGCATGCCATCACCGCGCACACTTTTGTTAAGGTCTTTATCCGAGCGGTATTTACCAGTAAGAAACCCACTGGCAAGTGCAAAATAATTGATCACGGAAAGTCCATTCTCCAGGCAGATTTGCTGATACTCTTTCTCAAACTTTTCCCGGTTGTACAAATTGTATTCAGGCTGCAGCGTTTCATACCGCGGAAGACCGTTTTCATCACTGTATTTAAGCGAGGCTACAAGCCTTTCTGCGTCCATGTTTGAAGCACCAATCACCTTTACTTTTTTTTGTTGTACAAGCTCGGCATAAGCATCGAGCGTTTCAGAGACTGGCGTTGCAGGGTCATCAAAATGTGATTGGTAGAGATCAATATAATCAGTTTGCAACCTTTCCAGTGAAGCATTTACAGCCTGCAGTATATATTTTTTGGAAAGTCCTTTTTTCCCCTCTCCCATGTCGGTACCAACCTTGGTTGCGATGACCACCTGGTCACGGTTGTTCCGTTTCTTCATCCAATTGCCAATAATCGTTTCAGATTCTCCGCCCTTATTTCCTGGCTTCCAGCGGGAATAGCCATCAGCTGTATCGATCAGGTTAAAACCATAATCCGTAAATGCATCCAATAAATAAAATGAAGTTGGTTCATCAACCGTAAAACCAAAAACATTGCCTCCAAATGCAAGAGGTGCTACTTCCAGCATCGATTTTCCCAAACGCCTTTTATCCATATTTACATATTAAAGAGGCTTACAAAGTAGCCATATCGATCACAAACCTGTACCTCACATCCCCTTTTATCATGCGCTCATAACTTTCATTAATGTCTTTTATATCGATCACCTCTACATCAGAAACAATGTTGTGTTCTGCACAGTAATCAAGCATTTCCTGCGTTTCGGGAATACCACCGATCAGTGAACCTGCCAAACTTCTTCTGTTCATGATGAGGTTGAATGCGGGAACCTGGGCCGGTGTTGGCGGCGCGCCCACGCATGTCATCACTCCATTGGTCTTTAGCATATTCAGGTACATATTGTAATCATGTGAAGCCGAAACAGTATCCAGAATAAAATCAAAATAATTCGCAGAGTTTTTAACCTGAGATTCATCTGATGTTAAAAGAAATTTATGCGCTCCCAGTCTTTTTGCATCTTTCTCTTTCGACGGAGTGTGACTAAGCATTGTTACTTCCGCCCCAAATGATACCGCCAGTTTTACTCCCATATGGCCGAGCCCGCCAAGTCCCAGGATCCCTACTTTGTCTCCTTTTTTAATGTTCCAGTGCTTCAATGGTGAATAGGTCGTAATGCCCGCACAAAGCAGTGGCGCTACTCCTTCCAACGGAAGCTTGTCTGAAATTTTCAGAACAAAATCTTCATGCACCACAATTTGCTTGCTGTAACCTCCATAGGTTATCCCGCTGCCATCTCTTTCCTGGCTGTTGTACGTACCCACCAATCCTTTTTCACAATATTGTTCAAGCCCTTCCTTACAATTCCCACATTCACGGCAACTGTCTACCAGGCATCCCACAGCGGCCAGGTCGCCCACTTTATATTTTTTCACATGATCACCTATAGCGGTTACACGGCCAACGATCTCGTGACCGGGAACCACAGGGTAAATGGTTCCGCCCCATTCATTACGGGCCGTGTGCAGATCGCTGTGGCAAACACCACAAAATAAAATATCAATCTGCACGTCATGAGGCTTGGGTGCCCTTCTTTCTAAACTCCATGGTTCGAGGGGAGAGGTGGCTGCTTTTGCAGCGTATGCTTTTGTTTCTGGCATTTTTTATTTTTTAGAAAGCAAATGTCAATCAAATTCCGTTATTGACACAAAAAGTATTTTTTTTAGCAGGTATAACACATATGCGAAGTAAAAATGCCAAACTTTTGTAAAATATTCAATACGTGAATTCTGGATGTACATTTGCAGTCCTAAAAAACGTATGTCATTACTTTTTCAGCCTCTTACAATTCGTGGAGTGACCCTAAAGAACAGGATCGTTGTTTCACCAATGTGTGAATATTCGAGCAATGATGGATTTGCGAACGACTGGCATCTTGTGCATCTCGGAAGCAGGGCGGTTGGTGGGGCGGGTCTCATCATTACAGAAGCTGCAGCAGTATCTCCAGAGGGGAGAATTACCCACGACGACCTCGGGATCTGGAAAGATGAGCATATTGAATTTTTAAAGCGGATCACCGGTTTTATTATTTCCCAGGATTCAGTCCCAGGTATCCAGCTTGCACATGCGGGACGAAAAGCAAGTCATCATAGTCCCTGGAAAAGTGGTAAAGCCCTTACGCACAATGAAGAACCTTGGGAAACATTTGCCCCTTCCGCCCTTTCCTACAAAGACGGGGAGCCACTGCCCAATGCAATGACCACGTCTGACATCGGAAAAGCACAAGATGACTTCAAAAATGCGGCGAGGCGCGCACTGAATGCAGGATTCAAAGTGCTTGAAATTCATGCGGCACATGGATATTTGCTGAATGAATTTTTATCACCATTGAGTAATACAAGGACCGATGAATACGGAGGATCCTTCGAAAACAGGTCCCGGTTATTATTGGAGGTAGTTAAAAACATTCGTGAAATATGGGATCTGCCATTATTTGTTCGCATTTCTGCAACTGATTGGGTTGAGGGGGGATGGTCGGAAAATGACTCTATAGAGCTGGCCAGGACTTTAAAACTTAAAGGAGTAGATCTTATTGATTGCTCATCGGGTGGAAACTCTCCTGCTCAAAAAATTCCAGTTGCACCGATGTACCAGGTGCCGTTTGCAGAAAAAATAAAAAAAGAGGTTGATATATTAACAGGTGCCGTTGGTCTCATTACCACAGCTGAACAATCAGAAAAAATCCTTTCGCTCCAACAGGCTGATCTCATCATACTTGCGCGGCAATTTTTACGCGATCCTTATTTCCCGTTACACGCAGCGAAAGAATTATCAGCAGATGTAAAATGGCCCGTACAATATGAAAGAGCCAATAGATAGATGAATTAGTTTAGAGGGTTTAGGAGGTTTAGAAAGTTTAGAATGTTTAGTGTGCAGTTCACAATTCAATGTTCATCTCAATGACCTAATGACTTAATGACCCATCGATGTTGTTCAACTAAACCTCATGCAGCATACCTTACTGCCCACTGTCATTTGTTCTCTTACTTTCCTCATCAAGGCCGGTTTTTCTTTGACGGCTTGATTTTACCTGGTTACTACCAAAGCGATAGCTAAATGACGCAACAAGACGTTGTGCCTCGAAGGAACCACTTACAAAAATATACTGGCCTGCAAAATCGCTCGTTCCCGTAAAATGAACATTATCGAATATATCATTCACATTCATGCGGATCGTTGCTTTCTGCTTTAATAATAGTTTTTGAATTCCTCCGTTCAATGCATAAAGAGCATTGGTTCTTATGGTACCCCTGAACAATGCCGGAGAGTTGTACCATCCGCTTAGAGAAGTGCTCCAGCCTTTACCGAGTGTAAAATTATTTTGAATGGAAGCCCTTACAGCATATACTTTGATATTGATCACCCGGCCCGGCCCAAAGTTGGCAGTATTATGTGTATAGTATCCTGTTGCACTGCCCGATAATGAATACCATTTTTTATTGTAAGAATAATTTTCACTCAAGCTGAATGTATTCTGCGTAGCCAGATTTTTAGGAGCGTAAAAACTTTTATTTCCATTTAACGTGTCAACGATCGAAACAATTACATCTTTGATATGGTTGTAGCTAAAGTTGCTAACCAGTTTTGATTTGAAGACATTGATGATGCTGAACGTATTCGCATATTCCGGTCGAAGGTTTGGATTGCCTTTGAATCCGCCATATAAGCTACCCCTTTTTTCAAATGGATTCAAGTCCTGGTAAGATGGGCGGTTGATCCTCCTTCCATAAGAGATTGTCCACTGCAATTTTGGATTTTTGGTAAACGTGATCGCGCTGCTTGGAAACAGGTCAAAAAGATGCCGCTTAAATTCAGCATGATAATCACTGAATCCGTTTGTGCCGTTCTTCACAAACCCGGAAGAACTACCGGTGGTAACAGTCTGCTCGGCGCGTACACCCAATTGCCATTGAAAATTTTTAAAGCTCCTGTTATAGTTCACATACAATGCATTGATATTTTCCTTGTAGATGAAATGGTTGCTCAACACAGAATCATACTCCAGTTTAAAATTATTATCAAGGTTATAGAAATTAAAAATGTTGTTACTATTTACAAACGCTGTTTTGCCTCCAAAACCTAACCTTCCTTTCAGAACATTCTGTTCATAGTCAACCTTAAAAGTATAAATATTGATGTCGGAAGGAGTGATCATCGTGTAATTTTGTGTGCTCAGCACATTTTGCCTTGTAGAATCATAGAAAATATTAGGCTGGTACTGGTTGCTCCTCAATTTAAAATTTCCATAATCAGCGTCCATATTAAGGTCATGTCCTGACTTATCTGTATACCGGTAGTTGGCGTTGATGCTGATGGTATTTCTTGATGAATTGGTAATATTGTCAGAGACCAGGATACGGTCTGTTTTGTTTGTTATTGCTGAACTTATTGAGTTGTCATTGTTGCTAATTGAACTGTCTTTAGAAAAGTTTCCATTCATCATAATCCCCACTGTACTGTTTTTATTCAGGAAAAAATCCACTCCGGCTTTCATGTTGTGAGCGGTGGTGTGAGTGTATGTTTTACTGTATGAATCAAAAATAGTATCAGCGAATTTCCGGTAAACATCAAGATCAAATTCATTGATGGCTTTTGTAAAATTGTAATTGCTGTAAATATTCATCTTCGCATTCCTGTGATTCAACGAAAATCCCGCGTTGTGCTTTGCCCAAATGGCTTGCTGGAAATCATAGTTGACAGAACCATTGGTTCCCACATTTTTATTCTTCTTCAGCCGGATGTTTATGATTCCACCGGTGCCAGCCGCTTCATATTTTGAAGAAGGATTGTTGATGATTTCAATGGTCTCAATAGAGGTCGACCTCAGGCTCCGCAGGTAATTGCTCAGGTCTTTTCCGCCGAGGGGTGAAGGTTTGCCATCGATATATATCTGAACCCCTGTTTTACCTGCAATGGTAATGTTATCATCCTGGTCAACCAAAACTCCGGGTGATTGCCGGAGCAATTCCATACCATCAAGGCCTGTTGCTGTAATATTGCTTTCTACGTTAAAAATAATTTTATCCGCTTTCACTTCGATAGGAGGTTTTTGCGCGATCACTTCCACAGCCTTAAGCCCTGCCACATTTTTGGAAAGGGTCAATAAAGGCAATTTGAGTTCCTCAGCCTTGTAAATAAAATCTGCTGAACGGACATTGCCATAACCAACATTGGTAATTTTTACAAAATAATTTCCGGGCTTGATGTTTATGAATTCATAGCTTCCACTACCTGAAGTGATGCCAATTTTTACTACACTGCTGTCTGATGCTTTTCTTAAAATTGCAGTGGCGGCAACAATAGGATTACCTGCATCATCCTTTACCTCTCCCGTTATTTTTTGCGCAAAGATGGGGCTGAATATAATAGTCAATAATACAGTCAGTAAAGTTTTCATTTTGGTAATTTGATCTTTGATGTGTATGTAAATGCAGTGATCAGCCAAAAACAGTTGGCGAAATTAGTATATATCCCAATTCTATATAATTTATTACATCAGTGGTCAAATGCCAATGCAAGCGCAATAAATCAGGCCTGGCACGAATTAATTCTTATCCAGGAACACATATTTTATCTGGTGAATAAAAAAGCTCAACTCGCTTTTAACTTTAAGCGGCTGAGCCTGTATATATTGGATATTAAAATTTACAGAGTTAACATCATTACTTCCCCGTAGTATCCTGGTTCGCCTTATCTTTTTTACGGCCCAGGATATACCCCCCTGCTGCACCAATAACACCACCAATTATTGCACCAGTTCCTTTTTTCTTTGATATGATTGCACCACCAATGGCTCCGCCTACCCCACCAATGGTTGCACCTTTAGCAGCGTTGCTCCAGCCCTTTTTTTCCGGAGCTGGTGTTGGAGTAGTTGTGGTTGTCCCCCCTGTTGAACCCGTACCTGTGGTAGTAGTTGTGCCGGGAGTAGGAGCAGGTGTTACCGGGGCAGGTGCAGGATTTGTTTGTGTTGTGGGAGCTGGCAAATAAATAACTTTTGGCGCCTGTTTACGTGTTACAACTTTGGTAATTGTACGCGTAACCGGTGGAGGAGTCACAGCTGGAACAACTGCTTTTTCCGACATCGTTGCGGTATCTGTTGACAGGCTGTTATTATATGCCCCCGTTGTGTCTGTAGGTACTACATCTTTACTCGTTTCCAGGTCAGTTTTTTTTGTATTGCAAGCTGCAAAAACGGTGACAACTGAAAAAACCATCAAAATCTTTCTCATAATATTAAATTTTATTTTATGTCAACTGCAAAATATCGCAGATTTCAATATAAGACGTTAAGTTAGAGAGAAAACTGTGCCATATTAACCGTTAAATCATTACATACTTTGTTAAGATTGAATCTTTATTTTAACAATTACAGAATTTCTGATCGCTGGGCTTACATGGCAAGTAACTATTACTTTTAGTCAGGAGTATATAATTTGGCATGATTTGTATAAAGAGTTTTATATGGCTGTTAGATCAAACAAGAAAGGGAATCTAAGAGGAAAGACAAAAAAAATTCCTGTGGATATTGCACCCATGCTGGCAACACTTGTTGATGAACCCGTTGAAGGAAAAGATTGGTTATTCGAGATCAAATGGGACGGATACAGGGCACTTGGATTTATCAACCTGGGAAGTGTTGACCTTAAAAGCCGGAATAATAAATCCTTCAATGAAAAATTTTATCCCGTTTATGATGCATTGAAAAACTGGAAAATAAACGCCGTGGTGGATGGAGAGATCATTGTAATCAATGAAAAAGGTATACCTGACTTCAGCAACCTGCAGGCATGGCGAAGTGAGGCTGACGGGCAAATCGCATATTGCCTCTTTGATATATTGTGGCTTGATGGTAAAGAATTAACAGGTCTTCCACTTACGGATCGGCGCGAAATTTTAAAATCAGTTTTACCTGCCAATGGTCTCATCCGGCTCAGTGAAACTTTTGATTCCTCCGGCAAAGAATTTTTTGAGCTCGCTGATAAAATGGGCCTTGAAGGCATCGTGGCTAAAAAAGTCTCCAGTCTCTATTTACCAGGAATTCGTTCAAAAGAATGGTTGAAGATCAAAACAGATAAACGCCAGGAAGCAATTATATGCGGTTATACTAAAAATGAAAATACTTCCAAACATTTCAGTGCGTTGCTGTTAGGATTGTACGAAAAAAATGAACTGCAATTCATTGGCCCTGTAGGTACAGGTTTTAGCAACAAACTTCAGGTAGAACTTTTACAAAAGCTACAACCCCTCAAAACCTCTGCCTGCCCATTCAAGGCTGTACCGGATTATAATAAACCGTCCAGGTTCAGGCCAAACCCTCCGAAAGCTACAGTTACGTGGCTAAAGCCCAAAGTGGTTTGTGAAATAAGTTACAGGGAGCTTACACGGGATGGCGGCATCCGGCATCCCTCATTCAAAGGTTTGAGGCCTGATAAAAAAGCAAAAGAAGTAGTGCGTGAACAACCGTTGCATTCTGCTGATGTGATAAATGTGACAGAAACACTGACTGATAAAAAAATTATTTCGGCTGCCGGTAAAAAAGAAAGAAATACTTTATTGAACCCGAAAGATGAACAACAGACACGGAATATTGGAACGCATGATCTTAAATTCAACAACCTCGGTAAAATATATTGGCCTAAAGAAAAAATAACCAAACGTGATCTGTTGAATTACTATTACCAGGTAGCCCCTATTATGCTGCCGTACCTGCAAAACCGGCCTCAAACACTGAACAGGTATCCGCATGGTATCAATGGTGAAACTTTTTATCAGAAAGACGTGAAGGGAAAAGTACCCGGGTGGATCAAAACTTTTCCTTACCGCAGTTATTCGGATAACCGCGATAAAGAATTTTTGGTATGCACAGACGAGGCAAGCCTTCTGTATATTGCTTCGCTGGGATGTATCGAAATCAATCCCTGGAGCAGCAAAATGATGACACCGGATCAGCCCGACTGGTGTATCATTGACCTTGACCCGGATAAAAACACATTCAACCAGGTTATAGAAGCTGCTTGCGTCACCAAACAAGTTTTTGATTCTATCGGAGTTACCTCATTTTGCAAGACCTCAGGTTCAACTGGTCTGCATATCTATATCCCTTTCGGAGCTAAATACACCTATGAAGAATCGAAAGAATTTGGAAGATCCATTGCAAAGATCATCCACTCACAACTTCCGCGATTTACGAGCATTGAAAGAAAAACTGCAGACAGGGGTGGCAAAATGTACATTGATTTTTTACAAAATCGTCCGCAGGCAACAGTGGCTGCGCCTTATTCATTAAGGCCAAAGCCGGGAGCCCCGGTTTCCATGCCATTGCATTGGGAAGAAGTAAAAAAGGGTCTTTCTATCAGGGACTTTACTATATTTAATTCGGTAGCAAGAATAAGAGAGCAGGGTGATATTTTTAAAGGAGTGCTGGGCAAAGGAATTGACCTTTCAAAAGCCCTGAAAAAAATGAATGGAATTTTTAAGTAATGCGTACGTCGAGGTGACGAGCTGTAAGACTCATTAAACAACATAGTCCCCAACCGGTTTATCGGCATCTAAACAAATTATAATATCCAGTATTGAATAAGTTAAGCATGAAAACAATTATTATAGCATCCTTTCTGTTTTTAACACTCGCATCGCTGGCCCAAAAATTACCGGATAGCTTTACTGATGGAAAATATATAACAATCAATGGGGCAAAATTATGGGTGGTGCTTGCAGGCAAAGGCGACCCTCTCGTCATCATCCCAGGCGGTCCCGGTAACAATCACTTTTCATACAGGGATTTTGATTCACTTGCAAAAAATAACCTGGTTGTTTATTTCGATGCATACGGCAGGGGAAAGTCTGATACAGCAAAAGATATACGGGACTATTCGCTCACGCGTGACATCAAGGACCTTGAGGATTTGCGTATTGCATTGCACTTTGATAAATGGAACATCCTGGGTCACTCTTATGGCGGACTCGTAGCGCAGGGATACGCGGTTCTGTATCCCGAACACGTCAGTCACCTGGTACTCGCGAATACGTTTCACAGCTTTATCATGTGGCAGAAAAATGATGATAACAGCAACCATGAGATTCAGACTAATTATCCTGAAGTATGGCGGGAACTTATGCAAATACGGGAGGAAGGAGCAGTTTCTTCAGATCAAAAACACCAGGAGATTTATAGCAGGGTTCCCTATGGCTTTTTATATGCCTACAATTCCGAAAATTTCAGGGGCAAAGGTGGAAAACAATATCCAAACCCGTTCAATTCCAAACTTTATTACCAGATGGTGGGAAAAGATGGTGATTTTATAGTTGGAAATGATATTGGCAACTTCGATTTTAGAAAAGACCTTAAAAATCTTACCATGCCGGTTTTGATCTATGGCGGCCGGTATGATCGCGTGGCGGTCCCGGAAATGATGGTAAAATATAAAGAATATTGTCCGCAGGCTACTTTTGTATTCTTCGAAAAATCCGGGCACAATCCACAGGTAGAAGAACCTGGTAAGCTATTTCCACTGATTCAGCATTTTTTACATCCCTGAAATAATCATTTATGTGCCCGTGTTACCGTCCATTAGTTTCCCGAAACCTGGGTTGAAGCAGGAGCGAAATTATTTTTTCACATTCGCGCTGGAACCACAAGTCAAGCATGCAATTTGTTACATCATTATTTCACTTTTTTGCCCATCATGAAAATAAAAAAGAAAAAATCAACGAAAAAAGATCCATGCTGGGAAGGATACGAGCAACGAGGGATGAAGATGCTAAAAGGCAAACTGGTGCCAAATTGCATCCCATTGAAGAAAAATAAATAACACATTTTTTACCCAATATATTTTTAGTATGACAACATCAAAAAAAATAGCCATATTAACAGAAAACGGATTTGAAGAATCAGAGCTGACAAGTCCTAAAAAAGCATTGGAAGATGCAGGCATGAAAGTGGAAATCGTTTCTCCACAAAAAGATAAGGTGAAGGCATGGAATCATGATCACTGGTCCATTGAACTGCCGGTAGATGTAAATCTTTCGGATGCAAAAATTGATGACTATGATGCCCTGTTGATCCCGGGTGGAGTGATGAACCCGGATTTAATGAGGGTAAATAAAGATTGTGTGAAGTTTGCAACCGGTTTTCTTGAATCCGGAAAGCCTGTTGCCGCGATTTGTCATGGCCCACAGCTCCTGATTGAAACAGGACTGCTTGAAGGAAGAAGAATGACCAGTTATCCATCGGTTAAGTCCGACCTCATGAATGCCGGGGCTAAATGGGAAGACAAGGAAGTGGTAGTGGATCGTGGACTCATTACAAGCCGAAGTCCCAAGGACTTAATGGCTTTCAATCAAAAACTTTTAGAAGAAATACAGGAAGGAATGCATGCACATGCATGATGATGATGTTCACATTGCTATTGCATCTTTCCTCCGGGCCTCATCAAAATTTTTTGCCCTGTCACTTGCCGATGGAGTGAACTCGTTGCACCTTACATATTGCGGCGGTACTGCCCACCCACTTCGTACAGGGCATGTGTGATCTGACCCAGTGAGCATGATTTCACCGTTTCCATCAGTTCTTCAAATAAATTTCCATTGGCAACTGCAACCTGTTGCAGGCGTTTCAACGCGGCATCGCTTTTTTCAAGATGTCTTTTGTGAAACGCTTCCAGGGTAGTGATCTGGAATTCCTTTTCCTGCGCAGTGCTTCGAATCACTTCCTGCGGCAATATTGTTGGCGAACCATTTTTATTTAAAAAAGTATTCACCCCCACAATCGGAAATTCGCCGGTGTGCTTTAATGTTTCATAATATAAACTCTCTTCCTGGATCTTGTTCCTTTGGTACATTCTTTCCATTGCACCCAGTACGCCTCCCCTTTCTGAGATCTTTTCAAACTCAGCCATCACGGCTTCTTCCACTAGTTGTGTCAGTTCTTCAATTAAAAAACTTCCCTGGTTTGGGTTTTCATTTTTTGCTGTTCCAAGCTCCCTGTTGATAATGAGCTGGATTGCCATTGCACGGCGTACGCTTTCTTCCGTGGGCGTAGTGATCGCCTCATCATATGCATTGGTATGAAGGCTGTTGCAATTGTCGTAGATGGCATACAATGCCTGCAAGGTGGTCCTGATATCATTGAAATCAATCTCCTGCGCATGAAGGCTGCGCCCGCTGGTTTGAATATGATATTTTAATTTCTGGCTCCTGGTGTTCGCATGGTATTTGTACTTCATTGCCTTAGCCCAGATCCTGCGGGCCACGCGGCCAATCACGCTGTATTCGGCGTCCATCCCGTTGCTGAAAAAGAAGGAGAGGTTGTGGGCAAAATCATCGATGCCCATTCCACGGCTCAGGTAATATTCCACGTAGGTAAAGCCGTTGGAAAGGGTGAATGCAAGCTGTGTAATCGGGTTGGCACCTGCTTCTGCAATGTGATAGCCACTCACAGAAACACTGTAAAAATTTCTTATTTTTTGTGCAATAAAATACTCCTGTACATCACCCATCAGCTTTAAAGCAAACTCTGTTGAGAAAATGCAGGTGTTCTGCGCCTGGTCTTCCTTTAATATATCTGCCTGCACTGTTCCCCTCACATTCGACAGTGCCTGGGATTTTATGGATTCATAAATTTCATTGTCAAGAACATCAGACCCTGAAAGTCCCAGTAGCCGGAGGCCCAGTCCTGAGTTACCGGCAGGTAAAATACCGGGGCCTGTAAGTTCACCTTTATCCGGTCGCACAGGTTCGCCATTTGTACCGGTGTATTTCGGCAACTGGTCACCCGGATACCTGGACTCAATAATTTCGTTTACACGTTCACGTAAGTTATTTTCAAGGATGTACTTTTCGCATTGCTGATCGATGGCCGCATTCAAAAAAAATGCAAGCAACATGGGCGCCGGCCCATTGATCGTCATGCTCACCGACGTTTTAGGATCACAAAGATCAAACCCGGAATACAGTTTTTTAGCATCGTCTACCGTTGCAATGCTCACACCGCTGTTTCCTACTTTTCCATAAATATCAGGTCTTCGTGCCGGATCTTCTCCATAGAGTGTTACACTGTCGAAGGCGGTGCTGAGACGTTTTGCAGGCTGTCCCAGGCTTACATAGTGAAACCTGCGGTTTGTCCTTTCAGGTCCACCTTCACCCGCAAACATCCTGGTGGGATCTTCTTCCTGCCTTTTGAGCGGAAATACACCTGCGGTATACGGAAACATACCGGGAAAATTTTCCTGTAGCTGCCATTGTAAAATATCTCCCCAGTCCGAAAAAGAAGGTACCGAAACCTTCGGAACGCGGGTATGCGACAACGTTTCAAAAAACAGCGGCTGCCTGATTATTTTGCCCCGGACATCATACTCAAAAAATTCCTGCCGGAAAAGATCTTTGGTTTGTTGCCATTCATCGAGTAATTTTTTACAAACCGGCAAAAGTTGTTTCTCAAGTTTTTCGATGGCATCACCAATGCCGCGAAATGAATTGTTTTGATCCTCGTGATTACTTTTGTCCAATAATTCCAGTGCCCCTTTTAGCCTGTAAAGTTTTGATGCTACCGATGACTGCTCTTTTGAGAGCTGGTTGTACTTTGCAACTTCATCTGCGATCTCTGCCAGGTAACGCACTCGCTTTGGAGGAATGATCCTCGTTAAACTGGTAGTATCATTTTCATGCACATGGTGAATAATTTTGCCCTCAAACAGGTTTCCTGTTTTTGCAATCATTTTTTCCATCACTCTTTCAAATAATTCATTTACCCCACTGTCATTGAACTGTGAAGCGATGGTTCCAATCACCGGCAGCTCCTCATCATTGGCAGTCCATAAATTGTGGTTTCGTTTGTACTGCTTTTTTACATCATGCAATGCATCCAGGGCTCCTGCCTTGTCAAATTTGTTAATGCAAATTATATCTGCATAGTCGAGCATGTTTATTTTTTCCAGCTGGGAAGCTGCTCCGTATTCTGGCGTCATCACATACATGCTCACATCACAATAATCTAAAATCGATGCATCACTTTGCCCTACGCCTGCACTTTCAAGGATGATCATGTCATAGCTTGCAGCACGGCAAATTTCAATGGCTTCGCGCACATGAACACTGAGCGTAATGTCACTTTCGCGGGTTGCGAGGCTTCGCATATAAGCACGCGGACTATGAATAGAATTCATCCTGATACGGTCTCCCAGCAAAGCGCCACCCGTTTTTTTCTTCGAAGGATCAACAGAAATCACGGCGATGCTCTTATCAGCATATATGTGCAAGAATCTGCGGACGATCTCATCGGTAACTGATGACTTTCCGGCTCCTCCCGTTCCGGTAATGCCCAATACAGCCGGGGCGTCTTTTTTATGCGTTTCGCCATTACCGTTATTATTTACTGAGCCGTTCAATAAATGCGCATATGATTCCCCGTTTTCAGCAAGGGTAATTGCAACGGCCACCTTTTGAATGTCCTTCCATTCACCCAAAGCATAATGCCCATTCGATGAACCATTCTCTTTGAATTCCATCCGCTGCGAGTTTGGTGGTGTTTTTGAACACTGATTGACTACATCTTCTATCATTCCTTCCAGGCCCATGTGCCTGCCATCATCGGGTGAGTAGATCCTCGTGATTCCGTACTTATGCAATTCGTCAATTTCTGAGGGCAGTATGGTACCGCCTCCGCCGCCAAATATTTTAATATGGCCACTGCCGTTCGAATCCAGGAGGTCTTTCATGTATTTAAAAAATTCCACATGCCCGCCCTGGTATGAGGTAATCGCGATCCCCTGCACATCTTCTTCAATGGCACACTCCACAATTTCCGCAACAC
Source organism: Ginsengibacter sp. (assembly GCA_040003385.1). Classification (GTDB taxonomy): domain Bacteria; phylum Bacteroidota; class Bacteroidia; order Chitinophagales; family Chitinophagaceae; genus Ginsengibacter. The sequence continues at coordinate 25,537 of JBDUCQ010000006.1, read as the reverse complement.
TCCGGTTATGGCCAAGGTGGATGATCTCTGCACCCTTACTTTGCATGATCCTTCGCATGATATTGATGGCAGCATCATGCCCGTCGAATAAAGAAGCGGCAGTAACGATCCGGATATTCCTGGAAGCTGTGGCAGGCATAAATTTTATTGATATGCAAAAAAAAACAATTCAGCATTCAACAGGGAGATGCAAACACCTGATGCACCGGTTTTGTTGAATGCGTTTGTAAAACTACAAATAAAGCAAAGGATAATCCGGAAGCGGTTATTAAATGGAAAAAAGGGGAAATATGACAGCTGACTACAACGGGCAGGGAAGTTAAATCATCCTGAACGTAAGTGCTGCAAACTCTGCCACGCTGAATGTTTCTGCGCGCCGTGTAAACATTTCATCCTGCAATATTTCAGCAGTAAATAAACTCTTCACGGCATTGCGCATAGTTTTCCGCCGCTGGTTAAAGGCCGTTTTTACCAATACGCGGAAGGCCCTCTCACTTCTTATGGCAAACTTTTTTTCAACGGCAACCAGCCTTACCACGCCGCTTTTCACCTTTGGCTGTGGGGTAAAACATTCATTGCCTACATCAAATAGATATTCAACCTCATAATAATATTGTATCAAAACACTAAGGACCCCATAAATTTTACTGCCTTCCTTTGATGCGATCCTTTGCGCAACTTCTTTCTGAAACATACCGATCACGCAGGGTACTTTGTCCTTCCAGTCCAGGATCCTGAACAATATCTGTGTAGAGATGTTATAAGGAAAATTACCGATCACAGTAAACGGTTCATCAAAGGGCTCATCAATTTCAAGGAAACTTTGATTGATAATTTTATGATTGAGTTGCGGGAACATTTTTACGAGGTGATCTGATTTTTCTGTATCCAGTTCAACTGCCTTGAATTCTATCCCCGGAATTTTCATAAGATGCCTGGTAAGCGCGCCACCCCCAGGCCCCACTTCCAACAAATTTTTAAATGGACGTGTTTGTAGGGCATCCACGATTTTTTGAATGACTACCTCATCTTTTAAAAAATGCTGGCCCAGGGATTTTTTTAACGTGTACATCTGCGCTGCAAATTACATCTATTCACCACTTGACAGCCCATTTAAGTGCGGGCAGCTGACTGTCTACTCAACTTTTTCACCATTGCAATGTGTGTTGCCTTCTCTCTGTAAATCATCAGTTACTTGATATAATTTATGCAGTCTTCAGTAACTTGCAACTTAATTTATAAAAAAGTGAACACTGCGCATACAGAAAATAAACCGGTGATCGGATTCAGTTGTGGGGATCTCAATGGAATAGGACCGGAGCTGATCATAAAAACGCTCGCGGATATAAGGCTGCTGGATATATGTACCCCTATTGTTTTTGGAAGCAATAAGGTCATCAATTTTTATCGCAAAAGCATCCCGGATACGAACTTCAATTTTTTGAGTGTTAAAGACCTTTCAAGGATCAACCACAAACAGATCAACATCTACAACTGCTGGGAAGAAGAAGTGGCAATCAATCCCGGTATTATGAATGAAACCGGTGGAAAATATGCGATCAAAAGCCTGACTGTTGCTGCGCAAGCCCTCAAAGATGGATTTATCAAAGGGCTGGTAACTGCACCAATTCACAAAAAAAATATACAAGGGCCTGATTTTCAATTCACCGGCCATACCCCATACCTTAAACACCTTTTCGACGCAACAGATGTTGTGATGTTACTGGCTGCTGAAAATTTAAGAGTTGGATTGGTAACTGAGCATGTACCGATCAGGGATGTGGCTTCTTATATTACGCGCGAAAATATCCTGGGGAAACTGCGGATATTATATGCCAGTCTTCAAAAAGATTTCGGAATAGACAAACCAAAAATTGCAGTGCTTGGATTGAACCCTCATGCCGGCGATGATGGATTGGTGGGTACGGAAGAAGAAGATTACATCCGCCCCGCTGTAAAGGAAGCCAAACAACACAACATGATGGTGATGGGCCCTTTCAGTGCAGATGCATTTTTTGCCAGGGGACAACATGAAAAATTTGATGCGGTCTTAGCCATGTACCACGACCAGGGTTTGATCCCTTTTAAATCACTCGCAAAATCGGATGGTATCAATTTTACCGCCGGGCTTGCCGGTGTGAGAACAAGTCCGGATCATGGAACTGCTTTTGATATAGCCGGGAAAAATAAAGCGGACGAATCTTCCTTCAGATCTGCGGTATTTGCCTGCGTCGACATCATTGACCAACGAAAAGAATATGAGTTGAATCGCAAGAATCCCATGAAAAAAATGAGTGCAGCCGTTGTTGCAAATGCTGAAGACGAAAAGATTGTTGAAGAAACAGAATAATACTAGTTTAGAAAGTTTAGGACATTCTTCAATTTGTTATTCCTCTGGTATTTTAGTTTAGAAGTTTAGAACAGTTTTCAATTACAACCCCTATTATTTTAGTTTCAAGTAATCGATACAAAAAAAGTAAAGACTCCCCTAAACTTTCTAAAGCCATAATGATAATGATGCTACGAATTTAAAGCACAACTAAACTTCTAAACCGAATGATAATAAGATTGCAAATTGAAGGCTCCCCTAAACCTTCTAAACCCAAATTATCACGTATCACAAATTCAAGGTTCTCCTAGACCTTCTAAACCCTGTACAAGCTATCGATTCAAACGAGTCCACACACCTAAACCTTCTAAACCCTTTATTGCATTTGAGAGAAAATTGTATTATTTTTGCAAGCGCTTCGCCTCTATTATCCCTTCAAGAACCACCTGGTCCTTTTTCTTTCGGTATCTTATAAAAAGCAAGTGCTGATCTTCACCTTTGATTTTGTGCGATAAACTTCCCTTCTCCTTCGAACTGCCCACATTTATTACCTCAAGCACTGAAATGAAAAATTTTACTCAAACTGCTTTTTCAAAAAAATTCTGCCTTGCACTTGTGTCACTGGCTTTTGTGTTTTCATCGGTTGCTCAATTCCGTCCTTATCGTATAATATATACAGACAATTCAAAAGGCAATATTGCTATGTTTGGCAATACGCTCATGAACATCGTTGATGAAGGTGTGGTGAATGTCACTAAAATGAATTCAAACAATGGCACCGGGGATGGTTTTTTTGGGAACGACAATGAGAACATGCAATTGGCAGACATTGATGGCAATACAGGGATCGGAAGCACCACAATCAATTCTTCCTCGTCAGATCTCTCGCTCGAAAATGGTTCAACCATAAAATTTGCGCGGCTGTATTGGGGCGGCAGGGTAAAAGCAATTGATTTTGATCTTGATCAGCCTGTCAATCATAAAATCAAAATCAGGAAAGGCACTACTGATCCTTACACAGAATTCACGGCATTACAGATCGATAGGAATGATTTTATACAGAATTCTGAAGGATACTCACGATACCAGGCATTTAGTGATATCACCTCCTTCATACAATCCAATGGGCAAGGTACTTACACTGTGGCAAACGCGCCGCTGTCTGTAGGTCTGATCGACAATGGAGGCAATTATGGGGGGTGGTGCATTATTGTTGTTTATGAAAATCCTTCTTTCAATTATAACAGCATCAGGTTGTATGATGGCTTTGAACAGGTATTCGACAATGGCAACCCACTTACTACAACAGTTACCCTTACCGGCCTGGATGTTCCCTCGGGAAATTTATCTTCTTCAGATGCAAAAATGGGTGTTGTAACGTGGGAAGGAGATGCAAATTTAATTGGTGATTTTTTAAAAATAAATGGAAATACTTTTTCCAACGCCATCAACCAGTCCTACAATCCATGGAATGGTACCATCAGCAACAATGGAGTTTTTGTGACAACCAAAAATCCTGATTACACCAACCAGATGGGAATAGACATAGACCAGTTTGAAGTTGGAACAGGTTACGGCATTTTACCCAATGATACAACTGCTACACTGGAATTTGGTACTGAAGCAGACCAGTATTTTCCAGGCATAGTGAGCTTCGTGATCAGGATGAAGGAACCTACCATCACTCTTGAAAAAACGGTAATAGACGCCAATCAAAATCTGAACGCGGAAGTGAATGAAGTATTAACATACACCATCACAGGGAGTAATGTAGGCGAAGGAAATGCCGGCAATGTTGTACTGGTGGATACGTTGCCTTCCACTGTTACATATGTTCCGAATTCACTCGAATTGGTGAATTCTCCGGGGCAGGTGCCCGGAATTAAAACGGATGCTCCCGGTGATGATGCAGCGGAATTCACTTACATCGGATCATCTGAAATCATTCGCTTTTTCCTGGGTACCAATGCCAATTCCTCTGCGGGTGGCACTCTTGCACCCGGAGAAACTTACCAGGTAAGATTTAAAGTAACCGTGAATGATCCCGGAGCCCGCAAGCCGGTACCGGCTATTATTAATACAGCACGAATTTCAGCAACATCTGATTCCCACGTTAACTATGTGGATGATGGAACTGCCATCTTGAACCCGGAAGGAGGCGCCCTTCCTGTGAGCCTCATTTATTTTACTGCATCGTTTGTTCCTGACCGAAAGGCCCATATTTCATGGAGCACCTCCCAGGAAATAGACTGCAAATATTATGAGGTCGAAAGAAGCTTAGATGGAAATATTTTCAGCAGTGTAGCAACCATTCCAGGAAATGGGACCTGTTGTGTGCAGCATAATTATTCAGTGGTCAATGATCTTTCCGGAGTTACAAACCGCCTCGTTTATTATCGCCTTAGCCAGGTTGATGTGGACGGAAAGAAAACGTATTCAAAAATAATTGTCCTCAGGATCACGAATGAAAAGCAGCAACTGATCATTTCCCCCAATCCGTTTTCGCAAGCTATCAAAATGACCCTTGATTGGAACAGGGACGAGCCCGCTTTGTTAAAGATCATCGACGCCTCAGGAAAAACGGTTGCAGAAAGACATTTAAAAATGAACCGGGGAACAAATTATTTGAAGGTTGATCATCTTATGAAATTATTACCCGGGTATTATTTTGCGCAGGTAATTTCTGATAGGCAAAAAATATCGGGTAAAATTGTAAAAGAATAATGAAGTATCTGGTATGAGGTGTTAGGATAATATAGGAATTAGAAATAGAAATTAAAGACAACTCCCTTCAGATGTTTAGTTTAGTGAGCCATTCTAAACTTTCTAAACCCAAATTATAAAGTGTTCCGAATTGAATGCACTCCTAAACTTCCTAAACTCAAAGTATAAGGCCTTCCGGATCAAGTGCTCCCCTAAACTTTCTAAACTCATCCCACCTTCAAATAGCTCTGCAATGCTTTCACATAGTTTTCAAAAGCATCTAATCCCCTGGGTGTTATTTTACAGATTGTGAGGGGATAATTATCACGAAACTGTTTGATCACTTCTATATAACCCGCATCTTTAAGTTTGGTGATCTGTACACTCAGGTTTCCTGCGGTTGAATTGGTCTTTTCTTTAATGAAAGTGAATTCAGCTTCTTTTACACTCAGTAGCAAACTCACAACTGCCAGGCGAAGCGGAGCATGCAATATGGGATCAAGTTCTTTAAACTCCATGCTGATATTTTACCAGGTTTTTTTTAAAACGAGCTCTTAAAATAAATCCCGGGATCACCCAGGCCGCAACTGAACCCGCAGCAACCAGTAAATAAGTATCATAACTTTTATAAAAAAAAGCAACCACGCACAGGATCCAGCAAATTACCCCCCCGATGATAAAAGGGCTGAACTTCATGATGCATCCTGAAATCACGGTGGGCATCCCGAACAGCAGCAACAACATTGGCAGCACCATGTAACCGATGTTGGCAATTCCACCCCCGATCGTTAAAATAAGTACGGATACCCCGAAGGCCATCCAAACATACTTATGCACTTCATCAAGGTAGCTTTTGGCGTGCCTGAATTTTGCTTCTTTCCTGTCGTAATAAAATTGTAAAACAAAGGTGATGATCATCAAAAAAAAAGGATTGAATGGAAGACTGATACCACCTGGAACTGCATCTATATAGGCCAGTAAAAAGCAAATCACGTTGGTAAACCCCCAAAGCAGTGCTCCAAGCCCGCTTTCATAGTAATAGTTTTTTGCCTGGTTGATCATTTGGGTGATCAGCTGCAGGCTGTCTTCTTCAGAAAATTTCTTTTCTTCCATCTTGGTTCTGTTTTTTGAATCTTGATCGTAATAAATATCCTGGGATGATCCATGCGCAGGCTACCGCGAGTGATAATAGAAGGAGCTGGAATTCATAAGAGGTGAACATTGCCACAACTGCAAGCAACCAACAGATCAATCCGCCGGTGCTCAGCGCTTTAAATTTTAAAATGATCCCTGACAGAAATGTTGGGATTCCATAAAGCACAAGAACACATGGATTGATCGCCGTCATTGCCTGGTTTTTTATCAGTATATACACAATGATGAATGAGCAGATCACGAATGTTAACCAAACAAAGCCAATGAGCTCATCCGAATATGTCCGGACATTCTGCCTCTTTTTTTTCTTTACAATATAATATACCTGGTAGACAAGCCCCAGCCATGTTATATACCAGATATAGTATGCCTGGTGGTTGTTAAAAAAATAGAGGAGAATGAATTGTACCAGGCAGCAGATAAAAATCATCCATCCCCAAACAAGATACAATCTGCCGGTTTCAGAAATGCGGTTCCTGGCCTGGTTGATCATGCCGGTAATGATTTCCAGGCTTTCAACTTCGCTCATTGGTCTTTGATCCTGCATACAAATAAATTGATTGCTTATTTACCGGCAAGTGATAAAAAATAAAGTGTGGATGCCTTACCCCAGGCAGGGTGCAATTCGGATTCAGGTTTAAATGAATCAAACATCGTTAGTGCTTTTTCGAAAAGCTCTTTTGCAGGTGCCTTCCCTCCGCCGAAAGCTTCAGGTGTATAGAATTTTGCCTGTCCTTCAAGGTACACGGGTCGCGGATTGGTGGGATCTAGTTCTTTGGCTTTTGTAATATTTTCTGATGAAGCTTTGCCAAACTGCATCCATCTTGTCTGAGGATCTACCATCATGTGGGCAGAGGCGATCATGCTTTTTATCACATCCGTTTCGGATGTTTCCTTACCTGCGAGCCCTTCTGCTTTTATGATCAATTCTTCTGCTTTGTCTGCAATCGCATCACTTTTGGTTTTGTCTTTGTCAATGAAAGCACTCATCACCGTACAATAGCTTGCATAATAATATGGCAGCCACTGCAGTTTTTCGGCGTCCCCGATTCTTTCAAAGTTGTTGGCGAGCTCTTTGATCGTACCATTTTTTAATGCTGAATCCAGCATGCTGATGTTTTTTTTCATAGAGGGCACATATTTTTCACTTTGTGCAAATAAGGCAAACGCAATACAAAGCAAGAAGACTGATAAGAATGTTTTTTTCATTTTATTTTTTTTATGATTTTAAAAATTAATTCGATTGAAAAAATATTTGTTGGCTTAGTTATTAGTTACCCGTTTTTGTTTTTTAATTTTTGGTATTCCTTTTCCACGGCATTTGATTTTGGAAATATATAGGCGCCGGCATAGTGAGAGGCCAACCCTATACCCCACCCAACCATTGGCCACACCGGCCATGGAATACCGGCATCATTATTATGACGATGGCCGCTGGAATACCACACCAGCCAAAAAAACAGGTTTACCAAAACGTAGGAAAGTAGGTGATTTTTAAAACCTACTCTCTTTTGCGCAAGCTGCCATAGATCTGCATCCTTTGCACCAACCTGGTTGGGTTCGGGATTAATCATTGTTTGATCATTCATTTTGTTTTATTTAAAAATTTAATTTCTTTTTCAAAAATATTCAGACATGAAATGATGTTATAAATTATTGTTGATCGCATCCTGGCTCCTGTCTATTCCAAAACTGATGAAACATCCCAGGTAAAAGAACCTCCTGGCAGGGGGAAGGACAGGCTGTTTGTTTTTTCCATCATAAGAATAGTTATACGTATAAATATTATTGTTTCCCAAAACATTCGTCAAAGAAAAAACAAAGACGGTGAATTTACCGGCGTTGCTATTTCCAATATTCGGCAAATAATTAACGCTGAAGCTGAGACTGTTAAAATCTTTTGTTTGTCCTGCATCAAATGATTTATACGCCTCTTCCACTTTGTCGTACCTGATGTCATAATAAGGTCTGCCGGTCGCCCAGGTATATGAGCCATTGAATTGTGTTTTCAATTTTGTAACAAACTTTTTAACCACCAGCGACGCGGTGTGCTTCGATGCAAATGGAGGAACAATGGACGAAGGATAATTCAGGAAATCCCTTTTCGTGTCGAGGTATGAATATGAGATCCAGTAATCAACATTTTTGACCGTTCTCTTGTCCCTCCAAAAAAATTCAATTCCCCTTGCGTCACCATATCCATTGTTGTTCACCGCTGATTCCCGCCCATTGATGACAGACGTTTTAAAAAGCTCAGCATATTTTTTATAAAACACTTCCGTTCGGAATGTCCGGTTGTTTGATAATTTCTGATATTGTAAAATATAATGAGTGGCCTTTGCAAAGTTTAATGATTCACGCGCAGGCAGGTATTTTTTTTCAGGATCCTGGTAAAAGATACCGTACGCAAAAGACAACTGGCCGTTGTCAGACAATTTATAAGCCAGTGACAAACGCGGTGCAAGGTTCCATTTTTTCAGCAGCGACGAATGTTCGGCACGGGTACCGATCTTAGCGGCAACATCATTGGTAATATAAATATCTGCTTCACCAAATCCCGATAATAATTTTTCTTTTACAAAGTCAGTCCGTATTTCGCCGTTGTAGAGAGTAAAATTATTTTTATCATTACTGTAATTATATTCGCTTCCCACTCGCAATGCACTGAGGCCGCTCAGCTTTTTTTCAATGACGATTTTACCATTTAAGTAATGTCCGTGGGTGTTCAATGAAAAATTTTTAAAGGCGTAAATATTGGAATCAGCAATATTCTGCTTTTGATTGCCTGCATCCTGGAATTCACCCTTGATGTCATCTTTGTTTGTGCTGTAAGAAAACCCCGCGGTCATTTTCAATCCCTCACCCAGTTTTTCCCTCCATGATAAATTGTGATACATGTTTACATTAGAAAGTGCGAACGCATCCTTCATACCCGTTGAGTCAATATCTGCGTACCTGAACCCCACCATGGTGGAACTTACAATGCCATAATATTTGAGCATCCCCGTTTTTGAAGTCCTCACCCTGAAGTTGCCATCTGCCTGGTGTCCAAGCGGCACTTTGAAATAATCAGGCTTTTGCTTGATGAGATGATAGGCAAGGCCAAGATCAAGATAGTTATAAGTGACTCCCCAGGACGATCTTTTATTTTTGGCGAGGTGCTGTATTCCGCCCCCTAACGAGAGGTACGAAATGGACAGTTGACCGGAACTTTTTTCAGGCAGATCAAGCGATTCCAAGATCAGGGCTGACGACAATGCCTGGCCGTAAAGTGCGGAATACCCCCCTGCACTGAAAATCGTTCCTTTAAAAATAAAGGGATTGAAACGGCCACGTTGGGCAAGACCCGGCTCACTTGAATAATAAAAATTATTTACCAGGGTGCCATCAATGAATGTCTTGCTTTCAGTAGCGGTACCACCCCTCACAAACAGGCCTTCTGTTTCGCCTACTTGCTGTGTTCCTGGCAGTGTTTTGATCGCAGCCGTAATATCTGCATTGGCGCTTGCCGTGGTAACAATATCAATTGAATTCAATACCGTTGTCTTCTTTTGGTCACTAGCTTCAAAGCTCCCGGCACTGATCGTCACGGCCTTTAATTCGGTAACCATCTCCTTCATGGTGATATTTACGGTAAGATGTTGGCCATCGAGGTTCACTTTTTGCTCAAAACTCCTGAAACCTGTTGATGAACAGGTGAGGAACTGTTCACCTTTTTCTTCAGTATTAAAATTGAAGCTTCCTGCTGAATCAGAGGTTGTTCCATCATAACTTCCCTTTATGGCAATGCTAATCCCCGCCAATGGATGGTTTTTACCGTCGAGAACCTTGCCTGAGATATGTGTTTGCCCCATTGAAGTAAGGCAAGTCACTGTAAAGAAAAAAGTCAACAACATGTTCATCTCCGTAAATTTGTCACAAACATAAAGTAGTTTATAATATAAACCAAAATAAGTTTAAAATTTTTTTTCAAGGGAAGACAGTAATGTTTAAAACGCGGCTAATCTACTGATAATCAACAGTCCTTTAGATACTAAATTTCTTCAATTTTATTGTGTGAAACAATGCCATTTTATTCACATGCCCGAAAATTAATTTGTTTATCTGGTGGCAATTTGTAATTTAGCTATAGAATTTAATGGGTTAGTAAGTATAAAGGGTCAGTAGTAATACTGCCCCTTTTGCTTTTCGGGAGTGTAATGTTTTTGTTTCGATCAGGAAAATAATTTGTGAGTCAAAGAGTATACTCACGCTAAAAAAAATGAGCCCATCTTCTTTAAAAATTTATTTTATCAATATTCCCCTGATCTAATGAACTCCTAACAGGTGCAATTATTAATGACACCTGTTCTTTTCTAATTATTTTATATCCCTACCATGAACATTGTTTAATTTTCATCTTCATCTTCCTTTAAACAAATGTCTAAAACCAAAACCGGATTTTTTTGCCAGAACTGTGGATTTGAAAGTGCAAAATGGGTTGGTAAGTGTCCATCATGTAACCAATGGAACACCTTTGTTGAGGAAGTGATACACAAAGGCACAGACAAAAAAACTGACGAGTGGAAGGAGTACTCATCCATTGGCAATGGATTAAAAGTAATTGCGCTCAGTGAGATCGTAAGCGGTGAAGATAAAAGAATTGTAACCCCGGACGCTGAACTCAACAGGGTACTGGGTGGAGGCATTGTAGCCGGAAGTCTTGTGCTGGTTGCCGGTGAACCCGGTATCGGTAAATCAACCCTGCTGCTGCAGGATGCATTGCAATTGCAGAATATTGTAACGCTTTACATTTCAGGGGAAGAAAGTGAACAACAAGTGAAGATGCGTGCCGACCGTCTTGCACTGAGTAACGAAAATTTTTACCTGCTCACCGAAACAGATACCCAAAGGATTTTTAAAGAAATAAAAAAACTGAAGCCCCGGCTGGTGATCGTAGATTCAATACAAACATTGCAATCACCCTACGTGGAATCTTCGCCCGGAAGCGTTTCACAGATCAGGGAAACGGCTGCAGAGTTCCAGAAGTTCGCGAAAGAAACCCACACCCCGGTTTTTTTGATAGGGCATATCACCAAGGATGGCAGCATTGCCGGGCCAAAAATACTCGAACACATGGTTGACACAGTACTTCAATTTGAAGGGGACCGCAACTACACATACAGGATCCTGCGTACACTAAAAAACAGGTTTGGCTCAACATCCGAACTCGGTATCTATGAAATGACCGGTGAGGGAATGAGAGAAGTTAGCAACCCGTCAGAAATTCTGATCACACAAAAAGAAGATCATTTAAGCGGGGTTGCCATTGCCGCGACCATGGAAGGAATTCGCCCTTTACTGATAGAAGTGCAGGCACTGGTTACACAAAGTGTTTACGGAACACCTCAACGAACTGTTACCGGTTTTGATCTTCGCAGGTTACAACTTTTGCTAGCGGTTTTGGAAAAACGCGGAGGTTTTCACTTTGGAATAAAAGATGTTTTTATCAATATTGCAGGAGGACTGAAGATAGAAGACCCTTCCATCGACCTGGCCGTTTTAACAGCATTGCTATCATCATTTGAAGATGTTGCATTGCCGCTTCACATTTGCTTTGCAGGTGAAGTGGGGCTGAGCGGCGAAATCAGGGCTGTGAACCGGATTGAAAAACGGATCGCAGAAGCGGAGAAGCTGGGCTTCGAAAAAATAATTGTCAGTAAATACAACCTTCCACGCAAAGAAACCGGTCACACAAAATATGCAATTGAGGTGGTGCCAATGGGGAAAGTGGAGGAATTGTACAAATACCTGTTTTAAATAAATGAATTGAAACCTATTTCCACTTTATTCTCCCCCCTTGTCCACCTTTTTTATCCACACAACTGTGAAGGCTGTGGCAATGACATTTTACCTGGTGATAATTTATTATGCCTGTCGTGCATCAATGAGCTACCCCACACCTTTTTTGCCAGCCATCCAGATAACCCTGTAGAAAAAATTTTTTGGGGCCGGTTACCTGTAGTAGCTGCCATGAGTGAATTTTATTTCAGAAAAGGAACATTGATTCAAAATCTCATTCATGCATTCAAATACAAGGGAAATAAGGACATGGGTAAATATCTGGGAAGAATGATGGGAGAAAGCCTGCTTCATTGTGGCCGCTTTCAAAATATAGATTTAATTATACCGTTGCCATTGTTTGCTGCTAAGGAACACAAAAGAGGATTTAACCAGGCCGCCATTTTATGCGCCGGCCTTTCAGCAAAACTCAAATCAAATTTTGCAAACGATTGCGTCATCCGGAAACAATTCACCGAAACGCAAACAAAAAAACACCGCACCGAGAGATGGCAGAATGTCTCAGGGAGCTTTGAAACTATAAATGATCAAAATTTAGAAGGAAAGCATATTTTACTTGTTGATGATGTGATCACAACAGGTGCAACATTAGAAGCATGCGGCAATGAAATTTTAAAAGTTGAAGGGACAAAAATAAGTGTAGCTACACTTGCTTTTGCATCGAAATGAAAATCGGTCCACAGTCGACAGTCCACGGTCCACAGCACAGATTTTGTTTTGGAGAGTAGTCTGCTTTAAGAGTTGTGGATTGTTGACTTGCGGACTGAATTAAAATTATTCTTTGAGCATAATATTCTGCTGTGGACCGTTGACCGTCGACCGTGGACTGAATTAAATTTATCCTTTGAGCAGAATATTGTGCTGTGGACCGTGGACTATTAGATTCTTTATATTTGTGATCAATGACCTCTATAAAATATATTCCCTTATTTTTTCTTTCGATCATCATTTTTTTTTCGTGCAGGAAAGACTCATTTATCAAAAGCAGTGACGCCCGGCTGCAGGTGAGTGCTGATACATTGAGCTTCGACACTGTATTTACTTCCCGGGGTTCTGTGACGGGTTCATTAAAAATATACAACCTCAACGATCAGAAGCTCCTGATCTCAAAAGTAAAATTAGTGGGTGGACCATCCTCATCCTTCAAGATCAACGTAGACGGCGTGGCAGCATCAGAAGTGGATCACCTGGAAATCGCAGCTAACGACAGCCTTTATATTTTTGTGCAGGTCAATATTGATCCTTCCGCAGTAAATATGCCGTTCATCATCCGCGACAGTATCCTTATCAGTTACAACAACAATGAAAGGTTCATCCAGCTCCAGGCATACGGACAAAATGCGAATTTTTTAAAAAATACAAAAGTTACGGGCAATGTTACCTGGACAAATGACCTCCCGTATGTGATACTTGGAGGCCTGGAAATTGATACCACTGCGTCATTGACTATACAGCAGGGTACCCGTATCTATCTGCATGCCGATGCCCCCATCATTGTAAATGGATCATTGCATACAAATGGAACATTGCAAAACAAGGTGATCTTTACCGGCGACCGTTTGGATCCGGATTACAGGGATCTCCCTGCAAGCTGGCCGGGAATTTACTTCATGCCTCCCAGCAAAGACAACACGCTCAGGTTCACTGTTGTAAAAAATGCTTTCCAGGGACTTGTCGCGCAGGAACCCTCCATTAATTCCAATCCAAAATTAAAAGTATCGCAATGCATCATCGATAACATTTACGATGCCGGCATCCTGGGTATTCACTCAGCCATCAATGCCGACAACACTCTTATCACGAATTGCGGAAGCAACATCATCCTGGGCCTGGGAGGTGTTTATCAATTCACCCATTGCACTGTCGCGTCTTATTCAAATATTTTTATCACTCATAAGAACCCGGTATTGCAGGTCTCAAACTATGCCCTTCAAAATAACCAAACCTTTACTGAAAACCTGGATGCGTCTTTTACAAATTGCATATTCTGGGGAGAAGGGGGAATCGTTGAGGACGAAGTGGTAGTTGCAAAGGAAGGCACAAAACCTTTCAACGTACTTTTTGATCATGACCTTTATAAAGTAACTCACGATCCAAATGCGATCCTGAACCAGGTGATCAAAAATGCGGACCCGCTCTTCGACAGCATCAATGTTGACAAACAATATTTTGATTTTCATTTCAACAACAACCCCGGATCTCCGGCTGTGGATGCCGGCATACTCACCTTATTCCCCAAAGACCTGGATGACACGCCCCGGGTGAATGGCTTACTGCCGGACCTCGGTTCCTATGAAAGGTAAAAAATGCCATTTTGTTTCCTTTCTCTGTAACTTTACACCCACGAAAATAAAATCCATGCTTAAAATAATTTCAATTGCGCTGCTGTTTTCATTGTCATCATTCAGCACACATAAAAATTACGGATACAACCCTTCTGGAAAAATAAAATCGATCCATACATTTAAAGTGGACGGTTTGGAAGGTGGCACCATCGACTTTTCAAAATTTAAAGGAAAAAAAATATTGGTGGTAAATACTGCTTCCAAATGCGGCTTCACGCCCCAATATGAAGAACTGGAAAAATTGTATACCACTTACAGCGACAAGCTGGTGATCGTAGGTTTCCCCGCAAATAATTTTGGAGAGCAGGAACCGGGCACCAATGCTGAGATCAAAGAATTTTGCACAAAAAATTATGGAGTTACATTTCCCATGTCTGCAAAAGTTTCTGTAAAAGGTTCCGATATCGCCCCCATTTTTACCTGGCTTACCCATAAAAGTAAGAATGGCGTTATGGACGCGGAGATCAAGTGGAATTTTACAAAATTCCTGTTGGATGAAAAAGGTAAGCTCCTTGCGAAGTTCGACAGCAAAGTAACTCCCATGAGTGACCAGATCACCCATTACCTTAAATAGTTTTAAAAGCTATTTTATTCAAATAGCAAACCCATAACATCTGAATATTCGTTCCCATGCAGTTCAAAGACATCCTCGGTCAGAAAGCTGTTAAGGACCAATTGATCAGCATCGTTCATCAGAATCGTTTAAGCCACGCGCTACTTTTTCTTGGAAAGCCTGGGTCCGGGGCATTGCCACTGGCATTGGCCTTTTCACAGTACATGGTGTGCACCTCTGCACACCCAAAACCTGAAGCGACCCTTCCGGTATTTGAAAACCTCCCGGCGAACGTGGCTGCTGATTCATGCGGAATATGTGCAGCCTGTTTAAAAGCCAACAAGCTGATACACCCGGACATACATTTTTCATACCCTGTAATTTCAAAAAAACCAGGTGAAAAACCGAAAAGCACAGACTTCATAGGTGACTGGCGGGAATTTATTGCAGGTTATCCATATGGCACCATTTATGACTGGTTGCAATTCATTGATGCTGAAAATAAGCAAGGCAATATTTATTCAGCAGAAGTAGAGGACATCAATCATAAGCTCAGTTTAAAAAGCTTCGAAAGCCAGTACAAGATCCTGCTCATATGGATGCCGGAATTTTTAGGCAGGGAAGGCAATAAGCTTTTAAAGCTGATAGAAGAACCTCCGCCTGATACTCTTTTTATTTTTGTGGCTGAAGATGAAAATGCCATACTTCCAACCATCTTATCCAGGACACAGCTGGTAAAGATCCCGTGCCTTTCAGATAAAGAGATAGAAGATGCGCTTATCAGCCGGGGCGGGGTTGAAGAAATCAAGGCAAGACAGATTGCCGGGGTATGCGAAGGAAATTACCGGGAAGCACTTCAATTGCTGCAGCATGCTGAAGAAGACTGGCAGAGCCTGGCAAGAGAGTGGCTGAATGCCATTCTTAAAAGCGGCCCGCTGGCACAAGTGAAATGGATTGATGAAATGAGCCGCCTTGGAAGGGAAAAGCAAAAACAATTTTTGCGTTATTTCATTCATCTCCTGCAACAGGCCATACGCTTAAGATTGGTAAGCGGAAACTCACTGCACATCCCGGCAAATGAAAAAGATTTTGCTGAACGTCTCAATAGAATTTGCAACTTACCGGCGCAGGAAGCAATGATCAATGAGTTCGATAAAGGCACATGGTACATTGAGAGGAATGCACATGCAAAAATGTTATTTCATGCACTCACCATTCGCTTGTTTCATATAATCAAAGATAATTCGCTAATTTTGGTAAACTGAGGAAGAAAAATGAAAAGGGGTTTTTTAAATTTTATTAAACGAGCTTTTACAGCCATAATGAACATCGTTGTGTCACTCACTTCAACTTTTACAGCAATATTGAGCAATTCAAATACACCTATTATTTGCCATATTCAACAAGTGACGCCCACGTTTCCCCATGGCCTTTACCTGCAAGAGAGCTGAAAAATATTCAGACCGGCAGATTCCCGTTTAATAAACTCCTACTCATTGATTGTTTAACGATTTAATTTATTGATATGGGTTGTAGCAGTTGTGGCACAGGAAAACCAAATGGTTGTAAGAGCAATGGCAGTTGCAGTACCGGGGGATGTAACAGAATGAATGTGCATGACTGGCTTGCCAATTTACCTTTCAGTGACCCGGAAAGCAATTGCAGGATAGTAGAAATTTCCTTCAATCATGGGAGCCGTAAAGATTATTATCGCAACAATTCGTTCCAGATCTACGAGAAAGGAGAGCTCGTGTCAGTTGAAGGTGTCAGCGGTTTCGACGTGGGTACGATAAGCCTTACCGGTGAGCTGGTTCGCCTCCAGCTAAAAAAACATGGGATCCGGGAAGAGAACACCGATATAAAAAAAATATTAAGACGGTCTAATGATACCGACATTTCAAAATGGAATGAAACCAAAACGCGCGAAAGAGATGTGCTGATCAGGAGCCGGGCCATTGCCAGGCAGCTGAAGGTTGACCTTAAAATGGCTGAAGTGGAAATACAGGCGGATGGAAGGAAAGCAACTTTTTTTTACATAGCCGATGACAGGGTTGATTTTCGTGAGCTCATAAAGATATATGCCTCCGAGTTCAGGGTAAAGGTGGAGATGAAGCAAATTGGCGCACGCCAGGAAGCAGGTAAAGTTGGGGGAATCGGCAGTTGCGGCAGGGAACTTTGCTGCAGTACCTGGCTAACTGATTTCAAAAGTGTAAATACAAATGCCGCCCGTTATCAAAACCTAAGCATCAATCAAACCAAGCTCAGCGGACAGTGTGGCCGGCTGAAGTGTTGCCTCAATTACGAGTTGGATACTTATCTCGATGCCCTACAACATTTTCCTGATGATGCCGAGGTGCTTGAAGTCACTAAAGGAAGAGCGTTTTTGATCAAGAAAGATATTTTCAGGAACCTGATGTGGTATACAATGCCCGAAAGCACCAAACATTACCCACTCTCCATTGAGGGGGTCAGGAAAATACAGGAACAAAATAAGCAGGGCATAAAACCCGGCGAGCTTGAAACAGTGGAAGTGATTAGTGGCAAGCCCAAAGAAGTGGAACCGGAATTCGTGGATGTTGTTGGTCAAATTAGCTTGCGTACACTAGAGAGAAATACCCAGAAACGAAGAGCAAAGGAACGTGGACAGCAAAGCAGGCAGCAGCCAAATGTTCAGCAGAGACAACCTGCCGGCCAGCAGAGGCCTCCGCAAAAAGGACCAAAACAAAGACAGCCGAATCAACAGCAGCAACAGCGCCCGCCAAACGACAAACGAATGCCGCCGCAAAGTGACAGAAAAAAATAATTATTTGTCATTGAGCACTTCATTTATATAACAGAAACAACTGCTTATATTATAATGTCTATCCAGGTTTCACATCTTACCAAATTATACGGGGAACAGAAAGCGATCGACAACATCTCCTTCACCATTCATAAAAGTGAAATTGTTGGATTCCTGGGACCTAATGGTGCGGGCAAGTCTACCACGATGAAAATCCTTACTGGCTACCTCGAAGCTGATGGTGGTGAAGCATCAATTGCAGGTATACCCGTGCGTGGCAATGCTATTGAATCCAAAAGAAAAATTGGATACCTGCCTGAGGCAAACCCTTTGTACCCTGAAATGTATGTGCGTGAATACCTTGCCTTTATTGCTGATGTACACAATCTTAAACAACTGAAAAGAAAGAGGATCGAGGAGGTGATTGCTGTAACAGGTCTTTCACCCGAAAGCAATAAGAAAATAGGTCAGCTCAGTAAAGGCTATAAGCAACGTGTAGGATTAGCGGCAGCGCTGGTGCATGAGCCGGAAGTATTGATTTTGGATGAACCTACAAGTGGATTGGATCCCAACCAGATTGTTGATATCAGGCAATTAATCACAAATCTGGGGAGGGATAAAACCGTTCTTTTCTCTTCACACATTTTACAGGAGGTCCAGGCCATCTGCGACAGGGTAATCATCATCAACAAAGGAATTATTGTTGCAGACGACACGTTGAATAATTTGCAATCATCCAAAATAAATTCGCATGCCGTGATTGTTCAGTTCAATGAACCGGTTTCTTTAATATTGATGCAGGAAATAAAAAATGCTGACCTGGTGGAACAGGATGGTGATAATAATAGTGAGGTGGCTGCCAGGAATTTTAAGGTGCATACCTCAAATCCGGAATCTGTTCGTAAACAACTGATGGAGCTTAGCTTGAAACATAACCTTAATATTGTTTCTTTGCAAAGCGAAACACAATCACTGGAAGAAGTTTTCCGTGACCTCACAGGATAAATGACCCATGATCGTAATTTTGACCATAAAATAATTTTTACATGAGTTATATCACTAGCGTCCAGGCACGCCAGATACTAGATAGCCGGGGAAATCCAACCATTGAAGTTGATATTTTAACGGAAAACGAACACCTTGGTAGGGCGGCGGTTCCATCGGGTGCGAGTACCGGTATTCACGAAGCGGTGGAGCTGCGTGACAACAATAAAAAATTGTACGGTGGCAAAGGCGTTTTGAAAGCCGTTAAAAATGTAAATGTTCTTATCTCAGAAAAGTTGCTGGGTTGGGATGTGGCAGACCAAACCGGGATTGACAGCATGATGGTAGAGCTGGATGGCACAGAAAATAAGGGTGAGCTAGGGGCCAATGCAATCCTGGCGGTGAGCATGGCTGTAGCAAAGGCTGCTGCTTTAGAATCAAACCTTCCATTGTACCGGTATATCGGTGGCACCAATGCAAAAATATTGCCCATACCGATGATGAATATCTTAAACGGAGGGGCCCATGCTGACAATAAAATTGACTTCCAGGAATTCATGATCATGCCCGTTGGTGCTTCATCATTCAGTGAAGGGCTTCAATGGGGAGTCGAGATCTTTCATACGCTGAAATCGGTGTTGAAAAAGAATGGTTACAGCACAAATGTGGGTGATGAAGGCGGTTTTGCACCCAACATCCAGAGCAATGAAGAAGCCATCGAAACAGTTCTTGCAGCGATTGAAGCTGCAGGTTATAAAACAGGTTCCCAGATATCGATCGCGATGGATGCAGCAAACAGTGAGCTATGGAACGACAAAGAAAAAAAATACATATTTCACAAGAGTGACGGAAAAAAACTCACAAGTGAAAAATTAGTGGATTATTGGGAAAGCTGGGTGAAGCAATACCCTATCATATCGATTGAAGATGGGATGGCAGAAGATGACTGGGATGGCTGGAAAATGCTCACAGAAAGAGTAGGAAAAAAGGTGCAACTTGTAGGTGATGACCTGTTTGTTACAAATGTGATCAGGTTACAAAAAGGAATTGACAAAGGAATCGGGAACGCATTGCTGGTAAAGGTGAACCAGATCGGAACAATTACCGAAACCATCAACGCCGTGAGCCTTGCACAAACCAACGGGTACAATACGATCATGAGTCACAGAAGCGGGGAAACAGAAGATACCACAATTGCCGATCTATCGGTTGCCCTCAATTGCGGACAGATCAAAACGGGTTCCGCGAGTCGTACAGACAGGATCGCGAAGTACAATCAATTGATAAGAATTGAAGAAATGCTAGGTGAAAGTGCCATATATCCGAAAGGAAAAATTAGCTTTGGGAAATAAGGCTATGCCTTTTTTTTTACACCTTAATAAATGATCAATGAATTTTTTTTCTTTGCTTCCATCCTGGGTAAGGAACAAATATTTTATAACCCTGCTGGCATTTGTTGTGTGGATGGTTTTTTTTGACCGCAATGATATCCCCTACCAGTTAAAACGCATCAATGAATTGAAGCAATTGGAACAGAGTGAAAAAAATATGGATACACAGATCAACGACACTAAAAAAGAACTGGAATTGCTAAAATCGAATCCCTCCACCTTAGAAAAATATGCCCGCGAAAAATACATGATGAAAAGAGACAATGAAGATCTTTTTATCGTTAATAATGGCTCAAATATGACAAAATAGGCCGTATTAATACAATATCTTGCTTCAGGGTGCGTTTATATACTGAATTGGATATTAAACTCATTGGATAATAATCTCTTAAAGCATTCATCTTGCCTATGCATATCTTTACTCCGGAAGATCTGGTACAATATCTGTACAAGGAAACTTCCCCGAAAAAATCAGCTTTAATAAAGGCTGCACTGGAAACAGATTTCTCTTTGCGTGAAACATTTAAAGTGATCGCCTCCGCACGGGAAAAACTGAATTCGATTGAATTTTCTCCACGCGAACAGGTTGTAAAAAAGCTGTTGCGGTATGGTAAAAAAACAGTCACTCATCTTCACGAACATTAAAAAAATTCATTAACTTAATAGATCCTGCCTTAAAATGGCGGGATTTTTTATTATGACAAAAAGGGCACGGTATGATTATGTGATCAACTATTTCCTTACGCATTCCCCTGACCCTTCCACAGAGCTTGTATACAAAAATACCTACGAACTGCTCGTCTCCGTTATGTTATCAGCCCAATGTACTGATAAGCGGGTGAATCAGACCACTCCTGCCTTTTTTAAACATTTTCCCGGCCTGGCTGAATTAAAGGACGCAAATATTGCTGAGGTATATGAATTGATAAAAAGTATTTCATACCCCAACAGCAAGGCCAGGCACCTGGTAGAGATGGCAAAAATGTCGGCCGAAATTTTTAATGGAGAAATACCGATGACCGTCACTGAATTGATGATGCTGCCGGGAGTTGGAAGAAAAACGGCCAATGTGATTACTTCCGTCATCGATCAGCAACCCAATATGGCCGTAGATACACACGTTTTCAGGGTGGCAGCAAGAATTGGACTAACAACGAATGCCAAAACTCCATGGGCAACAGAAAAACAACTCATTCGCCATTTACCACAACACCTTGTTCATAAAGCACATCACTGGCTGATACTTCACGGCAGGTATATCTGCATGGCAAGAAATCCAAAATGCAATATTTGTGGCATACGGGTTGTGTGTAAGTATTTTGCGATTATCAACAACACGTAATTTATTCAAAGAAAAATCGTTTTCTTTGTAAGTTAGAAACCACATTTAAGCTACCTCTATCTTCAAAACATAAACTTATGATGAAATTCAACACTCTATTAATAGTAATGACTTTGGGCACCAGTTGCATTGGTTATTCTCAAAAAACAACTTTTGACTATTTCGATCAACCAACCGTATACGAAGCAGGTATTTCCTTTGGCCCAATGAACAGCCTAACTGATATCGGGGGAAAGAAAGGAAATGGTGCGAGGGGATTGAAAGATTTGAATTTTAAAAATACCAACTTAAACGCGGGCATTTATGGCAAAGTGCTTTATAAAAATCTTTTTGGAGTCAGGCTGGATGTGAACTTTGGAAAGATTGAGGCCAGCGATGCCGACCTTGTTGATGTTAAATCAACTGCCATTGACAGGTATTCAAGAAACCTAAGCTTCAGAAGTAAAATCTTTGAAGTGAATGTGCTGGGAGAAGTTTATCCGTTGACCTTGTTCGGAAATGCAGGACCCGTGTATGTAAGCCACGCTTTTTCACCGTATATCCTGGCTGGCCTTGGAGTATTTCATTTCAATCCGCAAACCAAGTTGAATTCCCAATGGATCAACCTGCAACCCCTTCGCACTGAAGGAGAGGGATTTTCTGAATACCCGGACAGGAAGGTCTATCATAAAACTCAGATCGATATCCCTTTTGGGATCGGCGCCAGGTACCAGGTTTCTGATAATATTAATTTGAGTCTTGACTTTCTTTTCAGGAAATTATTTACTGACTACCTGGATGATGTCAGCACCACTTATATCGATCCCACACTTTTTCAGAAATATTTATCCGGTGATGATCTTGCCAATGCACTTGCATTGAACAACAGGGCGGGCCAGGATCCACAACATCCTGACAGGCAATATGTATCACCTGGCGACAGGCGTGGTAATTCAAGCAGGAATGATCACTTTTTCTCATTAAATGTTAAGGTGGGATATGTTTTCCCATATAAAACGTCCACCAGGCGTTAAATGAAAATGTGTGTTTTTGATGATGGTTATCTTTTAAATCCATTTTTTGTGAATGGCTGGCATTTGGGCTACAATAGCATCGCCAAAATTTTATCTTCAAATATTCGTTTTGTTGTAAATTAGAATTCCTGAATTATTGAAACTACCCTCTGTTCAAACTGGCTAATAATGAAATTGAATGGTTTTTTGATCGCTTGTTTTTTGCTGATTGGTCAAAGAACCGATGCTCAATTCTTTAATGTCGAGGAAAAACCTTTTTCATTTGAAGCAGGGATCTCTTTAGGTCCGATGAATGCTTTTACCGACCTCGGTGGAAGAAGGGGGAATGGCCAGACGGGTGCAAAAGATTTCAATATTAAAAATACAAAGCTTTATGGAAGCGTGTACTTTTCCACTACTTTTCTGGACCTTTTTTCCGTGCGCCTGGAAGCTACAAGAGGTGGGGTCAAATCGAATGATAGCTTGTTAGAAAATGTGAAGGGCTCTGCCATCGGGCGTTATACCAGGAACCTAAGCTTCAGGAGCGCTATATCAGAGGTGACGATTACCCTTGAATTGCATCCGCTTGTGCTTGTAGGGTCAGCTGATCCTGATGCGGCCGTATCACCTTATGTACTTGGAGGATTTGGATATTTTCATTTCAATCCGCAAGCGATGCTAAATGGGCAATGGATCGATTTGCGGCCACTACACACAGAAGGGCAGGGTTTCCAGGAATTTCCGGAAAGGAGAGAATACAAACTCAACCAGCTAAATATTCCACTTGGTGCGGGCATCCGGTACCAACTGTCTAATGCATTCAACTTTCGCCTGGAATACATTACCAGGAAGCTCAACACCGATTACCTCGACGACGTTAGCACCACTTATATTGAGCCTGCGCTCTTTTCCAAATATCTGAGTGGTACAAATTTAACAAATGCGCTGATTTTAAACAACCGTGTAAGGCCGAATACTCCATCAAATACTACAACAGCCAGGCCTGGTGGCCAGCGCGGTGATCCCAAAGACAATGATCATTACTTCACCATCAACTTAAAGATTGGTTACAAATTTGGGAATGGAGGTGGGGGTTCGGGTCATGATTTCAGAAGTACACTGGACGGACGTCCTAAAATGGGCAAACATCTCCTTTGTCCAAAGCGTTTCTAGGCTGAAACAATCTAAACTTTTTGTCGCTTCTCCAACTCGAATAGTTTTTATGTGCTGAATGAAAAATGATTTACTAAGATCATAAATATTTACTTTATTAAAACATTCCCTGATTGAAAGCTAAAGAAAATATTACGCCAATAATTTTTTGATCTCATCCACCATCTCATGCTTCGTGAGTGGAACGCCCATAATTTTATGGTAACCTTTAGCATCAACAAGATACTGGTCACGGATGATCCTGATAAGCTGGCCATTGTTTAGTTCGGGAATCAGTACATGTTCGAAATTGTGAATGATGTCACCGAGATTTTTTGGAAAAGGCCTTATATAACGGAGATGCACATGCGAAACGGATTTACCTTCTGCTATCAGTTCGGCAACAGCACTTTTAATTGCACCGTATGTGCTTCCCCATCCCAAAACGAGCACCTTTCCTTTATCGGCTCCATTGTCAAGTTTTTGCTCAGGAATGTATGAGGCGATCTTGTCAACTTTCTCCTGCCTGATCTTCACCATGAGCTGGTGGTTGTCGGGGTCATAGCTTACGTTGCCCGTAATGTTTTGTTTTTCAAGTCCACCTACCCGGTGTTCCAGTCCCCTGGTACCTGGAATGGCCCACGAACGAACCAATTTTTCATCCCTTAAGTAAGGCTGAAAAATTTCTTCATGATGTCCAAGTTCGGTTTTGAAATTAACTTCTATGGCAGGCAAATCATCTGTTTTAGGATATTGCCATGGTTCAGCTCCATTTGCAATATAGCCGTCGCTTAAAAAAATTACGGGAGTCATGTGCTGCACTGAAATTCGTACCGCTTCATACACAGCATTGAAACAATCGCTGGGGGTTGATGCCGAGATTATTGGCATAGGGCACTCCCCATTTCTCCCATAATATGCCTGTAACAAATCGCTTTGCTCTGTTTTGGTAGGCAATCCTGTTGAAGGGCCACCCCTTTGAATATTGCATATCAACAATGGTATTTCCAGCATCACCGCAAGTCCCATCGCTTCAGCTTTCAATGCCATACCCGGACCACTCGTAGCAGTAACACCAAGGCTACCACCGTAAGCAGCACCTATTGCGGAAGTAATTGCAGCAATCTCATCTTCAGCCTGGAATGTTTTTATTCCGAAACCTTTATGTCGGCTCAGTTCATGGAGTATATCGCTAGCCGGGGTTATGGGATAAGAGCCCAGGAACAATTGCAACCCGCTTTTCTGCGATGCGGCTATGAGCCCGTAAGCCAACGCCTGGTTTCCCATAATGCTGCGGTAATTGCCTGGGGGCATTTTTGCTTTTTCTACCGTGTATCTCGAAGTAAAAGTTTCTGTGGTATCACCAAAATTGTAGCCTGCTTGTAGTGCTTTGATGTTGCTGTTGAGTATGTCTGGTTTTTTCCCGAATTTTTCTTTCAGGAATTGAATGGTATTTTCCATATTCCGGTTGTACATCCAATATAAAAAGCCGAGAACAAACATATTCTTTGCCCTGTCTTTTTCCTTCACTCCCATCTCAAATTCTTTCAGTGACTCACGGGTCATTTTAGTGATGTCCATCCTGATTAACCGGTATCCTTCCAGGCTGTCATTTTCCAAGGGATTCACACCATCAGGGTAATTGGCCAGCCTTAAATTTTTTGCATCAAACCCATCGACGTTGGCGATAATTATGCCATTGCGTTTCAATCCTTGCAGGTTTGTTTTTAATGCGGCTGCATTCATGGCCACTAATACATCACAGGTGTCACCAGGCGTAAAGATCCTGTCACTTGAAAAACGGAGTTGAAAACCGCTCACGCCTGGAAGAGTTCCCTGCGGTGCCCTTATTTCTGCCGGGAAATCCGGGAATGTTGCCAAATCAATGCCGAGCATGGCGGTATTATTGGTGAACTGGCTGCCGGTTAACTGCATACCATCCCCTGAGTCGCCCGCGAATTTGATCAC
>JBDUCQ010000172.1:0-5207 GCA_040003385.1 Ginsengibacter sp. | reverse complement strand
AACCCGTGATTCCTCCGTGAAAGGGAGGCGTCTTAACCCCTTGACCAACGCGGCAATTTTTGAAAGGGACGGCAAAGATAATTGTTTTTGTATGAATTTTTTGCCCTCAAATGTCTTAAGATATTTTTCCCTGATTCTGCCTTGTATAAATCTTCAACTGTCTGTTTATAGAAAATTTTCCTGGGCATATAGCATGCTGTAAATGTTGATCGTTCGGTATTATGTACCATAGAGAAGTTTGATTAAATCCTTTATCTGCCTGGATTAGGGTTGAACTTCTTAAAATATTTGAGGCGTAAACCAATTTTGAAATAGCGTATTAAAGCTTCTATTTCTTAGCTTTTATATAGTATCCTTTATCAAAATATTGAAATACTTCTGAAAATCCTGATGATTTGAGTGACTCAACCAATTGTTCAATAGAATATTTATTAAATACATCATCAGGTGCCTTTTTCAATGAAGCACTATCAGCCATAAAAATATAAAATGTTCCTGCTGGCTTTAAAAGGGATAATACTTTTCTAAAAGGTTCTTTCAAATCATTCCAGAAATAAATAACATTCAAACAAAAAATTTTATCATAGTTGTTACTATTGATAGATGTATTTAAAAAGTCACCATATTGCAGTAACATGTTACCTCGATCTGTGAAGAGTATATTATACTTACTGGC
The DNA here is from genome assembly GCA_040003385.1 of Ginsengibacter sp. Lineage (GTDB taxonomy): Bacteria > Bacteroidota > Bacteroidia > Chitinophagales > Chitinophagaceae > Ginsengibacter. The sequence continues at coordinate 4,531 of JBDUCQ010000172.1, read as the reverse complement.
TTTTTTGTACATTAATTTAGAGAAATCAATCCCATGAATTGTACATGATGGGCATTTCTGAGCAATCATATTTAAGCCAACGCCAGGACCATAGCCAATTTCTAATAATTTTTCACCAGGTTGAATGTCTAGATCTTTTATTATTTTAACGTACTTATCCTTATTGCCCTTAATCATTATATTGGAACTAAATATTCCAAAAAGCCCTGATGGCTTTTTGAATTGCGAAGCAATAAATCTATTAAACATTGAAATATTGAATTAGAGAAAAAGTTATTGATTCTAAGTCATTACAAATGTAAGTATCTCAATACCTAAATACTATGAGATCCAATGCGGTTTAAATATTTAAAAAGAGATGTAAGTCATTAAATTCGACCTGTAACCACAGTGGAGCTAATATTTATGTTTTATTAAGTTAGCATCGAGTCCGGGCATCCATACTTTAAAGTATTCTTATGGATTGTTTTTTAGGTAATTTATGAGAATTCCCGGTAAGCCCCTAAGCCACAGCCTGGGGGTTTTGCATTTAGGTTCTCCTCGGAAAGTCAAATTAATCACTGGTTGGCTGTCATTTTCTCTTACAAAAATAATCTGATGAATTATCTACACTATCGTAATTTTGCCACTCGAAAATTTAATTTAAACTATTAGTTATGAGCACAGTTAAGGTTGCTATCAACGGATTTGGACGCATAGGGCGCCTGGTTTTCAGGCAGATCTACAATATGGAAGGGATTGATGTGGTGGCGATAAACGATCTTACAAGTCCTGCGGTGTTGGCACACCTGTTAAAATATGACAGTGCGCAAGGCCGTTTTAACGGTGAAGTAAAAAGTACCGAAAATTCAATCGTGGTTGACGGTGCAGAAGTTAAGATTTATGCGCAAAAAGATCCGTCTCTGATACCATGGGGTTCTCACAATGTAGATGTGGTGATTGAAAGCACGGGCTTTTTCACTGATAAAGATAAAGCTGAAGCGCACATCAAAGCAGGAGCTAAAAAGGTGGTGATTTCTGCTCCGGCCACCGGGGATTTGAAAACCGTAGTGTTCAATGTAAATCACAACATACTTGATGGCAGTGAAACGATCATCTCTTGTGCATCCTGTACTACAAATTGCCTGGCACCTATGGCGAAAGTTATGAATGACAGCTTCGGGATTGTGGCAGGCTTTATGACCACAATACACGCATATACAAATGATCAGAACACACTTGATGCTCCCCATCCTAAAGGAGATCTGAGAAGAGCCCGTGCTGCTGCCGCCAACATTGTTCCGAACAGCACCGGTGCCGCAAAGGCAATAGGCCTTGTACTGCCTGAATTAAAGGGAAAGCTTGATGGAAGCGCTCAAAGAGTGCCTACGATAACCGGCTCATTGACAGAACTTACAGTAATCCTGAATAAAAAAACATCCATTGAGGAAGTGAATGCAGCTATGAAGGCAGCTTCCAATGAGAGCTTTGGATATAACGAGGATGAGATAGTAAGCACCGACATTATTGGAATTACATTCGGGTCACTCTTTGATGCCACACAAACCAAAGTGATCACGGTTGGAGAGCAGCAAATGGTTAAAACTGTAAGCTGGTACGATAACGAAATGAGTTATGTTTCCCAGTTGGTCAGAACTGTTCAATATTTTGATAGCTTGTTCAATAAAAAGTAGGCAGGAGGTATCAAGTATCAGTTATGAAGTTGGTCAGTTAGTCATTAAGGCAATGGGTCATTGGGATTAAGCTAACCTTCTAAACCTCCGATACCCATACTTTATAAATTCCCTCCATTTATGAGTAATTTTTCCAACCATAATTTTAAGGGTGAAAAAGCATTGATCCGCGTGGATTTCAATGTACCCGTTGACGATTCATTCAGGATAATGGATGACACGAGGATGCGTTCAGCAGTGCCTTCAGTTAAAAAGGTACTGAATGACGGCGGTAGCGTGATTCTCATGTCACATTTTGGAAGACCAAAAGACGGTCCGTCTGAAAAATATTCGTTAAAGCATTTGCTCCCACATCTACAGGAATTGCTGGAGCCGGCAAAGGTTCTGTTTGCTAATGATTGCATAGGGCAGGACGCAATTACCAAATCCAAAAATTTGAAGCCGGGTGAAGTTTTACTGCTGGAGAATCTCCGCTTTTACAAAGAAGAAGAAAAGGGAGACGAAAATTTTGCACAAAAGCTCAGCAAGCTCGGCGATGTATACGTGAATGATGCATTTGGTACTGCCCACAGGGCGCATGCTTCAACAGCTATTGTGGCTAAATACTTTCCTGCCGAAAAAAAAATGTTTGGACTCCTCATGGAAATTGAAGTGTCAAGCGCAGAAAAAGTGCTGCACGATACTTCGAAGCCCTTTACAGCAATTCTCGGCGGTGCAAAAGTAGGCGATAAGATTCTCATCATCGAAAATCTTCTTCACAAAGCCAACAACATAATCATTGGCGGTGGAATGGCTTATACATTTTTAAAGGCACAGGGTAAAGAAACCGGTAGCAGCATGTGCGAAACTGATAAGCTCGACCTTGCAAGGGAAATATTAGCGAAAGCGAAAGAAAAAAATGTGGTCATCTATCTGCCTGTTGATAGTGTGGTGGCAGACAAATTTGCTTCCGATGCCAATACAAAAGTGGTGAGCAATGACCACATCGAAGATGGCTGGATGGGGTTGGATATTGGCAGCGAAGCCATAAAATATTTCCGCAATGTAATATTAGAAAGTAAAACCATTTTATGGAACGGTCCCATGGGCGTATTTGAAATGCAAAAATTCCAGGCCGGAACAAAGGCTGTGGCTGAAGCAGTTGCAGATGCTACGATCGGGGGTGCTTTCAGCCTGATCGGTGGTGGTGACAGTGTATCAGCCATCAACCAGTTTCACCTTGCAGATAAGGTCAGTTTTGTTTCAACGGGGGGTGGGGCGCTGCTTGAATATTTTGAAGGGAAAACTTTGCCTGGTATTGCCGCTATACTAAACTCCTAAACTTCTAAACTCCTAAACTCCTAAACTTCCAAAACCATCTAAACCATCTAACCCCAACACCCAAACCTCTTTAATACGTCGTTCTCCCTATTTTTATCCATCTTTGCAATTGTATATTAAAAATTATCTTTAATTCTTATATTAAAAATTTAAAAAAATGAAATCAAGAACAGGCTTATTTGTCATTTTAGGTGTTGTTGTCCTTTTACTCTTTTGGGGTTGCGGTGCTTACAATGGTTTAATCGGGGTAGACCAGGAAGTCAAATCTAAATGGGGTGATGTGGAAACCAACTATCAAAGAAGGAATGACCTTTATAACAGTGTGATAAAAACTATTTCTGCCTCGGCAAATTTTGAAAAATCTGTTTTGACAGATGTTGTCAATGCAAGAGCCAAAGCAACTTCAATAAATGTGGACATTAATGATCCAAAATCACTGGAAGCTTATCAACAGGCACAGGCCGGTTTACAAAGTTCATTCAGTAAATTGCTGGCAGTGGTGGAAAATTATCCTGATATAAAAACTACCAAGGCCTTCCAGGATTTCCAGGCCCAGATAGAAGGAACTGAAAACAGGATCAATGTTGCGCGCAAAGACTACAATGGAGCAGTTCAGACATACAATTTAAAAGTCAAAACTTTTCCTAATAATATTTTCGCCGGGTTGTTCGGGTATCACGAAAAACCATTTTATAAATCTGATCCCGGAAGCGAGAAAGTTCCTGATATGAATTTTGATATCAAATAAATCAGGATTAGTATGTTCTCCCTGTTTAAAAGAAAAAAATTATTTTCTGAAGAAGAAAGTAAAAAAATTGTTGATGCCATCCGCCAAGCAGAAATGAAAACGAGTGGCGAAGTAAGGGTATTTGCAGAGAGCAGGTGTAAATTCATGGACCCCCTCGACAGGGCTTATGAAATTTTTGCAGAACTGGATATGCAGAAAACGCAGGATCGGAATGCGGTGCTTGTCTATGTTGCCCTGAAAGACCGGCAGCTTGCTATATACGGGGATATCGGGATTCATGAAAAAACAGGCAAAGAATTCTGGACCGCAAGCGTGAACACTATTATCCATCATTTCAACCGGGAAAATTACGCTGATGGGATCAGTACCTGTGTTGATCAAATTGGAGATGCACTGCATCTGCATTTTCCTTATAATAAAGAGATCGACAAAAATGAACTCCCTGATGAAATAATATTTGGCAGGTAGCCGGGTAACCCTCTATACATGAAGAAATTTCTTTTCATAATTATATTTTTATCGGCAGGTGTTGTTTTCGGCCAGGTGATTGAAAAGATGCCGCAACCCCCAAGAGCTGTCAATGATTTTGGGAATATGCTCGAGCCATTCCAGCGTGATGCACTGGAACAAAAGCTGGAAGCCTACAATGACAGCACTTCATCTGCGATTGTTATCATTACTGTACCAGATTTGCAGGGGTATGATATTGCTGAAGTATCCCTAAAATATTTAAGGGGTTGGGGGATCGGGACGAAAGAGAAAGACAATGGAGTTCTCATTCTCGTTTCCA